>JAHEKH010000001.1:0-51645 GCA_024638445.1 Gammaproteobacteria bacterium | reverse complement strand
AACCTGTTCGAGCGTCGATTTCTCGTGGCCGCGCAATCCGAATCGCC
Organism: Gammaproteobacteria bacterium; assembly: GCA_024638445.1. Classification (GTDB taxonomy): domain Bacteria; phylum Pseudomonadota; class Gammaproteobacteria; order Steroidobacterales; family JABDKV01; genus JABDJB01. The sequence continues at coordinate 51,598 of JAHEKH010000001.1, read as the reverse complement.
GTTCGACAACCGCGCGCTGTTTATCGCTCAGGCGACCCAGCCACTGGTGCAGCACCTGGCTGATCTTGTCGCTTTGCGCTGCGCTTGACGGGTCCGCGCTCTCGGTGTCCGGTATCGACTCGAGCACCGTGCGGTCGCTGTCGCGACCGACCGGCGCGTGGGCCGAAGTCGTCCGCTCATTGAGCCCGAACAAACGGCGCACGTTATCGACCGAGCAATCCATATCAAGGGCAATCTCTTCCAGCTCCGGTTCGCGATCCAGCTGTTGTGCCAGTTTTCGCGCCGACCTGAGATAGGCGTTGATTTCCTTGATGACGTGAATCGGCAGGCGGATCGTGCGGGTCTGGTTCATGATCCCGCGTTCGATCGTCTGGCGAATCCACCAGGTCGCGTAGGTCGAAAACCGGAACCCGCGTTCCGGATCGAACTTCTTGACCGCATGGATCAGGCCCAGGTTACCTTCCTCGATCAGGTCGAGGAGCGGCAGGCCACGGTTCATGTAGCGGCGGGCAATCTTCACCACCAGGCGCAGGTTGCTTTCGATCATTCTGCGTCTTGCGGCTTCGTCTCCCCGCTGTACACGGCGTGCGAAATAAACCTCTTCTTCTGCCGTCAGCAGTGGCGAAAAACCGATCTCACCCAGGTAAAGACGCGTGGCATCATGCACGGTCCTGTCGAATGAGCGTTTTTTTCTTCCCAGCAGCGTGGCAGCCCCAGCCTTTTCGGCCTCATTTTCTATCATTATAGGCCCCCTTCCCAAGGAGCTGTGGAATGGATCAGTTATCGCGCGGGCAAATACTGCGACGGATCTACCGGTTCTCCATTAACCCGGATTTCAAAATGCAGTAGTGCGCGACCCCCCGGTCCGATTCCCATTTTTGCTATGCGCTGCCCGGTGTCGACGACTTCCCCTTCCCGAACCAGCAGTGCGTCGTTGTGCCCGTAGGCACTGAGGTAGTTTTCTGTGTGTTTCAAAATGATAAGTTTTCCGTACCCTAAAAGTCCACTGCCGCTGTAAACCACTGTTCCACCAGAGGCCGCAAGTACAAAATCTCCTTTATTTCCGCCGATATCCAGCCCGCGGCCGAGCGACGTTTCACCGCCAAATCCAGCGATAACCGGCCCGCTGGCCGGCCAGACCCAGTCCGGATTTGACGAAATATCCGGTGGCGGCGCTGTCGGGGAACGCGGCGCGGTTTGCGCAGGCTGCCGCGCGGTTGGTCGGGTCGGCCGGTAGCCGGGTGGCGGCGAGAGACGCAACCGCTGACCGGCAAAAACGAGGTCGGGATTGTCGATCCGGTTCCAGCCGGCGAGGTCCGCGGCATCGACACGGTAGCGAAAGGCAATGGCCTGAAGGGTCTCCCCGGCCTGCACGATATGGACCCGCGGTTCCCAGCGCAGAGCCTTGCCCCCGCAGGCTGCCAGCGTCGCGCAAACCAGGGTCAGCGCCAGGACTCGGGTCAATGACGCAGCCACAGGTAGGCGACAATCCCGCCCACGACCACCAGCCACCCCAGCAGCTCGACGTGGGCACGCAGCCGGTCGGCCGCTCTCTCACCACCGGCCCGGATCAGTCCGGCAACGAGGAAAAACCGCGCACCACGCCCGATGGCCGACGCCACAACAAACAACGGTAGCGGCATGGCCAGCGAACCGGCGGCAATGGTGAATACCTTGTAGGGAATCGGCGAGAAACCGGCAATCAGCACCGCCATGAAACCCCAGCGTTCGAACCATGCGTTGGCGCGATCGTATTCGTCCATGTAGCCGGCGGACTCGAGCAGCCCCTGCACGGCTTCAAAGCCGAAGTAACCGATCAGCCACCCCGCCAGGCCGCCCAGCACCGATGCCAGCGTCGTCAGCCCGGCCAGCCACCACGCCCGGCGCGGCGTTGCAAGCACCATCGGCGCCAGCATGACGTCGGGCGGAATGGGAAAAAACGACGATTCGGCAAAACTCAGACCCGCGAGATAGCGGTCGGCATGAGGATGGCGCGACCAGGTCAGGACACGGTCGTAGAGGCCAGTAAACAAACGCATATCAGTCTCGCATCTCGGTCATCAGGTGCGCCCCTGCAACAACGGCACGAAGCTGACGGCACCCAGGTCTTCACACTCGAATTGCCCACCCTGGTGGGTATAGGCCACCAGGGTCTGCCGGCCGGCCGGTCCGACCGGGATGACCAGCCTGCCACCGGGCGCCAGCTGCTCAAGCAACACTTCGGGCAGATTCGGCGGCGCAGCGGTCACCAGGATGCCGTCATAAGGCGCATGGGTCGGCCAGCCTTTCCAGCCATCGCCATGCTTGAACCGAACATTGTAGATATCAAGTTCGCGCAGCAGCCGACGCGCTCTACGCTGAATGGCCCCAATCCGTTCGATACTGTAAATCGTGCCACACAATGGACTCAGGACCGCGGTCTGGTAGCCGCAACCGGTCCCGATTTCCAGGACCTTTTCCGGTCTGCCGCCAGCTATCAGTGCCTCGGTCATTCTTGCGACGATGAAGGGCTGTGAAATGGTCTGGCCCTGGCCGATCGGCAGCGCCGTGTCCTCGTAGGCCCGGCTGGCAAGCGCTTCATCGACGAACAGGTGGCGGGGGACGTTACGAATGCGGTCGAGCACTGTTTCGTCAGCGATGCCCTGGCGCTTGAGCCGGTCGACCAGCCGCTCACGGGTGCGCGCGGAGGTCATGCCAATACCGCGATGCTTCACGCCTCGTCGCCCAGCCAGTCGGCGATCGATTCGATCGTTGCGTGCGCCGTCAGGTCTACCTGCAGCGGCGTTACCGACACGTAGCCGTTGGCGATAGCATGAAAATCCGTGCCCGGTCCGCTGTCCTGTTCGGGCCCGGCCGGACCGACCCAGTAAATGGTCTGGCCACGCGGGTCTTTGGATCGCACGACCGGTTCCGCGCGATGACGGTATCCGAGACGGGTGGCGCGCAGGCCTTCGATCTCTTCGTACGGCAGGTCCGGCACGTTCACATTGAGTATGGTGTCCTGTGGCAGCGGTGTGCTCCGCAGCCTCTGAACGAGGTCGCGGGCCACCCGGCCCGCTGCCGGCATGTTGGCACTGCGCCCCGACACCAGCGAAATGGCAATGGCCGGCAGCCCGAGAAAACGTCCTTCCGTCGCCGCGGCAACCGTTCCCGAGTACAGAACGTCATCGCCCAGATTGGCACCGTGATTGATACCGGAAATCACCATGTCCGGGTCGGATTCGAGAAACCCGGTAATCGCGACATGCACGCAATCGGTGGGCGTACCGTTGACACAAAAAACACCGGGCCCCTGGCGCCTGATCCGCAGCGGCGCATCAAGGGTCAGTGAATTGCTGGCCCCGCTGCGGTTGCGGTCGGGAGCAACGACTGTGATGTCGGCGATATCCTCCAGGGCGCCCGACAGTGCGGCAAGCCCCTTCGAATGGTATCCGTCGTCGTTACTGAGCAATATGTTCACTGGACATCGTTCCCCGATAATGGCACTAACGGTATTGTACCTGCCGCAAGACGGCCGGACGTGCAACTGTCATGAGCAAAGATCCCGACGACGACCTGCGGCTTTTCCGCGAAAAAATGTCCGGCGTGCGCCGGATCGAAACCGACCGCGCACCGGACACCCGGCGCCGGCCGTCGCCACGCGCCCGGTTCACCCGTGCCGACGAGCGCCAGGTACTCGAAGACAGCCTGACCGGCGCGCCCTACATCGACGCGCACGAAGAGCTGTCCTACCGCCGCCCCGGCGTTGGTGCCGCGGTTTTGCGCCGGCTGCGACGCGGACGATACAGCATTTCCAGCGAGCTTGACCTGCACGGCCTGACGGCCACCGAGGCCCGTGTTGCCATCGACGAGTTCATTGCCGAGTGCCTCGACCACGGCTACCGCTGTGTGCGAATCATCCATGGCAAAGGGACCCGTTCCGGCGGCAGCGGCCCGGTGCTGAAGCCGCTGGTCGCAAGCTGGCTGCGCCGGCGAAACACGGTGCTGGCTTTCACCACTGCACCGGCCCGGGATGGCGGCGGTGGTGCGTTGTACGTGCTGCTGCGCAGCTGACATCATTCCGACGCCGGGACTTCGACCAGCTCGGCGACCAGGCAGGTGGCAAAGGCGCCACGCGGCAACAGGAACCGAAGCTCCAGCCCATTCTCCGCGACCTGCCATGCCAGCTCCTGCGGGATGACCCGGAGAGGCCGGCGCTCAAAGCGCAGCCGCGCGCCGGCCAGACCGGAACAGAACAATTCGAACTGCGCCGCTACGGCGGCCTCGAAAGCTGCCGCCTCGCCGGTTGCCGGATTGCCGCCATCACCCCACATCGGCCCGGTCGGGTGCAACTCGCCGATGCCAACCCGCCGGATGATCTCCTCATCGGGCTGCTCACAGGAGAAAAAGCTTCCACCACCGGGACTTAGCGGCTCGCCCGGCAACGGTACCAAGAAGGTGCCGGCGTCGATCCGGGCCGCCAGCACCGCGTTGAAAATCTCGCTGCGTGCTGCAGACAGCGCAATCGAGCGTTCGTTACGACGCAACCGCGCACCCTCGAACAACCGGACGGCAAGCTCGAGGTTGCGACGCCCATGACCAAAACGCTGTGGACCGAAGTAGTTAGGCACGCCATCGCGGACCAGCCGCTCGCAGCGTGCTTCGATGTCGTCTCCGTTCCTGAACTCGCGAATGACGATCCGGAACCGGTTGCCTGCCAGGGCACCACGGCGCAACTTGCGCCGGTGCCGCACCGTGCCGAGTATTTCTACTCCCTCGATACCGCAATCCGCCCAGTCGATTCCGCTGCGGCCCGGCAGCCAGACCGAAAACCACTGCCGGGTTACCGCGTGCCGGTCTTTTCGTCCTGCATAGGAAACATCCCTGGGACGAACGCCGGCAAAGCGGGCGAGCGCACCGGCTACCCAGGCCGTGTTGGCGCCGGTTTTCTCGACATGCACCAGCTCGTGCTCGCCCTCGCCGTCGGGCTCGAAGGAAAGTATCTCGTCGACAAAGAAGTCTTGCGGACGTTGTCGCAACACCCCGCTCGCGGCGGGCGGACCGCACAGACGCGGCAGGGTCATTCCGGTTTTTCTTCTTCTTCGACGACCTGGTAGAAGGTCTCGTTTTTGCGCGTCATTCCCAGCTCCGCGCGTGCCCGTTCCTCGATGGCCTCGCTGCCGCCCTTGAGATCGGCAACCTCGGCCTCCAGCTCGGCATTGCGCCGGCGCAGCACCTCGTTCTGCTCCTGCTGGACGGCGACGGCCTCACGCAAACGCCAGACCTCGCGTATTCCGTCATCCGACAGCCAGTATCGGTACATCATGACCAGCAGCGCGGCCGACAGGGTGATGAGCAGCACCCGCATGAGAATCAGCCCCGCAGCGCCCCGCGGCCATAGTAGTGGGAATTGGCTCCGAGCTCCTCTTCGATCCGCAGCAGCTGGTTGTACTTGGCCAGCCGGTCCGAGCGCGACAGCGAGCCTGTCTTGATCTGGTTAGCGGTTGTCGCAACCGCGATATCGGCTATGGTGCTGTCCGCCGTCTCGCCGGATCGATGCGAGACGACGGCCGTGTATCCGGCCTCCTCTGCCATCGCTATCGCCGCCAGCGTCTCGGTCAGTGTGCCAATCTGGTTGGGCTTGATCAGGATCGAGTTGGCGATCCCTTCGTCGATACCCTTGGCCAGGATCCGGGTGTTCGTGACGAATAGGTCGTCGCCCACCAGCTGCACCCGGTCGCCCAGGGCATCGCTCAACACCGTCCAGCCCGGCCAGTCGTTTTCGCCCATGCCATCCTCGATCGACGCAATCGGGTAGCGGTTAACCAGGTCGACCAGGTACTGGCTGAAACCCGCGGCGTCGAACACCTTGTCCTCGGACGACAGCCGGTATTGCCCGTCGCTGCAGAACTCTGAGGATGCAACATCCAGGGCCAGGACAATCTCCGAACCCGCCGAATAACCGGCTTTCTCGATCGCGACCATGATCGTCTCGAGGGCCGCTTCGTTGGACGGCAGGTTGGGCGCGAAACCGCCTTCGTCCCCGACCGAGGTGGCGAGACCCTTTTCGTGCAATACACCCTTCAGCGTGTGAAAAATCTCGGCCCCGTAACGCAGGGCTTCGCGAAAGCTGGGCGCGCCGACCGGCATGATCATGAATTCCTGGATATCAACATTGTTATCGGCGTGGGCACCACCGTTGATGATGTTCATCATCGGCACCGGCAAACCCGAGGCCGATTCGTTACCGGCGAGCACCGCGATATGCCGGTACAGACCGACCCCGGCCTCGGCGGCGGCGGCCTTGGCTGCTGCAAGCGACACGGCAAGCACCGCATTGGCACCCAGCCGTGACTTGTTTTCGGTGCCATCGAGTTCGATCATTGCCTGGTCGAGCCCGCCCTGGTCCTCCGCCGCAAGTCCGGTAACGGCCTCGCGGATTTCGCCGTTGACGTGGGCAACGGCCTTGAGCACACCCTTGCCGAAGTAGCGATCGCTGTCGCCGTCACGCATCTCCACCGCTTCGCGCTCACCGGTCGAGGCCCCCGAGGGCACCGCGGCGCTGGCGCGTATGCCGGACTCGAGCATTACGTCGGCCTCGACGGTCGGATTGCCGCGCGAATCGAGGATCTCCCGGCCGCGCACTGCAGTAATCTGGCTCATTGTTAAAGCTCCTAGTCAGCCGCCAGCGTGTCTTCCGCCAGCGGGCTATGCTTCACCGCACGGTCGATCTCGACCAGGGTACCCAGTAATGATTCCATCCGGTCCAGTGGCCAGGCATTCGGTCCGTCGCTCATGGCATTGGCAGGATCGGGATGAGTTTCGGCGAATACGCCCGACACGCCCGCTGCCACGGCCGCGCGGGCCAGCACCGGGATGAACTCGCGCTGCCCGCCGGAGGCCGTGCCCTTGCCACCCGGAAGCTGAACCGAGTGAGTCGCATCGAATACCACCGGGCAGCCAGTCTCGCGCATCACTGAGAGCGAGCGCATATCTGACACGAGGTTGTTGTAGCCGAATGAGAAACCGCGTTCGCAGACCATGATCTGCTCGTTACCGGTGCTACGTGCCTTGCCGACAACGTTTTTCATTTCCCAGGGCGAAAGGAACTGGCCTTTCTTGATGTTGACCGGCTTGTTTTGTGAGGCGACGGCCACGATAAAATTGGTTTGCCGGCAGAGGAATGCCGGCGTCTGCAGTACATCGACGACTGCGGCAACATCGGCCAGCGGCGTGTCCTCGTGTACGTCTGTAAGCACCGGCACGCCAATCTGCTGACGCACCGTTTCGAGTATTCGCAGCCCTTCGTCAATGCCCGGACCGCGAAAACTGCTTCGCGACGAACGGTTGGCCTTGTCGAAGGAAGACTTGTAAATAAACGGCACACCCAGTCGCGCCGTGATTTCCTTCAGGTGCCCGGCGGTATCCAGCGACAGCTGCTCGCTCTCGATAACGCACGGACCGGCGATGAGGAACAGCGGGCTTTCCAGCCCAGCTTTAAAACCACAGAGTTCCATTCGTTACTCAGGCGCGGGCGCGCTGTGGCAGGTGTTCGGACCGGTAGTGTCGTGCTGCTTCGACGAAACCGCTGAACAGCGGGTGGCCATCGCGCGGATTCGAGGTGAATTCCGGGTGAAACTGGCAGGCAACGAACCAGGGATGGGTGTCGATCTCGACTATCTCGACGAGATCGTCGACCGAGAGTCCGGAAATCGTCAGGCCGGCGTCCGTCAGCCGCTGCCGGTAGGTGTTGTTGAATTCGTAGCGATGCCGATGACGCTCGGTCACGGTATCGCCGCCGTACAGCTGAGCAGCTCGGGTACCGTTCACCAGGCGGCATTCCTGCGCGCCCAGCCGCATGGTGCCACCGAGGTCGGAATCTGCATCGCGCCGCTCGATCTGGCCCTCGTGATCCTGCCACTCGGTGATCAGGGCGATGACCGGGTGCGGCGTGTTGCGGTCGAACTCGGTGCTCTGGGCTCCCTCCAGTTCTGCCACGTTGCGGGCATACTCGATCACCGCCACCTGCAGCCCGAGGCAGATACCGAGATAGGGGATGCCGCGTTCACGGGCGTACTGTGCCGCACGAATCTTCCCTTCGACACCGCGTTCGCCGAAACCGCCCGGCACCAGGATCGCATCCATGCCGGCCAGTGCATCGGGCCCTTCGTCCTCGATTTGCTGCGATTCGACGTAGTGAATCTTGACCTTGGTGCCGGTATGAACGCCGGCATGGGTCAGCGCCTCGCTTAGCGAGATGTAGGAATCGCGAAAATGCACGTACTTGCCTACCATCGCGATATTCACTTCAGCCGTGGTGTTCGTTTTCGCCTCTACGACGCGGATCCACTCGGACAGGTCGGCGGGCGGCAGATCGAGCTGCATTTTCTCGACCACGATATCGTCGAGGCCAGCGTCGTGGAGCATCATCGGGATCTTGTAGATATCGTCGGCATCGACGGCCGGAATGACCGCACGCTCCTCGACATTGGTAAAAAGCGCGATCTTGCGCCGTTCATCCCTCGGCAACACCCGGTCGACCCGGCACAACAGCACGTCGGGCTGTATGCCGATCGAGCGTAGCTCCTTGACCGAGTGCTGGGTCGGCTTGGTCTTCATCTCCCGCGAAGTGGCGATGTAGGGCACCAGCGTCAGGTGCATGTATACGACCTGTCCAGGCTCCGATTCGACCCCGAACTGGCGTATCGCCTCCAGGAAAGGCAGCGACTCGATGTCGCCAACGGTGCCGCCGATCTCGACCATGCACACGTCTGCATCACCGGCACCGAGCTTGATGCTGTTGATGATTTCGTCGGTGATGTGAGGAATGACCTGGACCGTAGCGCCGAGGTAATCGCCACGCCGTTCCTTGCGGATCACGCTCTCGTAAATTCGACCGGTCGTAAAGTTGCTGTTGCGCCCCGTCGTCGTCCGGACAAAGCGCTCATAGTGGCCGAGATCCAGATCGCTCTCGGTTCCGTCTTCGGTTACGAACACCTCACCATGCTGAAACGGACTCATGGTGCCCGGATCGACGTTGATGTAGGGATCGAGCTTGATCATGCTGATCTTCAGCCCGCGCGCCTCGAGAATGGCGCCAAGCGAAGCGGCTGAAATTCCTTTGCCCAGGGATGAGACCACCCCGCCGGTAATGAATACAAAGCGGGTCATGTCGCTGATCTCGTGTGAGTGAATTTGTCGGGGTGGGGAGGCTTGCCGGTGACAGTGGTCACTGGCAGAAACAGGTTATCGCAATGGCCCGGTTGAAAGCCCAAGCTGTTTCGTCACCTCAAAACCAAAAGCGCCGACAACCGTTGTCGGCGGTGGAAAAAGTACCAGAACGGGCACAATCAGTACAGCCGGGGATGGTCTTTCCAGCTGACTTCGAGCCCGGCCCCGGCCTGGCTGGCCGCCAGTTCGTGCTCCAGCCACAGGTCAGCAACCGCCAGCAGCCGGTTTCCGGTAAAAACCAGCGGAATCCGGTCGCGCATCCAGGGCACTACGCCCGACTCCTGGAAAAGATTGCGCAAGGCCCGCCGGTGCGCACTGCCGCGCGGACGGAGGCGTTCTCCGCCGCGCCTGAACCGCACTGTGAGCTGCGCCGGTTGGCCGGCTGCACGCAGCTGGCCCAGCCCGGCCGGCAGTCTGATTGCCGACCCCGGATGCAGGATCTCCTCGAAGTCGTTCGGCAAGGGCTCGATCGGCTGCATGACATAGAGACGGTCGCGATAGCGCCGCAGCTCGACGCCCGGCCAGCTCACGCAACCACCCGCCTCGCGTGAGTCCAGCAACTCCAGAACCTGGACGACGTGTGCCGTTCCGGGCATCGGCATCCCGGTCAGTTCAATCCACCGCCGCAAGGCATTGCGCCGGCGCTGCGGCGACAACCCGGCAAGCGCACTGACCGACAGGGTATCGGTACCGGCCGCAGCCTGGCCGGCATCCTCGGCACCGACTTCCCGCATCAATTCAGCGGCCTCTGCGCTGTGACGGGCCGAACGCGTGACCGCACCGGCCGCACCGGGCCAGCGTTCCGCGAGTTTTGGCAGGATCTCGTGACGCACGAAGTTGCGGTCGTACCTGAGATGGGTGTTCGAGGGGTCTTCGATCCAGCTCAGACCCGCGCGAGCGGCGTACTCCCGCAGCCGCTCGCGAGGGACTGCCAGCAACGGCCGCCAGTGCAAGGCGGTGCCGATCCGGCTCAGTACCGGCATCCCCGCCAGGCCCGCCACACCGCCGCCGCGGACCAGCTGCAGCAATACGGTTTCGACCTGGTCGTCCCGGTGGTGCGCGGTCAGCAGCACATCGCCGTCCCCCAGCACGGTCGCGAGAGCGTCGTAACGCGCGGCCCGGGCCGCAGCCTCCGGGCTGGCACCCGGCCGGGGCCCGGCATCGATCCGCCTGATTTCCAGGTCAACGCCCATGTCGGCGGCGACATTTTCGCAATGCCCGGCCCACTCCGCCGAACCGGGCTGCAGCTGGTGGTCGACGTAGACTGCAGCAAGTCCGGGGCCGCCGGCTACCGGCAACGCCCGGCGCACCAGGTCCAGCAACACCGTGCTGTCCAGCCCACCGCTGAACGCGACGACAAACCGGCGGGCAGTAAAGAGCCGGTTGTCGGCCTGCAGCGAATCATAAAGCTGCTGAACCAGCTCCTCGGAATGCACCGTCAGCCCTCTTTGAATACGCCAAAGGCGCGCAGCTTCCGGTAGCGCGCCTCGACGAGTTCCTCGGCGGGTACGCCGCGCAAGGCTTCGAGACGGGCCACCAGGCTGGCGCGCAGCGTTTCGGCCATGGCGTCCGGGTCGCGGTGCGCGCCGCCGAGCGGTTCGTCGACGACTTCGTCTATCAACGACTGTGAATGAAGACTGTCTGCCGTGATGCGCATCGCCTCGGCCGCCTCTTCGGCTTTCTCCGCACTTTTCCAGAGGATCGATGCACAGCCTTCGGGGGAAATCACCGCATAGATCGAATAGCGCAGCATCGCGACGTGATCGCCCACACCGATTGCAAGGGCACCGCCGGATCCGCCCTCGCCAATTACCGTACACAACACCGGGCAGTGGAGGTCGGACATGGCCGAAAGACAGCGTGCAATCGCCTCGCTCTGCCCGCGCTCCTCGGCCCCGACCCCCGGATAGGCGCCCGGTGTGTCGATGAAGGTGAGCAACGGCAGGCGGAAGCGCTCGGCAAGTTTCATGACGCGCAGCGCCTTGCGAAAGCCTTCCGGCTTCGGCATGCCAAAGTTCCTGTAAATTTTCTGCCGCGTGTCGCGCCCTTTCTGGTGACCGATTATGGCAACGGGCTCACCTTCCAGCCTGGCAAGACCGGCAACGATGGCCGGATCGTCACGATACACCCGGTCGCCATGAAGCTCCTGGAAATCCGTGAGCACGCGACGCACGTAATCCATCGTGTAGGGACGCTGTGGGTGCCGGGCAAGCTGGGCTACCTGCCACGGGCTCAGCCGGGAAAAAATGGATTCGGTCAGCGCCCGGCTTTTCTCGGTCAGCCGCGCGATTTCCTCGGTGATATTGATGTCGGGGTCGTCACCGACATGACGCAGCTCGTCGATCTTGGCCTCGAGATCGGCGATCGGTTGTTCGAAATCCAGGAAGTCGAGATTCACGGCCAATGACTATGCGGGATAGCCGGTGGTGCTTCAACCGCTGATCTCCGAGCGATGCGGGTAGATCACCCGGACCTGGCCGCTGCCCGCCAGCGCCTGCAGGCGGCGCAACAGGTCGAGACTCGGGCGCACCGTCCAGTCGTCGCCGAGATGCAGGCGGGCGACCGCACCCTGGCCCCGGTAGTGCACGCTGACGCCACAGGAGCCCTGGCGATACGGTTCCAGCGCCTCCTTCAGCTCGCCTGCAAACGCGACATCGTCCTGGCGGCCGTTCCAGCGGATGACCAGGCGGTTGGCATACTTCTGGCGCGCCTGCTCGAGACTCATGGCGTGGGTCGCCGAAAGACGCCAGGCGCTCATGAAATCATCCCACCGCAGCGTGCCTTCGATGACCAGCACGGTATCGCGCACGATGACGTCACGGTATTGCTGGTAAGCCTCGTCGAAAAATACCACCTCCATGCGCGCAGTCTTGTCGTCCAGGGTTACAAAGACCCGGGGACCGCGACGGCGAATTTCGAGCGCCAGACCGCCGGCGGTTACGACCCGCTTCGGGCCGCGCCACGAGGGTTCGGTCGGCGGCGCCTCGGAAATCAGCTCGACGACCGGTCCGGTCGTGAGTGAGGCCAGCTCATCGGCAAACTCGTCGACCGGGTGGCCCGTGAGAAACAGGCCCAACGTATCGCGCTCTCCAGCCAGGCGCTGCTCGTCGGTCCACTCGGGAAGTACCGGTGTTGCCGCCTGGCCGTTGCCGGCAGGCGCTGCGGTCTCCGGCGCAACGCCGAAAAGATCGTTCTGGCCGGCCAGCGCAGCACGCGCGTTCTGGTCGGCAATCTGCAGAGCCGTCGGCAGCTCGCTCATCATCGTTGCGCGATTCACCCCCAGCTGGTCCAGTGCGCCGGCGCGGAGCAATGCCTCGACCACGCGCTTGTTGACCTTGTGCAGGTCCACGCGCGCGCACAGGTCGTGAAGATCGTCATAGGGACCGTTTTGATCGCGCTCCTCGATAATCAGTTGCACGGCGTTTCGCCCGACGCCCTTGATCGCGCCGAGTCCGTAGCGAATCGCCTGCTCACCGGCCATATCGAACATGTAGCTCGAACTGTTGACGTCGGGCACCAGCACCTCCAGCCCGATGTTGTGACACTCGTCGATGAGCGTCACGACCTTGTCGGTGTTGTCCATGTCGGCGGACAACACCGCGGCCATGAAAGCCGCCGGGTAATGCGCCTTGAGCCAGGCGGTCTGATAGGACAGCACCGCGTAGGCGGCCGAATGCGAGCGGTTGAAGCCATAGCCGGCGAATTTTTCGATGAGGTCGAAAATACCGGTGGCAACCTCGCGGTCCACGCCCCGCTCTTCGGCCCCATCGAGAAAAACGGAGCGCTGGCGGGCCATTTCCTCGGCCTTTTTCTTGCCCATTGCCCGGCGCAGGAGATCGGCACCGCCCAGCGAATAACCGGACAACTCCTGGGCGATCTGCATCACCTGCTCCTGGTACAGGATTACGCCGTAGGTGGGCTTGAGTATGTTTTCGAGCTGTGGATGCGGATAGACAATGACCGCCTGGCCGTGCTTGCGCTGGATGAAGTCGTCGACCATGCCCGACTGCAGCGGCCCGGGGCGGAACAGCGCGACCAGCGCAACGATGTCTTCGAAAGAATCGGGCGAAAGCCGCTTTATCAGGTCCTTCATGCCGCGCGATTCGAGCTGGAATATCGCGGTCGTCGAACAGCTTTTCAGCAGCGCAAAGGTCGCTGCATCGTCCATCGGCAGCGCGTCGATTTCCAGCTTCGGCTCACCCGAACGTTCCCGCTCGCGGTTCACGGTACGCACGGCCCAGTCGATGATCGTCAGCGTACGCAAACCGAGAAAATCGAACTTGACCAGGCCGATCGCTTCGACATCGTCCTTGTCGAACTGGGTCACGGATTCGACCCCGCCCTCGCTGTACAGCGGCGTGTAGTCGGTCAGCCGCGACGGTGCGATAACGACTCCACCGGCATGCTTGCCGGCGTTGCGTGCGAGCCCCTCCAGGGACTGCGCAAGGTCAATCAGGGTTCGTATTTCGTCCTCGGCCTCGTATGCCTGGCGTAATTCGTCGTCAGTCTCGAGCGCCTTGGCCAGCGTCATGCCAACCTCGAAAGGAATCAGCTTGGCGATACGGTCAACGAAACCGTAGGGATGACCCAGCACCCGGCCGACGTCGCGCACCACTGCCCGTGCGGCCATGCTGCCAAAGGTGATGATCTGGGACACGCGGTCCTGGCCATAGCGGCCGGCAACGTATTCGATAACGCGATCCCGGCCTTCCATGCAGAAATCAATATCGAAGTCGGGCATCGAGACCCGTTCGGGATTGAGGAAGCGCTCGAACAGCAGCTCGTGCTCGAGCGGATCGAGATCGGTAATACCCAGCGCCCAGGCAACGAGCGACCCGGCACCGGAACCACGGCCCGGACCAACCGGGATGTCATTCTTGCGCGCCCAGCGAATGAAGTCGGCGACGATGAGAAAATAGCCCGGAAAACCCATCCCCGAGATAACGCCCAACTCGCGCTCCAGCCGGGCCACGTAGTCGCTGCGTTGATAGCGCTCGCAAGTGTGCTGTTCGAGCCGCTCCTTCAGGCCTTGCTGGGACACTTCCCGCAGGTAGCCGTCGACGTCGTAGCCGTCAGGGACCGGAAACTCCGGCAACACGCTGGTGCCCAGCTCGATCTCGAGATTGCAGCGGCGTGCGATTTCAACCGTGTTCGCCAGCGCTTCGGGCACTTCGGCGAACAGCTCGGCCATCTCCCCGGGGCTGCGCAGGAACTGCTGCTGGGTGTGTTCACGTGGACGGCTGTTGTCGGCCAGCGTGTAGCCGTTGCGAATACAAACCCGGGCCTCGTGCGATTCGAAGTCGTCGGGCCGGATAAAGCAGACTTCGTTCGTGGCCACGACCGGCACGCCTGCGGCAGCAGCCAGCTGCACGGTTGCGGCGTTGTAGTCCGCTTCACCCTGGCGGCCGGTGCGCTGCAGCTCGAGGTAGTAGCTGTGCGAAAATACGTCCCACCACCAACCCAGGCGATCGCGGGCCAGTGCCTCGTTGCGGCTGAGCAGCGCGCGGCCCACGTCGCCCAGGCGCCCGCCGGACAATACGATCAGCCCCGCCGAGGACTCCTCCAGCCATTCACGGGTTACCGCCGGAACCGGCCGGTCGCCATGCTCGGCGTAAACCCGGGTCAGGAGCCGCGTCAGATTCGCATAGCCGGTGCGGTCCTGGCACAACAGCGTAAAACGGCATAACTCGCGTTCGTCGTCCAGGTCGAGCCACAGGTCCGCGCCAATGATCGGCTTGATGCCGGCTTTTTCCGCCGCCCGGTAAAACTTGACCATGGCGAACAGGTTGGTTTCATCGGTCATTGCGATAGCGGGCATGCCCGCCTCCGCCACCGCCTTCATCAGCGGTTTGACCCGAACGACGCTGTCGACCAGCGAATACTCGGTGTGCACCCGCAGGTGAACGAATGACGGCGCCTGGCTCACAGACTGACTTTCATCGCGGCGCGGACCGGGGCAAAAGAGCGGCGGTGTTCCGGCGTTACGCCGAAACGTCTTAGTGCCCGCAGGTGAAATTGCGTCGGATAACCCTTGTGGCGGTCAAAGCGGTATTCCGGGTAGCGGTCGTGCAGCCGCACCATCAGGCTGTCGCGGTGCACCTTGGCGAGGATGGAGGCGGCACTGATCCACCGTCGCCGGGAGTCTCCACCGACGATGGCTTCGACCGGGCAAGACCAGCCGTCCGGCAGCACGGCGTGGCGGCCATCGATCTCGACCCGTTCCGGACTGAGGTTCAGTCCCTGGAGGGCCCGGCGCATGGCCAACAGCGAGGCCTGGAAAATATTGAGTTCATCGATTTCCGCGGGTGCGGCCGATGCCACGCACCAGGCCAGGGCCCGCTGACGTATTCGCCCGGCCAGCAGCTCGCGCCGTTTTGCGGTTAGCGTCTTCGAGTCGCGCAGACCGTTGATTCGTCGCTGCGGATCGAGTATGACTGCCGCCGCAGTAACCGGCCCGGCCAGCGGACCACGCCCGACTTCATCGACTCCGGCAACCAGCCACAGCTGCCCTGCCCGGCTCATTGCCGCCATCCGCAGAGTTCGGTAACCGCCTCAGCGGCACGCGCGCTGGCGTCGCGCTGCAAGGTTCCATGGATAGCGTCGCACTCCGCGACGTAGGCCAGATGATCCCGCCGGCCCAGCAACACGGATACTTCCTCAGCGAGACGCGCTGCGCTGAGTTCATCCTGCAGTATCTCCGGCACCAGGTCGCGGCCGGCTAACAGGTTAGGCAAGGCGAATCGTTCGATGTTCAACAACGCCAGTTTTTCCAGGACAATTCGAGTGGCCTGCGCCAGTCGGTAGGCGACCACCATCGGTCTTTTCAACAGCAGAGCTTCCAACGTCGCGGTGCCCGAAGCAACCAGCACGACATCGGCTGCGGCAATAGCCTGTTGCGCCTGACGATCCAGCAGCAGGACCTCGGCATCCCGGCCATGATGTGCCAGTTCTGCCGCAAATTTCTCACCAATCGCGGGGCTGGCCATGGGCGCCACGAAACGTATGCCCGGCCGCCTTTCGGTCAACAGTGCGGCGGCGCCGGCAAAGGCCTCACCGAGCCGGTCGATTTCGCCGCTGCGGCTGCCGGGCAGCAGCGCAACGATTTCGCCGGACTCGGGCAGGCCGAGCGCCGACCGTGCTGCCTGTGGATTGGTGCGCAGCGGCAGTGAATCGGCCAGCGGGTGCCCGACAAAAACCGCACGCAGGCCGTAGTCGGCATAGAAATCCGGTTCGAAAGGCAGCAGACAGAGCACGAGGTCGGTGGATTCGGCCATGGCCTCGGCACGCTTCGGCCGCCACGCCCACACCGAGGGACTGACGTAGTGCACCGTCGGAATCCCGTGCTTGCGAAGGCGCCGCTCGAGCCCGAGATTGAAATCCGGTGCATCGATTCCGATAAAAACATCCGGCGGCGATGCAATCAGACGTTTGGCCAGGCGGCGCCGCAGTAACAGCAGCCTGGGCAGGTGCCGGACGACTTCGGCCAGGCCCATCACCGCGAGAGCGGTACAATCGTGCCATGACTCGCAGCCGGCCTCGCGCATTGCCGGTCCTGCCACGCCCTCGAACACCACGGGCCGGTCGCCAAGCTGCTTGCGCAACGCCGCGATCAAACCGGCGCCGAGCTGGTCGCCCGAGGCTTCGCCGGCGACCAGTGCGACCCGCAGTGGCTCGTTCAATGGCTCGGTTTCCCGGTGTACTTGCAAAGGACGCTCGTCATGGCGACGCCCGGCTAGCGAATGATGCTGCGTTCGCTGGTCTCGAGGAACTCGACCAGCAGTCTGATCTCCTCGTGCGCGGCCGCCGGTTCACGTAACGCGGCGATGGCCTCGGCCAGCTTGAGATCGGACCGGTAGAGCGTCTTATAGGCTGCGCGTATGCGCCTGATCTGGGCCGTGTCAAAGCCGCGCCGCCTGAGCCCTTCAGAATTGATCCCCCGGGGAACGGCCAGGTGCCCGGCAGCCATGACGTAGGGCGGCAGGTCACGGCTGAGGGCACAATCCATCGCGGTAAAACTGTGCGCGCCGATACGGCAAAACTGGTGCACCTTGGTGAAACCGCCGAGGATTGCCCAATCGTCGACACTCACGTGGCCGGCGAGAGTCGACGCATTGGCCATGATCGTGTTGTTGCCCACCACGCAATCGTGAGCGACGTGGACATACGCCATGATCCAGTTGTCGTTGCCAATGGTGGTGACGCCCCGGTCCTGGGTAGTACCCCGGTTCAGGGAGCAGTACTCCCGGATCGTGTTGCGGTCACCGATTTCAAGCCGGGTTGGCTCACCGGCGTATTTCTTGTCCTGCGGTTCATCGCCGATCGAGCAAAATGCATAAATCCGGTTATCGCGGCCGATTGTGGTGGGGCCGTTGATCACCACGTGCGGCCCGATACGGCTGCCCTCGGCGATCTGCACGCCGGCACCGATAATGCTGTAGGGCCCGATCTCGACCCCCAGCGCGATCTCCGCATCAGCGGATATCACCGCACGCGGGTCAATCAATTTTGATTGCTCCGGGGAGCGCACATCATTTCGGCGCTGGAAACCGCCTCGCCGTTGACTTCGGCCGTCGCGCCGAACATCCAGATATTTCTGCGGGTCCGGGTAAGGCTGGCATTCAGCACCAGCTGGTCTCCCGGCTCGACCGGACGACGAAACCGGGCCTTGTCGATACCCACCAGGTAATACAGCGTGTCGTCCTCCGGCGTCCCCGCCGTGGCGAAAGCCAGCAGGCCGGTTGCCTGCGCCATAGCCTCCAGAATAATGACGCCAGGCATTACCGGGCGCTGGGGAAAATGGCCGCTGAAGAACGGCTCGTTCACGGTCACATTCTTGATGCCGGTCAGCGTCTCGCCAGGGATGCACTCGGTGACGCGGTCGATCAGCAGGAACGGGTATCGATGCGGCAGGAGCTGCATGATCCGGTGAATGTCCATCTGTACAGGTTCAGTCATCGCCACGACCCAGTTTTTTCTCGAGTTTCCTCAGCCGCTTCGCCATGTCGTCCAGCTGGCGAAACCTTGCACTGTTGCGGCGCCAGCGGCGCGCCTCGTCCATCGGCAGCGCGCTCGAAAAAACGCCGGCTTCGGCAATCGAACGGTTAACCATGGTCTGCCCGGTCACCACGACGTCATCGGCGATCTCCAGGTGACCGACAAAGCCGACCGCACCTGCAATCATACAACGCCGCCCGATGCGGGTGCTGCCGGAAATCCCGGTACAGGCAGCGATCACGGTGTGAGCGCCAATGCGAACGTTGTGGGCCACCTGGATCTGGTTGTCCAGCTTCACACCATCCTCGATCACCGTATCGTCGATCGCACCGCGATCGATGCTGGTGCAGGCTCCGATCTCGACATCATCGCCGATCGTCACGCTGCCCAGCTGCGGCACCTTGATCCAGCCCTCGGGTTCACGCGCGATACCGAAACCGTCGGCGCCGATCACCGTACCCGGATGCACCAGGCAACGCTCGCCAATCGTCACGCCATGGCACACCGTTACGTTTGCCAGTATCCGGGTGCCCGCGCCCACGACGGCACCTTCCCCGATCACAGCTCCCGGCCCGATGACCACCGACTCCCCGAGCCTGGCACCCTGTTCGACTACTGCGCCGGGTCCGACGTGCGCCGACCCGGCGACCTGCGCTTCCGGGTGCACGCTGGCCGTCTGGTGCACGCCCGGTGCGGCAACCGGCGGAGGACACAGCTCGGCAGCCACCCGGGCATAAATCGCATAGGGGTTATCGTGGAGGAGCGCGGTGACTTTGCAATTTTCCGCATCGGCCGGCGCCATGAGCACCGCGGATGCGCGGGTACCCGCCAGATGACGGCGATACTTCGGGTTGGCCAGGAAGCTGAGGCAGCCGGGCCCGGCACCTTCCAGCGTCGCTACCCGTTCGACGACAGCGTCGGGATCGCCCTGTACGGTACAGCCGTAGCGGACCGAAATTTCCGCGACCGTTAAGCTCATTGCCGCGGCGACCGCGGCGGCCTAGTTGCTGGCCTGGAACCGGCGTTCCAGCCCTTCGAGCACCTGTGCCGTGATATCGACGGAACCGCTGGCAAACAGCACGCCTTCGCCCACAATCAGGTCGTAATTCTGTTCCCGCGCGAAAGTCTGGACTTCTTCCAGCAGCGCGTCCTGCAGTCGACTGATCAGCTCGTTGCGCCGCAGGTTGAGGTCCTCGAGAAACTCCGCCTTCTTGCGCTCGAGATCCCGGACGCTGTCGCGCAGCTCCCTTTCCGCATCCCGGCGCTCGCTCTCACCCATCACCTGGGCGTTTTTTTCCAGCTCCTTGCCACGATCGATAATCTGCTGCTCCTGGGAAGCGATGTCCCGCTGCCTGGGCGCAAATTCGTCGGACAGCGACTGATCGACCGACTTTGCCTGTGGCGAATCCTTCAGCAGGAGGCGAATGTTGACGACACCGATGTTCAGGTCGGCGGCCTCGGCGGCGGCGCCTGCGAGGGTGAACGCCGCAACGATGACGGCCAGGATCGAAATTACTTTACTCATACTAGACATACTCAAAACGTGGAACCTACGGAGAACTGGAATCGCTCTATCTCATCCCCCGGCAAACGCGCCGAACCGCCAAACTTCTTCAGCGGAACGGCGTAACTGAACCTGAACGTGCCCAGCGGCGCCAGCCACTGCGCCGCGAAACCGACCGATTGTCTCAAAGAGCTGGCGTCGAAGCCATAATCCACCGGCCGCGGTGAGCAGGAGAAACCCCGGGTCGCAAGGCAGTCGGTGAAACCAATATCGTTGGCCCCGGTATAGAAGACGTTGCCAACGTCCCAGAACACGCTGAACCGGGTGCTGCTCTGCAGCCGCTCGGGGGTGGGTAACAGCAGTTCGAGCTGGCTCACGGTCTTCAGGTTGCCGCCGTTCGGATTGCCCTGGGAATCCAGCGGGCCGAGGCGGCTGTTCTCGAATCCGCGCACCGTTTCCGGACCGCCGGCAAAGAACAGCTTTGACGGCGGCAGGTCGGTTGACGATCCGATCGGTTCGCCGTAGGCCAACTCGAGGTTCCAGCCGATGGTCCAGTCGCCACCGAGATTGATCAGCTTCGTGAAGTCATACTGAGCGGTGTAGTACTCGACCTCGCTGCCCGGCAGCGTGGTGCCGAAGGTCAGCCGGTGCCGCGTTCCGCGGCTCGGGAAAATAACCCGGTCACGCGAATCCCACAGCCAGCCTGCAAAAAGTTCGTACGCCTTGAACTTGGTGCCGCAGATGTCGTTGATACCCTGGCCGCAAATCCCGGTCTCGGAGGACACGACAAACGGATTGCCGTTGGTTTGAACGAACTGCCGGTTCTGCTCGGAGCTGAACAGGGTCGTGATCTGCTGGCTGTCGAGAAATGCCGCGCCGACCTGGATCCGCGAGAACTCTGAAATGGGCCAGCTGTACTCGACTGACCCGATCAGCGACTCGATGGAGAAGTCGGAAGACTCCGTCGTGAAAGCCTGCAGGTCGGAATAGGCCAGGGAGACGTTGCGACCTACGCCATGTGGCGTCCGGTAGCCGTCGCTGTGGGACAGGCTGTAGATCGTCTGGAACCGGCCGGAGCTGACGTCGGCGGCCACCCGTTCGCCGGTGCCCAGGAAATTACTGTGGGTAAAGCTGCCGTTGAGCAACAGGCCCTGCGACCCGGAGAATCCGAGACCGCCGCCAAACTGCCCGGGCAGGCCCTCATCGATCTCCACTTCGACATCGACCTGGTCCGGGCTGCCGGGCACCGGCAGGGTCTCTACCGAGACCTCCTCGATAAATGGCAGCCGGCGAATCCGCTGCTCCGACCTCTCGACCGCGGTATTCGACAATGCCGCGCCCTCGAGCTGACGCATCTCGCGCCGCAGGACCTCGTCATTGACGTTATTTGCCCCGCTGAAGTTGATCCGCCGGACGTAGACGCGCTCGCCGGGCTCGACCCGAAAATCGACTGCGACGGTCTTCGCCTCCTTGTCGATGTCGGGTATCGGCGTAATCTGGGCGCGGGAGAATCCGTCCTGGCCGAGCCGGAATGACATCAGGTCCGTGGTACGGGTCAGGAGCTTGCGCGAAAACATCTGCCCGGGCTTGAGCAGGACGAGCTGACGCAGCTCCTCTTTAGGCACCGGGGTATCGCCGCTTACATCGACATCAGCGATGGTATAACGCTCGCCCTCAGTGACATTGATCGTGACAAAAATATCCTGCTTGTCGGGCGTAATGGCCACCTGGGTGGAGTCGATCCGAAAATCGGCGAACCCGCGGTCCATGTAATAGGACGTCAGGCTTTCCAGGTCGCCGCTCAGGACCTCGCGCGCGTACCGGTCGTTCTTTTTCCACAGAGCCTGGAAATTGGGCGTCTTCATCTTGAAGTCGCCCAGGAGCTCTTTTTCCGTGAATACCTGGTTGCCAACGAGGTTGATCTGGCGCACGCGTGCGCGTTCTCCTTCGGTGATATCAACCTCTATCCTGACCTGGTTGTTATCGATCTCGGTGACGGCGGTCTCGATACGTGCACCGTATTTGCCACGGTTGAAGTACTCCTGCGTCAGCACCTGCTTGACGTTGTCCAGCACCGAGCGATCGAAGCTGCCGCCGCGCTTCAGACCGACATTGGCAAGATTGCTCTCGAGGTCCTCGGTCTTGATGTCCTTGTTGCCTTCGATCGTAAAACTGGCTATCGAGGGGCGCTCGGCCACCGCGATGACCAGCGCATCCCCATCGCGGCGAAACTCCAGGTCGTCGAAAAACCCGGTTCCATACAGGGCGCGCATCGACTCGGCAATCCGCTGCTCCCCGATCTCGTCACCGACATTGACCGGCAGGTAGTTAAAAACCGTGCCCTCGGATATCCGGCCGAGGCCCTCGATACGAATTTCGGAAACCACGAAGCGATCGTTGGCCGCCGTTGCCGTTACCGGCAGCGTGGCTGCTGCGAAAACGAGGAGGAACCCGAAAATCCGAATCATCTGATTACCCCACCAGCCGGAGAATGTCGTTATAAAAAGCCAGGCTCATCAGCCCGAGGAGCAACAGGATGCCGACCTGCTGACCCCGCAGTTCGGTCTCGGGTGACAGCGGACTGCCCTTGAGAGCCTCGAGGACCTGGAACACCATTTGCCCGCCGTCGAGTATCGGCACCGGAAGCAGATTCAGCACGCCCAGGCTGATCGATACGATCGCCAGGAACTTGATGAAAAAAGACGGACCCATCTGGGCCGTGGTGCCGGCATATTCCGCAATTGTGATCGGGCCACTGATATTGCGCGCCGACAGGTCGCCGGTCAGCATTCGCCACAACATGCGTACCGTGAACACACTCATCTCGTAGGTCTTCGCCACCGCCTTGCCGACTGCGGCAACGGGACCGTAATGCACCTCGATGCGGCGGCTGGCAACCGGGTCTTCGGCTCCCGCCCCGATCCAGCCAATGACCTGCCCGTCATCCCGGGACGAGCCGATGGTCAGCGGCAGGGTCAGCTCATTACCCGAACGGCGCAGTGTCACCTCGACTTCGCGATCCGGATTGGCGCGAATGAAATCGACCCAGGCGCGCCAGCCCTCCAGTCGGGTGCCGTCAGCCGCAAGCAACAGGTCCCCGGGACGCAGCCCGGCTCGCTCGGCGGCTTCCCCGGGACGGATCTCATCGAGTTTCGGCGGGACGACTGAGGGCCACACCGAAACACCCAGGCCGTCCAGCAACTCTCCCGGCTCGGTCAACTGCTTCTTGGCGCTGCCGACGTCGATTGCCGCGCTGCGCTCGATGCCATCTTCGCCACGCACCGTCAACGCAATAATCCCGTCGTCGACCAGATCGTCGATCAGAGAAAGCGTGGCATCCTGCCAGGTCGGCACCGGCTTGCCCCCGACCGTCAGCAGTTCGTCACCGGAGACCAGGCCGGCGGAAGCCGCGTAGCTGTCTGCTTCGACCTCGCCGATAATCGGGCGCAGCTGCGAATCGTCGCCGCTCATGAATACGAACCAGTAAATAAGAGCGGCGAAAATGAAATTGAACATCGGTCCTGCGGCCAGCACCGCCAGCCGCGACGCGATTGGTGCGCGGTTGAACGTCCGGTGCACTTCCTCGGGTGCCACCTGGCAGTCGCGTTCGTCGAGCATCTTGACGTAGCCACCCAGGGGCAGTGCCGAGATGACGTATTCGGTCTGGTCGGCGCCCGCCACGCGTCGCCACAACGGCTTGCCAAAGCCGATCGAGAACCGCAGCACCTTGATGCCGAGACGCCGGGCGACCCAGTAATGCCCGAACTCGTGTACCGCGACCAGCACGCTGATCGCCACGATAAAGGCCACTATCCAGGTCAATATGGTCGTCATATGCAGGTTTCAGGTGTCAGAACGGGCCGCCCTTAATGAAACGACCACTTTAACGTGATCGAGGTTCCCTTTGAACGACGGAATGTTACGTGATGTGACCCAGCCAGCCCAGACCGAAAACGAATAGGGGAGCTCCCGCCGACAGGCTGTCGACCCGGTCGAGCACCCCGCCATGGCCCGGAAACAGGCGGCCGCTGTCCTTCAACCCGGCATTACGCTTGAACATGCTGATTGTCAGGTCACCGACTATCGAGATCAGTGCAACTGCGAGGCACAGCGATACGAGGAAGCTGCGCGGCAGACCGAGCCAGGTGGCGCTGAAAGCCGCAATGGTCGCGGCCAGCACCAGCCCGCCGACCGCGCCCTCCCAGGTCTTGCCGGGACTCACGCCAGGCGCCAGCCGGGTCCGGCCGAATGCCTTGCCGGTGAAAAACGCGCCGGTGTCCGCGCCACCGATAACCAGCAGCAGAACCATCAGCCACTCAGGCCCGTAATAGAAATGCAGGTGGGCCACCGCCATCCAGCCTGGCACCAGCACCAGCAGTCCCGCGGTGAAGACCAGCCAGCGAGGTATCGGGGTCGGAAACCGGAATATCCAGAGAAACGCCAGAACCCACCAGCCCAGCGCCAGCAGGAGTAACGGCTGCAGCGGCACCGCAAACCAGGATACGGCCAGCGCTGCGACAATCAGGGCGAGAAAGGCAGCGCGCTGTGCCGGCGTCACTTCGCCGAAAAACCCGGTCCACTCCCAGGCACCGGCCGCAACGAGTAAAGCCAGCGCCAACACTCCGAATATCGGTGGCAACAGGAACAGGACGACGACCAGGACGGCCATCGCCAGCAAAGCGGTAACCAGCCGCTTGCGGATTCCCTCAACCGGCACTGAGCTGCTCAGCCGTTCGCCCGAAACGTCGCTGGCGGCGGGTGAAATCGGCTATCGCCTGGTCGAGCAACTTGCTGTCGAAATCCGGCCACAACGCATCGGAGAAATAAAACTCCGAATAGGCAAGATTCCACAGCAGGAAATTACTGACCCGCTGCTCTCCGCCGGTT
Source organism: Gammaproteobacteria bacterium (assembly GCA_024638445.1). GTDB lineage: Bacteria > Pseudomonadota > Gammaproteobacteria > Steroidobacterales > JABDKV01 > JABDJB01. The sequence goes on along the minus strand of JAHEKH010000001.1, from coordinate 27,003 downwards.
CGAATAAACAGGTCAGGGTCATCGACACCGGTGAGCGCGAGTTCTCCGGCGAAATCGTCCTCACCGATCGCGTCAGCTTCGAGTTCACCCTTTGCTGCCCTGGCGGCGAGCCTGCGGGCGGCTTCGACCAGGTCCCAGCGCCCGCCGTAGGAAACGGCAATGTTGAGCCGCAAACCGGTGTTGGCGGCGGTCAACTCCTCGCCGGACGCCATCTGGCGAACCAGTTTTCCGGGCAACCGGCTGCGGTCGCCTATAAAGGTCAGGCGGACGTTATTGGTGTGCAACTCCTCGACCTCACGCTGCAGTGCTTCGACGAACAGTCGCATGAGCAGAGTGACCTCGCGCTGCGGGCGGCTCCAGTTCTCGCTGCTGAATGCAAAGAGCGTCAGGGCCTCGATCTTGCGATGACCGCAGGCCTCGACAACTTTCCGTGCGGCCTTTACGCCGGCGCGATGACCGGCGTTTCTCGGCAACCCTCGTTTGCGCGCCCAGCGCCCGTTGCCATCCATGACGATGGCGATGTGGCGCGGATAGGGTACGGCGTCGGCTTCTGAAATCATGGTGCAGCGAGGCTACGTCAGAATTCCATCAGCTCTTTTTCTTTCTCGGCAAGCACCTCTTCGACCACGGCAATATGCTTGTCGGTCAACGCCTGTACCTCGTCGTGCGCCCGCCGTTCTTCGTCCTCACTGATTTCCTTGTTCTTGAGCAAGTCTTTCAGATGATGCAGGGCATCCCGGCGATTGTTTCGCACGCTCACCCTCGCCTGCTCGGCCTCGGCTTTTACGACACGGATCATGTCCTTGCGTCGTTCCTCCGTGAGCGGCGGCAGCGGCACACGAATTATCGTTCCCGCGGTAGCGGGCGTGAGGCCGAGATCTGAAGTCATGATCGCTTTTTCAATGACGGCCACCATGGGTTTTTCCCACGGCGACACGGTCAACGTACGCGAGTCTTCTACGCCGACGCTGGCAACCTGCGACAGCGGGACATCGGAGCCGTAATACTCAACCGTAATATGATCCAGCAGACTGGTGTGCGCGCGACCCGTGCGCAGTTTCTTGAACTCGCGCTGCAAGGCCTCAATGCTCTTGTCCATCCGCTCGGAAGCGTCTTTCAAGATGTCGTCAATCATTGGTCACCACCCGATCATCGTTACTAACCAGCGTACCGATACTCTCGCCACGCGCAATTCGTTCCAGCGCGCCCTTGTCGCTCAGGTTAAATACGCGCAGCGGCACGTCATTATCCCGGCACATTACGACCGCGGTCGCATCCATTACCATCAGCTTGTCCGTAAGCACCTGGTCGTAGCCGATGCTGGAAAACTGTTTCGCCGAAGGCACACGCTCAGGATCGGCAGAATACACGCCATCAACCTTGGTTGCTTTCAGCAGGATATCGGCACCGATTTCGATGGCACGGAGCGCGGCTGCGGTATCGGTTGTAAAAAACGGATTGCCGGTGCCTGCGGCGAAAATTGTCACCCGTCCCTTCTCCAGGTGACGAATGGCGCGCCGGCGGATGTAGTCCTCGCAGACTTCATTGATCCGCAGCGCAGACATGACCCGTGCATGCATCTCGAACTGCTCAAGCGCATCCTGCATTGCCAGCGCATTGATTACCGTCGCCAGCATACCCATGTGGTCACCGGTCACCCGGTCCATACCGGAACGCGCCAGTCCGGCGCCACGGAAAATATTGCCGCCGCCAATAACGACTCCGATCTCGGCGCCAAGTTCCACAACATCGCGAATTTCCGAAGCAATTCGTCGAAGAACGGCCGCATCGATGCCGTAATCCTCGCTGCCCAGCAACGCCTCGCCGCTGAGCTTCAGGAGGATCCTCTTGTGCGCCAGATCGGTCATAGGATTACCCCGCCACCGTGATGCGCCCCGACCGGTTCAGTGTGCGTGTGCCATTCGGACAGCGCAAGCGAATCGGCGCTCAAGCGCTGTCACCACGCACCTGCGCCATCACTTCGGCCGCGAAATCTTCCTGCTTCTTCTCTATCCCCTCGCCGACCTCCAGCCGGACGTAGCGGGCAACCTCGGCACCGGCGCTCTTGAGCAATTTGCCCACGGTGGTCTTGTCGTCCTTGACAAAGGGCTGTCCGAGCAAAGAGATCGAATCGAGATATTTGCGCAGCTTGCCGGTGACTATGCGCTCTATCAGGTCTTCGGGTTTACCCTCGCCACGCGCCTGGTCGACAAATATCTCCTTCTCCTTGGCAACCTGCTCGGCCGGAACGTCCTCGCCGCGCAGGTAGGGCGGATTGTTCCACGCAACGTGCATCGCAACATCGCGGGCCAGCCCGTCGTCACCGCCGTCAAGTGCAACAACCACGCCGATCTTGTTATTGGTGTGAATGTACTCACCGACGTTGTCACCGCCCTCGACGAGCGAGAACCGGCGAACCTGGATGTTCTCGCCGATGCCTGCGATGAGCTCGCGCCGAACCTCGTCTACCGTACCCTGCCCCATCGGGCTGGCGGCCAGCGCGGCGTCGTCAGCCGGTGAAGATTCGAGTACCGCCGTGGCCACCGCATTGGCAAAATCCCGGAACTGGTCGCCCTTGGCAACAAAATCAGTTTCACAATTCACCTCCACGATCGCCGCGCGATTACCGTCTCGCGCGACAACGACCGCGCCTTCGGCAGCAACCCGGCCGGCTTTCTTGTCAGCCTTGGCGGCGCCCGACTTGCGCATGAGGTCTACGGCGGCTTCGATGTCGCCACCGGTTTCGGTCAGCGCCTTTTTGCAGTCCATCATCCCGGCGCCAGTGCGCTCGCGCAGCTCTTTTACGAGTGCTGCTGTAATTGCCATTTCTGTCTCCTGTAGCCGGCGCGTCGAGCGCGCAACGGTCATCGTTGAGTTGGGTGTCAGGCTTCCTTCGAAGCGTCGCCGGCATCGGCCTCGGCCGCCTCGGCGTCGTCGGCCGCGGCGGCAGGCGCAGCCTCAGCAGGCGCAGCCTCAGCCTCGGCCGTCGCGGCCTCAGCAGGCGCGGCCTCGGGTGCCTCGGCGTCTGCCTTCGGTGCCTCTGCCTTGGGTGCAGGCTTTTCAGCAGCCCGGGCCGGGGTCTTCCGCGCAGAAGACTTGCGGGCCGTCTTCTTGCGGCCAGTGCCGCGACGAGCCGCTTTCTTCTTCTTCGGTTTACCGTCTTCGTCGAGCTCGACGAACTCGTCGTCGCCTGCAGCCACTTCAGGAACCGAAGCCTTGCCGTCCAGCACCGCTTCGGCAACACCCTGCGCGTAGAGCTGAATTGCGCGCATGGCATCGTCGTTGCCAGGAACGATGTAATCCACCTCATCGGGCGAACAGTTGGTATCAACCACCGCAACGACCGGAATACCCAGCTTGCGCGCTTCGTGCACGGCGATCTTTTCGTGACCGACGTCAACCACAAAGACAACATCCGGCAGCGAGACCATGTCCTTGATTCCGCCCAGGCTGCGCTCGAGTTTTTCCATTTCGCGGCTCAGACCCAGCGCCTCTTTTTTTGTGAGACGTTCGAAGCTGCCATCCTCGGACATGGTCTCGAGGTTCTTCAGGCGCTTGATCGATTGCTTGATCGTCTTGAAGTTGGTCAGCATGCCGCCCAGCCAACGATGACTGACGTGCGGCATGCCGCACTTGATCGCGGCTTCGCGAATGGCCTGGCGCGCTGAACGCTTGGTGCCGACAAACAAAACCTTGCCGCCATCGGCAACGATGTTCTTGACGAAGCTGGTCGCCTCGACGTACAGCGGCAGCGTACGCTCGAGGTTAATGATATGAATCTTGTTTCTTTCGCCGAAGATGTAGGGTGCCATCTTCGGACTCCAGTAACGGGTCTGGTGGCCGAAATGAACGCCGGCCTCGAGCATCTGACGCATCGATACGTTATACATGTTGTCTCCTCGGGTTGAGCCTCCATGTGCCCCATACGACAACCCCCCGCCTTTGACGAGGGGCACCCAGCCGCATGTGACGACACATGTGTGGTGTTAAATTACTGAAAAAGCGCGCGATTTATACCATAAAGACCGCTGTGCAACAATTTGTCCCGGCGGACTGTTGCGCCGGACCCCATGGCCCCGGACAATGCCCCGTTCCCGGCCACCGCCCAAACCCCCGGACAGACCATGACCGTGACCTATAAAACCCCGGAAGAACAGGAAAAAATGCGGATTGCCGGCCGCCTGGCGGCGGCCGTGCTGGACATGATCGGCGAGCACGTCCAGCCCGGCATCACCACCGGGGAACTCGATGAGATCTGCCACCGGCACATCACCGAGGTGCAGAATGCGATCCCCGCGCCGCTCAATTACAAGGGTTTTCCCAAGTCGATCTGTACCTCGGTCAACCATGTGGTGTGCCACGGGATCCCGGGAGCCAAGAAGCTGCGCAAGGGCGATATCATCAATATCGACATCACGGTCATCAAAGACGGCTGGCACGGCGACACCAGCCGCATGTTCATGGTTGGGGAACCATCGGTGCGAGCACGGCGCGTGTCCACCATCGCCCACGAGGCGATGCGGCGCGGTATCGAGTTGATACGTCCGGGCGCCCGGCTGGGAGATATCGGTCACGCCATCCAGTCGTTCGTCGAGGCTGAAGGTTGCTCGATCGTCCGCGATTACTGCGGCCACGGTATCGGCAAAGTGTTCCACGAAGATCCCAAGGTTCTCCATTACGGCAAACCGGGTACCGGTATGGAGCTGGTCGAGGGCATGACTTTTACCGTCGAACCGATGGTCAACGCCGGCCGTTACGAAACCCGGCTGCTGGGCGACGGCTGGACGGTCGTAACGAAGGATCACTCGCTGTCGGCACAATGGGAGCACACCGTGCTCGTTACTGCGGGCGGATTTGAGGTGCTGACGCTTGGTGCCAGCGGAGAGATCTGAATGAGTGGCGCGGCGCCAGGGGATAGCGCCATCCCAGTCCGGCCACTGTTGCCCGAGACCGGGCTTCCCCACGACAACCTCGACGCCTACCGTGCCGCCCTCGCGGAAGGCGACAAGCAACTGCGCGAGCGTTTCGTTGCCGGTGACGATATCGAGACACTGGTGGCCGACCGCGCCCGGCTCGTAGACCGTATTCTGCTTCACGCCTGGCAGCACTGCGGTGACGACGATCCCGCGATCGAACTGGTTGCAGTCGGCGGCTATGGCCGTGGCGAACTCCACCCGGGCTCCGACGTGGATATCATGATCCTGCTGCCGGACGATCCTGACTCGGCGCAGCGGACGCGGATCGGGACTTTTCTGACCTTCCTGTGGGACCTCGGGCTGGATGTGGGTCACAGCGTGCGCACCGTGGCCGACTGCGTGCGCGGCGGCCGCGAGGACATCACCGTGGCAACCGCGTTAATGGAGGCGCGGTGCCTGTCCGAACGGCACACCAGTTTCGATGCCATGCGCGCCGCCGTGGGCCCTGACCATCTGTGGCCGTCACGCGAGTTCTTCGAAGCCAAGCTGGCTGAGCAGGTGGCGCGGCACCTGCGTTACGACGACACCGCGTACAAGCTGGAGCCCAACGTCAAGGGCAGCCCGGGCGGACTGCGTGACATCCAGATGATCGGCTGGGTCGCCAAGCGCCACTTCGGCGTGCAGACGACTCGCGAACTGGTCGAGCTGGGTTTTCTCACCAACAACGAATACGGCCGGCTGCGCCAGGGGCGTGCCTTCCTCTGGAAGCTGCGTTTTGCGTTGCACATCCTGACCGGCCGGCGCGAAGACCGGCTGCTCTTCGATCACCAGTCGCGGATTGCCGAAATGCTCGGCTACAGCGACGCTAACCACAACCTGGCGGTCGAGCAACTCATGCAGCGCTATTACCGCACCGTCATGGAGCTGGGGCTGCTGAACGAGATGCTGCTGCAGCTGTTTCGCGAGGCGATCCTGATGGACCCCAACGCGCCGGCGACGCCGGTGAGCCGGCGCTTCGATATCCGCAACGGCTACCTCGCTGCGGCGGATGACGAGGTCTTCAAGCGCGACCCGGCCACTCTGCTCGAGTGTTTCAGGCTGCTGCAGCAATATCCGGACCTCCAGGGCGTGAGCGCGAGCACGATCCGCCAGTTACGTGGCGCGCTGGATCTCATTGACGACGCGTTCCGGTCGAACCCCGACAACCGCGCGACCTTCATGCAAATACTCTCGTCCGATCGAATGGTGACTCATGCGCTCAGGCGGATGAATGCCTACGGCGTGCTGGGTCGCTACCTGCCGGGCTTTGGCCAGATCGTCGGGCGGATGCAGTACGACCTCTTCCACACCTACACCGTCGATGCCCACACCCTGTTCGTGCTGCGCAACCTGCGGCGCTTCGCCCGCAAGCCGCCGGACCCGGCCTATCCGCAGTGCGCACAGATCATGCAGGGTCTGCCGCAGCCGGCCCTGGCCTATATCGCGGCGCTGTTTCATGACATCGCGAAGGGCCGCGGTGGCGATCATTCGGAGCTGGGCGCCGAGGATGCCGAGCAGTTTTGCCTGCAGCACGGACTCAGCCAGTACGAGGCGCGCCTGGTAGCCTGGCTGGTGCGTCATCACCTCATCCTGTCGGTGACCGCGCAGAAAAAAGACATCGACGATCCGCAGGTCATTCACGAGTTCGCCACAACGGTCGGGGACGAGCAGCACCTCGAATACCTTTACGTACTCACCGTCGCCGATGTGACGGGAACCAATCCAAAGCTGTGGAATTCCTGGAAGGCGTCGCTGTTCGAGGAACTCTACCTGCTGACCCGGCGCGCACTGCGGCGTGGCCTCGGCAACCCGATCGAAGTCGAAACACTCATTCGCGACACGCAGGAAAAGGCGCTGGTGCTTCTGCACGGTGACGATGCCGCCGATCAGCCAACGCCGAAGCTGTGGTCGCGTCTTCCCGACGGCTATTTCGTACGGCACGCGCCGGAAGAAATTGCCTGGCACGCCCGGCTCCTCGCCAACAGCGACGCCGACGACAGGCCCCGGGTTGCAGTCGATCGCGAGGGATCGCGAGGGGGAACCAGCGTCTTCGTCTACTCACCGCAACGCCGGCATACGTTTGCGGCAACGACTGCGGTGCTGGACCAGCTCGGATTCAACATCGTCGACGCCCGCTTCACCCGGACACGGGATAACGCCAGCATCGAGACGTTCAGGGTGACCGAAACCGACGGCGAAATTATCGATGATCCGCACCGTGCCGAGGCAATAGCCCGGGGTATCCGCGAGGTGCTGGACAACACCAGCCCGGTGCAGCCCGGCGTAACCCGGCGTGCGCCCCGCAGGGTACGCATGTTCTCGACGCCGACGCTGATCAGCTTCAGCGAAGACACGCCGAATCGCCGTACGATGCTCGAGCTGACGGCGGGCGACCGGCCCGGACTGCTGTCGCAGATTGGCCAGATATTTCGCGACAACAACGCCGTGCTGGAAACCGCGAAAATCACGACCGTGGGCGAACGCGCCGAAGACGTTTTCTACCTGAGCAGCGCCGGGGGCGGGCCGCTCGACCCCGAGCAATGCGACCGTCTGAGGACCAGTCTCAAGACGGCCCTGGATTCGCTGTGAATCCCGACCTCGAACGGCTGCACCCCTACCCTTTCAGCCGGCTGGATTCGCTGCTGGCGCCCCTGGATACACCACCGGGTCTCGAGACAGTGAGCATGGCAATCGGCGAGCCTCGCCACGCCACCCCCGAATTTCTGCTCGACGCGCTGGCCACCGCCGCATGCGATATCGGCCGCTATCCGCAGTCACCCGGACTGCCGGAATTTCGCCATGCCTGTGCCGGCTGGCTGCAGCGCCGATTCGACCTGAGTGATATCGATCCCGACGCAATGGTGCTGCCGGTGTCCGGCACGCGCGAGGGTCTTTTTGCATTCGCCCAGGCGATTGTCGACCGCCATCGCGAGGCGGCCGTGCTGATGCCGAACCCGTTCTACCAGATCTATGAAGGCGGTGCGCTGATGGCCGGCGCCGAACCCGTTTACCTCAAAACCTGTGCACAGAATGGTTTTCTGCCAGACCTCGACGCGATCGATGCCACAACCTGGGAACACTGCCAGCTGATCTATATCTGCACGCCCGGAAACCCGACCGGCGCGATAGCAGATCTCGCGTGGCTCGGCCGCCTGGTCGCGTTATCGCGCCGCTACGATTTTGTAATCGCCTCCGACGAATGCTATGCCGACATTTATCGCGACGAAGACCGGCCGCCTCCCTCGCTGCTGCAGGCCTGCGATGGCGACTTCAGCCACTGCGTCGTTTTTCATTCGTTATCGAAACGATCCAGCGCGCCCGGCCTGAGGTCGGGCTTCGTCGCCGGCGACCCCGCGATTATCGACCGGTTCCGGCTGTACCGCAGTTATCACGGCTGCGCGATGCCGTTACACCACCAGCGCGCCAGCATCGAGGCCTGGAACGATGACCAGCACGCCGCCGAAAACCGCGCGCTTTACCGGCAGAAATTCGACAGCGCCGGTATCCGGATCGCCCGTGCGATGGGCTGCCCGCTGCCCGAAGCTGCCTTCTACCTGTGGGCGCCGACCGGCATCGACGACGAGGCCTTTGCCGCCAGGCTGTACAGTGACCAGGCCGTCGTGGTGCTGCCGGGCAGCTACCTGGCCCGTGACGGCAACTCAGGCAATCCGGGCAGGGGCCACGTCCGCCTGTCGCTGGTCGCCACACCCGAAGCCTGCCTGGAGGCGGCGAGCCGCATCGAGACTTTCGTTTCTACACTTTGAGTTGATATGAGTAATATTCATCAAGTAATTGATTCTGCATGGGAAGATCGTCAGAATCTGGCGCCGGAAACGGCGCCGGCCGAGATCCGTGACGCGGTGGAACAGGCCATCGGGCTGCTCGATAGTGGCCGTGCGCGGGTGGCCGAACCCGGACCGGACGGCTGGACCGTCAACGCCTGGCTGAAGAAAGCCGTGCTGCTGTCGTTTCGGCTACGCCCCAATCAGCCCGTCGATGCCGGCTACACCCGGTTCTACGACAAGGTGCCGCTGAAGTATTCCGGTCACGACGCGGCCCGCTTCCACGACGAGGGCACCCGCGTGGTGCCACCCGCGGTAGTCCGGCGCGGCGCCTACATCGCGAGCGACGTCGTGCTGATGCCGAGCTACGTCAACATCGGCGCCTATGTCGATAGCGGAACGATGATCGACACCTGGGCCACAGTCGGCTCGTGCGCACAGATCGGCCGTAATGTGCACGTGTCCGGAGGCGCCGGTATCGGCGGCGTGCTCGAACCCCTGCAGGCCAACCCGACGATTATCGAGGACGACTGTTTTATCGGTGCGCGCTCCGAGGTGGTCGAAGGCGTTGTAGTCGAACGCGGTGCGGTCCTTTCGATGGGTGTGTTCATTGGCCAGAGCACCCGAATCTATGACCGCGAACGCGACGAGGTCAGCTACGGCCGGGTCCCTGGTGGCGCCGTCGTCGTTCCCGGCTCATTGCCCTCGGATGACGGCCGCTACAGCCTGTCTTGCGCGGTTATCGTCAAGCGTGTCGACGCAAAAACCAGGGCGAGGGTCGGTCTCAATGAATTATTGCGCGGCATCCGGTGAGTGACGTCGTCGAACTGACGCGTGAGCTGATCCGGCGGCGTTCTGTCACCCCCGACGACGCTGGCTGTCAGCAGCTGATTGCCGATCACCTCGACCCGCTGGGCTTCGTTATCGAAGACCATCCCTTCGGAGAGGTCAGCAACCTGTGGGCCAGGCGCGGCAACACCGGCAAGCTTTTCTGCTTTGCCGGGCATACTGACGTCGTGCCCACCGGGCCAGCGCGAGAATGGACGGTCGATCCGTTCGGCGCGGAAATTCGCGGCAACCTGCTTTTCGGCCGCGGAGCCGCCGACATGAAGGGCAGCCTGGCGGCGATGCTGGTTGCAGTCGAATCGTTTGTTGCCGCCCGGCCGGATCACGACGGGTCGATTGCGTTCCTGATAACAAGCGACGAGGAAGGGCCCGCGACAGACGGCACGGCACGGCTGATGGAAGCACTGCAACGGCGCGGCGTGTCTATCGATTATTGCCTTATCGGCGAACCGAGCAGCGCCGGCGAGCTCGGCGATACCGTACGCATCGGGCGGCGTGGCTCGCTGCATGGCCGGCTCACCGTGCGCGGTTTGCAGGGTCACGTTGCCTACCCGGACCAGGCCAGCAACCCGATCCACCGGCTGGCACCCGCGCTGACGGAGCTTTGCAGCCAGCACTGGGATGACGGTGGCGAGCACTTTCCCCCAACGTCGCTGCAGTTTTCCAACATCCAGGCCGGCACCGGGGCCGACAACGTGATCCCCGGGACGCTGGAAACGCTGTTCAACTTTCGCTATTCAACGGCAGTTACGGTGGAGCAGCTGCGCAACCGCTGTCACGCCCTGCTCGATCGTTACGATCTCGACTACGAGATCGATTGGCGTCATGCGGGAGCGCCGTTCCTGACTCGTCCCGGCAAACTCGTCAGCGCCGTGCGCGATACGATCCGGGAGCAGACCGGCAGAGAAACGGAACTCTCGACAGGCGGCGGCACCAGCGACGGGCGTTTCATCGCACCTTATGGCGCGGAGGTCGTCGAGGTCGGCCCGGTCAATGCCAGCATCCACAAGATCGACGAGCATGTCGCAGTGGCGGACCTCGAAAGACTGGCCGGCATCTATCGGGGAATACTCGACCGGCTGCTTTGACCTAAGCGTACTTTTTTTGCAGGTAGCGCACCGACCGCTCGACCAGCAGCGTGAGCACATCGAAATCGATATCGTCGAGCCGGCGTAAGTAAAGACAGGACTTGCCGGTTCGAAAGCGTCCCAGTTTTTTCATTAGTGTGTCGTAGCTGCTGAAGCCCGCCATGACGTAAAGGGTCAATGCGCTCTTGCGCGAGGACAGGCCGGTCAGGAACCAGTCGCCTTCGCGGCCGCTGGCATAAGTGTAGTGATAGCTGCCGTAGCCAATCATGGAGCCGCCCCACAAAACCGGCTTTGCGCCGGTGACTTCACGCATCATCTTCATGACCCGGCGCACGTCGCGGCGGCGGTCGGGGTCCTCGATCGCGTTGACGTAGGCACTGACGCCACCCTTCTGTGGTTTTGTCTTAGGTTCGGCCACGATTCCCCTCCGGGTTGTTCAGCATTACGGCTGCAATTTCCTTGACCAGTTTAGCCGCAACGGACGCGGTCATCCCGTGACTGTCACGTCGTGGATTGTATTCGACGACATCGGCACCGATTACCGGCACCTTTATCGCCTGGATGAACGTCAGCGCCTGCCGAACCGAGAGTCCACCCGGTTCGTGATGCGACACCCCCGGCGCGGCTGCGGGATCCAGCGCATCGAGATCGAAGGAAAGGTAGAGCGGCCGCTCGAAACCCGGCTCGAAGCGATCGGCGGCGAGATCCTGCATCGTCCACGTCTCAACGCCATAACGCGCAGCCTGTTCGCGCAGATGATCATTGACTGTCCGGATACCCACCTGGACGAGCCGCTGCGCCAGGCCCTCTTCCATGATGCGGGCGAAAGGCGAAGCATGCGACAGCCGGTTACCTTCGAAGGATTCGTAGAGATCGGGGTGAGCATCGAAATGCAGGATATCGGGTGGCCCATAGTGCCCGGCGATGGCACGCAGCACCGGGTAAGTCACCGCATGATCGCCGCCGATCGAGAGCGGCCGGCCACCGTCGCGAATTACCGCGCCGATTGCGTCCTCGATATCGGTAACGAATCCGTCCGGGTCGCTGGCCGGTGTCACATCGCCCGCATCGCAAAAACGCGGGTCGGCGCCAATGTCGGTGCCGCACTCGGCGCACAGGTTCGATGCGCCATTGTGCAGGGTTGCCCGTATCTGCGACGGGGCCTCGGCAGGTCCGCGCATGAAACTGGAGTTCGTATCGGAACACAATCCCAGCAGCACGACGGCTGATTCGCCGGCTCGGCCGGTCATCCGCTTCAGTGCTCTGGTGAGCCGACGAGATCGCTGCGGACGAGCGAAAACATCAGCGCATCGTGTGGCCGGCCGCTCAGGATCAGCCTGTCGCGCAGCACCCCTTCCGGGGATGCGCCGGCCTTCTCCGCCACGCGAATGCTGGCGGTGTTGCCGGTCGCGATGACAATTTCCAGACGGACGAGGTCGGTGCTGACCATCGCCCATTGCGCCAGCAGCCGCACGGCGCGGGTTGCCACGCCGTGCCCGGTCGCCGCGCTGCGAACCCAGTAGCCCAGGTTGGCCAGCCGGTACTCGCGATTAATCTGGTTCAGTCCGCAGCCACCGAGGTACTGCCCGGCCGGGCCGATGATGGCAAATTCGTGAGCGGTGCCTTTAACGCGACAGCTCTCCTGTTCCATCAACCAGTTGATTGCATCATGAATGCTGTATCCGCTGTGACACCAGGGCATCCAGCGGCTCATTGCGTCGATCGATTCGATCACCGCCGTGTAGACATCGTTGGCGTCGGAAACACGATAGGGCCGGATGGTTATCGTGTCGGGCAGCGCGGCAGCGGTCACGGCACGGGCCTGCGCAGGTTGTTGAGCGCGCCACCGACACCCAGGATTACGCACCACACCAATACCCATGAAGGCATGCTCAGGCCGAGAAACTGCCAGACCACTTCGGCACATTCGCCCGAACCCGCGAAGATCTTCGACAAAGCCTCGCTCAGCGGAAACGCGTCGAGCAGGTACTCGAGGCCCGGACCACAGGCCGGCACCTCATCCGGCGGAAGGCCCTGCAGCCACACGTGGCGACCTGCCACAGTCACCCCGAAACCACCGGCGAGCAGAAAAAGCGCCACGTACACGTAGCGCCCCCAGCCGCGGGCGTTATGGATCAGTGCGACGAGAAACACGAGTCCCAGCGCAATTACCGCAACGCGCTGGAACACGCACAGCGGGCATGGCTCCAGGCCATCGACATACTGCGAATAAAGGGCGAAGCCCATCATGCCAATGCAGGTCAGCACGCCTGCCAGGTTTATCTGTCGCACACTCAAAGGCACTGTCAGTCTCCCGGGTTCGAAGAAAACATGATACCCGACAGTTGCACGACTACGGCTTTTTCCAGGCGACTTCGTCGCGCAGGTAGACTGGCTGTGCCTCTTCGGGCGCGACCGTTTCGCCACGCTTTAACGCCGGCAACGCCAGCCGCGCAATGTCGGCGGCGTCCGGGAGCAGCCCCGGATCGGTGCCGGTAACGGTGCCGGCAAGGCGCTCCGCGAGCGCCGGATAGGCCGCCCATCCGGGACCTGCCGCGAATACCGCACCCCGGGCCCGGACCGACGCGGGATCGCCGAGGCGTTCGTCCCCGAGCGGCACGCAGTGCCCGCTTCCACACTCGAATTCGCACCAGTAAACCTCTTTCATCCGCGCATCGAGACAAACCAGGACCCGGTCGGCACCGTGGCGGCGATGGGCCGCCAGCGCGACTGCGGCGAGATCGGATACCGGCACCAGCGGCAGCCCGGCCGCGTAGCCGATACCCTGCGCAACGCCTACCGCGATACGCACCCCGGTGAAGGCACCCGGGCCGCGGCCGAAGGCCACGCCATCGAGCCCGGCCGGGGTCAGCCCCGCATCGCCGAGCAACGATTCGATCATTGGCAGAATCAGGTTGCCGTGTTCGCGCGGCGCCACCTCGCGCAATGCCGAAAGCGCGCCGTCGTTATACAACGCTGCGGAACACGCCTCGGTTGCGGTATCGAGCGCGAGTATCTTCATGCGTGCAGCTCGAACCCCGGCCTGTCAGCAAAAAATTCGCACGCGTCAGCGACCGAGTCGGTCACCGGCATTGGCGGCAGGCTACGCAGAAACACTCGCCCGTAGCTGCGCGAGCGCAGGCGGGGATCGCACAGGACCGCCACGCCGTAATCATCGTGATCCCGGATGAGCCGGCCCACGCCCTGCTTGAGGCTCAACACCGCCTGCGGCAGCTGGTAGTCAGCAAAGGGATTGCCGCCCGAACGCCGGATCGCCTCCAGCCGTGCCTGCATGACCGGGTCGCCAGGCGAGGCGAACGGCAGCTTGTCGATGATGACCAGCCGCAATGCCGTGCCACGCACATCGACGCCCTCCCAGAAGCTCGAGGTACCCAGCAGCACCGCATCGCCGTGCTCACGAAACTGCTCGAGCAAGGCTTCACGGGGACCCTGGCCCTGGACGAAGAGTGGGTGGGCCAATTCGAATTCGCCGCCGGCACCCAGCAGGGCTGCGGCCTCGTGCAACGCCCGGTAGCTCGTAAATAACAGGAAAGCGCCGCCGGCGGCCGCATCGACCAGCGGCTTCAGTTCGGTACACAGGCGCCGGGTAAACCCGGGGTCGTTAGGCATGGGAAGATCGTTCGGGAGTAATAACAGGGTGTTACGCTCGAAATCGAAGGGGCTGTCGAGCTTGAGGGTCCGGGCGCTCTCAACCCCGAGGCGACCCTCGAAGTGGGAAAAATCCTCGCCGACGGCCAGCGTGGCCGAGGTGAAGATCCACGCGCCATCCTGGCGGTCTACCAGGTCACCCAGGCGCTCCGAGACATCGAATGGCGTGAGGTGAAGACTGAAGCCGCGGCGATGGGCGTCCAGCCAGCGCAGGCCCGGTTCGTCGTCCGGGCTGGAAAATTTCTCCAGCCGGGCGGCCAACTCGCGCGCCCGCTGGCGGCAATTGTCCAGTCCGGCATGATGGCCGGCCAGTGGTTCGAGTGCCGCATCGAAGGCCGCCAGGCTATCCGCCACTGTCTCCAGTGCCCCGGGGGCCGAGCGAGGTGCCTCGTCCCAGCCGCGACGCCCGGATCCCTGTCCGAGCGCCAGCCCGAGATCGGCAACCGCCCGTTCGAGTTCGTCGCCGGGCCGGCGCCACTCGGGGTCCGGCTGACCGGCGTCCAGCAGCTCGGCCGTGGTATCGCGCACCAGGCTACCGAACTGGCGGGCGCTGACCGCCACGCCGAAGAAAGACGCGGCAACTTCCGGCAGTTGATGTGCCTCATCGATGATGCAGGCATCCGCACCCGGCAACAGCTCGCCAAACCCCTCTTCTTTCAGCGCAAAGTCAGCCAGCAGCAGGTGGTGGTTGACCACGACGATGTCCGCTTCCTGGGCGGCCCGTCGCGCCTGGACCACGAAACAGGACTCGTACTGGCTGCACTCACTCCCCAGGCAGTTGTCGACGGTCGACGTAACCGCCGGCCAGACCGAGGCGTCCTCGGGGACTTCGCGCAGTTCCGCACGGTCTCCGGCCGAGGTGTAGCCGGACCATTTCCGGACCGCCGCCAGCCACCGGCCGCCGTGGCCCTGCTCCACCGCCAGCGACAACCGGTGCAGGCACAAATAGTTGGCCCGGCCCTTGAGCAGGGCAACTGAGACAGGACGGCCAATTGCCCGGGTGATCGTCGGCAGATCGCGATTGAACAGCTGGTCCTGCAGATTGCGGGTTCCGGTCGAGACAACGATGCGTTGCCCGCTCAGCAGCGCCGGCACCAGGTAGGCAAAGGTCTTGCCGATGCCGGTACCGGCTTCGACCAGCAGCGTGTCGCCGCCGTCCAGCGCCGCCCCGACCGCCTCGGCCATTTGCTGCTGCTCAGCGCGTGGCGCGAAGCCGTCGACGTGGCCGGCCAGGGGGCTTTCGGCGCCGAAAAAACGCAGGTATTCGGTCATCGCGGCACCTTAGCACCGGCACCGCAGACGGTCTAACCCGAAATGGGTCGCTTAATTCGCCGGACCGTCAGACTCGCGGCGTGACCAGAAATCGCGATCGCGCAGATTGTCCTGGTCGGCCTTGATCCGGAAACGGATGTAGGGGCCACGGGCGGTATAGCGGGCCTCGGAAAAATCTTCGTCATCGAACCCGGTGATGTTGTAGCCGAAGCTGAGCCAGACGTTGCGGGCAAAAGAGTAGCCAATGTCGGCGCCGAGGCTGTAGTCGATCACGTCTGAGTTCCAGGAATGCAGCAGCGAACCCTGCAGACCGATATCCCAGCGGGGTGACAGGTCGCGGCGCCAGTCGACGCCGACCAGGTCGGTGAAACCGTTGTAATCGGATCCGTCGATATCGGCACGGGTGAACTTGACGCCGTACTGCAGACCCAGCTGGTTGTGGCGGCTGATCATGTAGTTGGCGTGCAGGTTGTTCACGATACGCCAGGTCTCGGCCTCGGTGCCGGGCGCTTTCAGGTCTTCGTAAACCAGGTCCAGCCGGTCGAGGAATATCCAGCGCGTACCCACCGGGCGATAGGCCCAGCTCAGGCGGATGTCGGCATTGGTCAGGTCGGCGCCGACATCGCGCTGGGAGTTGAAAAACTGCAGCGATGCCGAGAAAGCCTTGCCCTGGTTTTCCTCCCGATAAAAACCGCCAAACAATCCGGCGCGGCGCTCGGCGTCACTGTTGCGCCACTCGGTCCGGGTGTTGACCGTCCAGTCGTCGGCTTTGTACAGCGTGCCGAAGTACAGCGACGTGAAGTCCGCATCGAGATTGCCGGAGGCCAGTGCGGCGTCCGCGTCAAACGGCTCCGCCTCCGGTCCTAGCAGCGTGTTGGAGTGATCGACACCGAAATCGAGCGCCCAGCGCTCGTTGACTTTCCAGCCCTGCACCAGGCCGAGGCTGGCAAACGCACGCGGACCATTCTCCGTCATCTGGTGATTGATGCTCGAGTTCACCTGCGCCTGGCTCCACGGCGTAGCGCGCACTCCCATGCGGGTCATCTGTGTGTCGATGTCCCGGCCGCTCGCCTGCTCGTGCTCGGTGTAGACGGTCACGTCGTCGTTCAGCTTGTAGTCCATTCCCAGCAGCGTGCGGGTGGGATAGGCGAGATTAGCGTCGTCGCCGATATCGGTTTCCAGCTGCGTACGCAGGGTCAGCCGGTCATCGAAGGTCTTGATGCTGCCGTTGACGTAGAGCTGCTCCGAATCGCTGGTGCTGCCGTCGCGGGCCGTATCGCTGGCATCGCGATAGCCGACGCCTGCGGTCGCTGCCTTGCCCTGCCAGCGTACTTCGCCCTCGACAACGTCGCGGCGAACATCGGTTGCCAGGTTGTCCTGCCGGTAGGCCAGACCGTCCAGTGAGAGGTTTTCGCTGAACCGCAGCCGGCCGTCAAAACCCATCTTGCGGGTCCCGGTTTCACTGGCACGTTGCTGACCCAGCCCGAAGCCCGAATCGAGCTCGCGGTAATAGACCTTGCCGTCGAGTTTTCCGGAGGTGTGCGTCAGTTCCGCTATGGCGGCATCGCCCTCGACCGCGCTACCGCCCTGGCGAGTGTCGGTGCTGGCCACTTCGACACGCAGCTCGGTGCCGTCGCCGATCCGGACTTTCAGGTCGGCGCCGGCCAGGTCGCCGTCAGCACCGCTGACCCCTTCATCAATCAGCGTGGCGCCCAGCTCCACCCGGCCATCGGCGAGGCGCAGCGAAGCGCGGCCACCCGCTGTCGTCGAGCGGTCCACCGGGTCCCGGCTCTCGTAATCGACCACGATGTAGATCGGATTGAAGTTGTCGTCGCGGTGGCGGACCGGCTCCTTGAAGAAAACCGTGCCGGCAAGATAGTCGATGTCGTAGTCGAGATGGCGTGCAAGCACGCGGGAGCTGACGATCTCTTCCGAGCGGAACCGATCGCGGGTCTCGATCGTGATCTTGTCGCTGTTGACCACGATCGGCTGCCGCGACAGGCGATAGAGTCCGGACGTGCCGTCACCGCGCAGCTCATCCTTCACGAAGGCCTGGTCGGTGCGCGCGGCAAAAGCCGTATAACCGAAGCGCTCACCCTGGTACTCGCTGGAGAAACCGTTGAAGCTGCGGTCATAGCGGGACAATTCGGTCACCGTCAGCCCGGTGTCGTAGTCGCCAAACAGGGCGTAGAACTGGCCACGCTCGATTTTCAGGTACAGCTCGTCCTGGCTCGCTGCATCGAACTGTTGTTCCGTAGCGTCGCCGTACAGCGTATAAAAACGGTCCGGATCGATAGTGCCATGCAGCCGCTGCCGCGCAGCTTCCTCATCGCGATCGGAGTCGTAGGCCAGCGTCAGCAGGAACTCGCCCTTGACCCGCCCCTTGGCGAAGAACGACACCTTGCCATCGGTGTAAAAGTCTTCCTCGTTACCGGCGTCGCGGGCGGACTGCACGTTGTCGCTCAGCGTGTTGTAGCCGGCCGTGCCTTCGGCAAAACCCACCAGGATCCAGTCACGCGCGGCCGGCTCCAGCCACGCACGCAGTTCCTCCTCGCGCTGATCGCGATACTCCATGTGAAGCACCACTTCGCCGGACCTCGAGGTCGCCTCCAGCTCGATGCGTGCCAGCCCGTCTGCACCGACCCGGTAAACCGGTTCGCGGCTGCCGAGAGCCAGGAGCTGGTTGTCGCGCAGGGACTCGACCTCGAACCAGGAACGATACGGCGGATCGACGCGATAGGTTCCCATCGATTCGGGCCTTGCCGGCTGGCCCCAGCGGTCATAAAGACGAACGGCAATCACCGGACGGGTCCGGCCATCGGCAACCAGGGAGGATGCCTCGCGATCAATTTCGGCGCGTACCGGGCCACCGGACAGGTGGACGACCCGTTCCACACTGCGAACGATTGTGCCGTCCTTATCGTGCACGGTCATAACCAGCACGTTGTCATTTTCCTGCAGATCGACGCCCCGCCAGCGGCTGAGGCTGACCGTTTTTTCGCCGTTGGTATCGGTGCCTTCGAAGCTCAGCGGACTGACCGGTTCGCCATTCAAGGTCAGCTCCACCGCCTGGCCGGGCGCGTGCTTGACCGCGATACGTAGCGATGGAATCGGCGGGTTGTAACCCGGCTGTGGCAGCAGCAGCTCGATGCCCGGCGCCAGGCGCGAAATCCAGCCGGTATCCGCGTAGTCCGCCATAGGGTCGCCAGCCTCGAGCGGCGCCTGCGACAGCGTGAGCGGAGCTTCGGCTGCGAGCTCCAGCCGCTGTGGCCCGCTGTGGCGTTTGCCCAGGCGAATGGCGCCGGGCATGAGCGGAATTTCGCCCCACACCTGGATCTCAACCCGGCGGTTTTGTGCCCGGCCTGCGGCGGTGGAGTTACTGGCCAGCGGCTGGTCCGGGCCGTAGCCCCGCAGACTGACCTGTTCCGGCGCCAGCTTCAGCAGTGACCGGACGAAATCCGCGGCCGCACGCGCCCGGGCTTTCGACAGGACGTAGTTATCCGCGAACTCATGTCGATTCTGCGGCGCGATCCGTACCGAGTCGGTATGACCGGTCACGACAACATGGATATCACTGGCATCGTCCCAACCTGCGAGCGCGTCGGCGATTGCAGCCCGGTCCCGCGGCTTGAGCTCGGCCCTCCGGGTATCGAAATGAGTCTCAAAGACGAAATCGACCCGTTCGGATTCCGGCGGTTCACGGATGAGCGTGTTGTCGGCCAGCGGCGTACGCTGCCGCTTTGCGGTGGCCGAGTCGAAGCTCACCAGCGCCTTCGTGACGTATTCACCGGCGCTGGCGCCGGGCAGGCCACGGAAACGTATTTCGGTCAGCCAGGGTTCACCGCTGGAATCGGGCAGCGGATAAACCAGCAGGTTACCGTTGATCTGGGGGTCGCCAATCCGGGCATCTGCCTGCCGCGAACTGCCCGGCACATAGATGACGTCATCGGGCAGCATGACCATTGCCTTGACGTTGCTCACTGGAATGCCATTCCCGCTAATGGCAAGCGTGTAAATGACATCCCGGGCTGCGGTCGCAGACGACAGGTTGACCGCGACTTCGCCGGTCGGCGCCGGGAGCGCGCGCAGGTGGAAATCGGCGCGCCACAGGGCGCCGGGGCGAAGATCGACAAACTGCGAATAGGCGCGGCCGGCAAACCGGGCGTTGCGCTCGCAGTGAACGATCTCGTAGCCCTCCGGCACGGTGTCGACGTCCAGCTGCACGACATGGGTGCCGGGCTGCAGCCCCTCGAAGTGATAGCGCCCGCCCTCGTCGGTTACCGCGTAACGGCCGTCGTCGAGGTAGATTCGCACGCCCTCGAGACCGTTGTCGTCATTAGCAACGTTGTTATCGCAACTGCCCAGGATCGCCCGGCCGACGACGGTGCTGTGACTGCGGAACAGTGCCTCGGCGATACGGACTGACGCCGTTGCCAGGTTCGACTCCGCGCCGCCGGCAGCCCTGGCCATTGCGCTGTTGACCACCTCCGGCCCCTTGGTGCCGGCCGCCAGTTCAGCAACATAGTCAATAGTGACACGCTGCCCGGGCGCCAGGTCACCGACGTCGAAAGTCAGACGGCGGCGGTCGCTGCTCACAACCGGGTCGTCTGCGGCAGCACCACCGACCCGCACGGAACCGGGGATGAGGCGCAGACCGACCGGCAGGTCGTCATCGACAAGAATATCGTTGACCGTGCGCTGGGAATCGGCGTTGTCGAGGGTGAGCGTATACTTGATGAAATCGCCGAGCGAGGCCACCGCAGTCGTGGTCGACTTCTGCAGGAACAGCGCAGTCGAAACCGGATCCAGGGGAATATCGATCATGATCGCAGGACCGGGATCAACCATGAACGGATCGCCGAATGAGCCGGGCCCCAGGCTGAACGGCGCTCCCGGCAAAGCCTGCAACTCGATGATGGCCACCGTGGACGGCGCCGCGTAACCGGCCGGCGGCGTGACCTCCAGGCGGTACTGGCCCGGACTAACCAGCGGGAAACGATAGTTGCCCGGCGCAAAATCGTAGTCGGTGCCGCCGCTGTCAGTTGCGACACCGCCGCTGACGACTTCGGCCGGGAATTCGCTCACCCCGTCGTCACCGACAACCAGCGCCGGCAATCCGGTCGCGACGTCGATCAGCCGTACGATGGCATCGTTGAGCGGCTGGCCGGTGGTGGAATCGAAAACCAGGCCCAGCGGGTCGACCAGCGCCGAGTCGGAGCTGATATCGCTGGGGTCGGAGGGATCGACGTACATCACGCTGACGTCAAAACCGGCTGCAACCTGCAGCACGCAGTCGTGGCGCACACCCGGCATACGGCCGCTGGGCACATAGCCGATGAACTCGCCGCTGTCGGCGGCTGACTCAGTCAGCTCGACGATCTCCAGGTCGCCTGAGGCCGCAACCTCGAGCTGCACCCTGACCGTCTCGGCGGTCGCTGCGTCGAGGTTCTGGTCGAGATCGCTGACCTGGACGAAAAATGCCTCGCCGGTATGAAAAAACTGGGTGCTGCTCAACGGCTGCGGATCGCTGACGTCGAGCTCCGTTCCATCCGCCAGCGTCGGTGCCGGCAGCTGGGCCAGGCCAGAGCCCGTTTCGCAGGATGTCGGGCCGGTAGGCGCCGAAAAATCAAAGCTGCCAGGGCTGACCCGGACGAAATCGACGGAGGCCTGGGTGCGTCGCAGCTTGGAAACGACTGCAGCGGTGTTGCTGCTGACTGACCGGCTGTTGCCGCTGACCACCGTGTAAGAGACGGTGGCAACGTTGGGTATAAGCGTGCCCGGTGGAGTCGCAGCTGCACCGAGGACCGGCACGATTGCACCGGTCAGCAACGCAACGACGCGCGCCAGGGTGTGGCGCGCGTCTTTGCCTGAAAGAAATGCGGGTAAGCGGATAAGCCTCTTGCGCCGCGTTTTCTTGTATATACCGTCGGTGCGCGTAGTCATGCGCGCCGCTTCCTCCTGGTTACTGTATTTCTACGCGAAAACTCACGTCAGCCTGGTCGCCCGGATTGAGGGTCACGTTATTGACCGTTATCACGCTGGCGATGAACTGCCCGTTATCGGCGTCTGCTTCTTCAGTGAGATCGGTGGTCACCGGCGCACCGGCGCTGGGGGTGTAGACCAGGCGAATATCGCCGGCCGCCCCGTACTGGTCCGCTACGAATGCCAGGCTGGGGTTGGCACCGCCCATCTCGCTGCTGAGATCGTCGGAGATCACGACGCTGCTTGCCGTGGAACCACCCACCGCGTTTGAAATGGTCACTATGTACTCCACAATCGCGCCCGGAATTGCCTTCGGATTGGCTCCTGCTGGGCAGACACCACCCGGGCAGGTAAACGGATCGCTGATCACCTGCGAGCTCTTCAGCACGGACAACACCGCCGCCGCCACCTGGAAGGCATCCTCAGACGAATGGATACCGTCCCGGTCACTGTCGCCGGCATGATTGACGTTTTCGCCGTCCGCGAAAACATCTTCCACGCCCAACGTTGTATCGGCCGAAGCTCTGTCATCTGTAGTTATCGCCGCGCCCGCCCCGGCCGCACCGCCTTCGGCAACCTGGGCTTCGAGCACGTATGCTGCGATATCGCCGTCAGCCTGAGCCAGCGGGATATCGGCGACCAGGAAAACAGTTACAGACTGGTTTATATCCAGCTCATCGACAAAGGTCGCCGTGTCGACGAGCGGATCATACAACCCGTCGCCGTCTACGTCGACGAAAACCGAGACGCCGGCTGCATCGAAGTTATCCGCACCGCCAAAGGGGTCGAAACCGGTTGCCGATGCCGTCAGCAGGAAATCCTGCACCTGGTTACCCTCGTTAGTAACGGTCCAGGCGAGAACGGCACCGCTTTGCCCAGGCACGACCGTCGCCGTCGTTGCGCTGTTGTAATTGAGACTCGTTTCGGCCACCAGCACATCCAGCTTGCGATCCACCACGAATTCGGTTGGCGAAATCCCATTCGCAGAGTTGCCGTCGTTGTCGCTCAATACCGGTGTCTGGGCAACGCCGTTGACCTGGTACTGAATTTGCGCCTGGTTGAACACCGAGGTGCCAGCGCGCGTGCCGCCCGGGTCGGTGCCTGCGGCGACCGCCGGCAGGCTGGCGACCAGGCCCATCAAGGCTACACTCGCTGTCGCGTACCGGGTTAATTGGCCAAACTTGCTCATTTCATACTCTCCAGGTGTTGTGCCTCTCTAGCGGCACTCCCTCGTCTTCGTCGGTTCTGTAAACGATTGGATCAGCGCAGCTGCGCACGGAAACGGGCGTAGCCCCGCTTGCCGGGCTGCAGCGGACTGCGCATGGTCCAGCGAATGTGGGTGTAGTCCTCTGCGCGCGCCTGGCGCACGCTGCCGTCGGCTTCCTGAACCACCAGTTCCCCGGCTGCGGCAAAGGTCTTTCCGCCATCGATGGAGAAAACAATGTCGGTACCGCCACCAAAGGCGGAGCCGTCGACATAGCGCATTTGCTGTGGCACCGGGTCAGTCACGGTTACCGACTGCGCGTCGGCATCGCCGTTATTCGTAAACGTGATGGTGTAGATGACCTCGTCACCCGGCACCACGGTCGTCACCGGCACCAGCCTGGTTTCCGACTCACCGCGCTCGTTGAGCACGATTTCTTCCTTCTGGGCGACGGTCTGAACCTGTACGGCGCTCTCGGCGAGCGTCATCACCGGTATTAAAGCGGCTATCGCCAGGATAAATATCTTCATTGCCTTGTCCCTCTCTCTGTGTTTATTCAGTCAATCGTTACCGTGAACACGATCGTCTGCGGGCCGCTGGCCGACGTCAGATCGCCCAGCAACACGTTGACGGTGGGGTCACCGGCCAGGGTGATCAGCTGTGCAGCATCGGCGTCAGGCGCGTCGCTCATTGGCGTGCCATTCACCGTGATCGTCCCGGGCACGTATGTCGTGTTGGCCGGAACCCGGTCATTGAACAGGCTGTTGGCCGCAGTACCGCCGCCGGATGGCGTCACGACAATCGTGTAGGTGATCTGCGCGCCCGGAATCGGCTCGGTGCCGCCGAACTGATCGGCAACTGCTGCAGACTTGGCAATAGCCAGCTGCACGTCGGACACGACGTATTCACCGGTGTCATCGTCGTTGGCGCCCGAGTTTCCGGCTACCGCATCGACGCCAGCATCGCCGGCGCCGGCAAACACGGTGCCCGGCGCACCGCTGCCGGTGGTTGCGGCAGCATCGAGCAGGCTGCGGCCGATCTGGCCGTCGAGCACGCCCGCCGGTATATCGTTGACGATAAAAACGTCGACGGCTGCGTCAGGGGCCAGCACGGGATCATTGACGCCAGGGTTATACGGCGTGTCACCGGCGGAAAGGTCGCCACTGCCGTCGGTATCGAAATAAATAGAGGACGGTGCTGACGGCACCGGGTTGAAATCATCGCCGGCCAGTGCGCTGTCGAGTACGAGCGAAAATGCCTCGTTGCCGTTACCGGTGTTGGTCACCCGGAACAACAATTCTTCCGCAGCGTCACCGGGGGCCACCGGCTTGGGTGGGCTCTGCAGAGTCACGACAACGTCGAGTACTTCGGCAACGGTGACGACGACGTTATTGGAAGTCTCGGTGACCTCGGATCCGGAAACCTCGTAGGAGACCTCCGCCACGTTGTCGATATCGGTACCGGCTACCGTGCCGACGGCAAAAGCCGCGGGTGACCAGGTCAGGCTGACCAGGGCCAGAGCCAGTATTTTCTTCGTGTCTTTCACGCGTAACTCTCCACACACCAAACCGCTCCGGCGCGGGGTACCTGACCCGGCTGCCGGTCGTTGACGATGGCGGTTGCCTGCGGAGCGTTGCCATGAAAAACAGTCCCTTGCGACGGCTAATTCGATTTCCCTGAAGACCCGGTGGGCGCCATCGCCACGCAGAAAATCCTACGGGGAGCGTCAAAAATCCGGCGTGACTAAGCTCACAGATTCCACATAAGTTTATGAAAGTTATGGTAAATCTGGAAAATAATGAGAACTGCGTCAAGAAAATGACAGCCAGGGCTGTTCCCGGGGTGTTGACTTTGTTGCAGTGCGCCATTAGAGTGGTCCCCAGAATTTATTGCACTGCACAAAGAGGAACCTGACATGCAGACTGAAACCACTAAAGACACCCCGATTGGACGGATTTCCCGCCAGGTTCGCAACGGCCTGGACAACGGCGCCGAATGGGTCGCCCGCCGCAAGCGCCCGCTTGACGTCGTCACCGACAAAACGCTGAAGCTGAACGGCATTTCGCACGAAGGCGCCGCGCGCCTGGTGCGCCAGCAGGCCGACTTCATTGAAGGCACCTTCGAAGGCACCGCTCGCCGGCTGCGTACCGCCGCCGACGCCAACAGCTTCCGCTCGCTGGTCGACGGCCAGGTCAAGCTGGTCCCGGAAACCCGTGACCGCTTCGTCGATGAGATCCGCAAGACTTTCGAGATCTTCGGCGACGTGCGTAACGAACTGGGCCAGCTGGTCCGCGAGACGCTCAACGACCTGCGTGGCGAATACACAATGGCCGACAAGCTGGAAGATGCTGCCGACGACGCAGCCGACGCTGTAGCCAATGCGGCAGAAGACATTTCCGACCACGTGGAAGAAGCAACCACGCACTAAATCGGGTCATGGACTTAGCCCCCCGGCTGATCGCCCCCGCGCCCTGCGCGGGGGCTTTTTTTTGCCTGCGGCACGGGTCCGCGTGGTCTGTATAATGACGCCAACTTACCGATGGTCAAATTTTATGACGACAAGTAATACCGAACTCCGGCGATGGGTTGAAGAAGTCGCCGCACATACCAGGCCAGACAGAATTCACTGGTGTGACGGTTCGGACGACGAAAACGATTCACTGATTCGCGGCATGCTGGATGACGGGACGCTGCTCGAACTGGACCAGGGGCGCTGGCCCAACTGCTATCTCCACCGCTCTGACCCGAACGATGTTGCCCGCGTCGAGCACGTCACTTTCATCTGCACGGAAAACGAGGCTGACGCAGGTCCAAACAACAACTGGATGGCGCCTGACGAAGCACACAACCTGGTGGACGGACTGTTTGAAGGCTGTATGGCGGGCCGCACGCTGTACGTCGTGCCGTACTGCATGGGCCCGATCGATTCGCCCTACTCCCGCTGTGGCGTCGAGATTACCGACAGTCCCTATGTCGTGGCCAATATGCGCATCATGACGCGCATGGGAACCGCAGCCCTGCGTCGTATCGAGGAAGACGGCAAATTTGTGCGCGGGCTGCACTCTACCGGGGATCTCGATCCGGAGAAGCGCTACATCATGCATTTCCCCGAAGAGCTGTCGATCAAGAGTATCGGATCCGGCTATGGCGGCAATGCACTGCTGGGCAAGAAGTGTCATGCGCTGCGCATCGCCAGCTACCAGGCGCGCTCGGAGGGCTGGCTGGCGGAGCACATGCTGATCGTCGGTCTGCAGGACCCGACCGGTCGCATTCGTTACATCGCCGCCGCATTTCCGTCACAGTGCGGCAAGACCAACCTGGCAATGCTGGTGCCGCCCGAATCGCAGGACGACTGGAGAATCTGGACCGTAGGCGATGACATCGCCTGGCTGCACCCCGGTGACGATGGCCGGCTGTATGCCATCAACCCGGAATCCGGTTTTTTCGGCGTCGTACCCGGAACGGGCCGTCAAACGAATCGCAACGCTTTCGACATGATTCGTCACGACACTATCTTCACCAATGTTGGCGTAACGGCCGATAACGAGCCCTGGTGGGAGGGACGCGACGAATCCAGCCCCGCGCTCGACTGGCGAGGCGAGCCCTACACGGACGGCAATGCGGCTCACCCGAATTCCCGGTTCACCGTTTCGGCACGACAAAACCGTGACTACACCCCGCTGATGGACGATCCTCGCGGCGTACCGATCTCCGCCATCGTATTTGGCGGACGGCGCCGTGAGCTGGCCCCCCTGGTGTACCAGGCCCGTGACTGGAACCACGGCGTGCTCGTCGGCGCCAGCGTCGCGTCGGAGACGACTGCAGCTGCGACCGGCGATGTTGGTGTGGTGCGCCGCGACCCGATGGCCATGAAACCTTTCTGTGGCTACAACTTTGCCGACTACTGGGAGCACTGGCTTCGTGTCGGTGAACAGCTTACCCATCGACCGGAAATGTTCCACGTCAACTGGTTCCGTCGCGACGCCGACGGCCGCTTCCTCTGGCCCGGGTTCGGTGACAACCTGCGCGTGCTTCGTTGGATCGTCGAACGTTGCGAAGGTGGCGCCGAGGCCGTCGACACACCGATTGGCGCGCTGCCGGCACCCGGCACTATCGACCTCACCGGAATCGATGTTCCCGATGCCGACATGCAGGCCCTGCTCGACGTCGACCGGAGCGCCTGGGAAAAAGAAATGGCCAACATC
>JAHEKH010000034.1:17234-25459 GCA_024638445.1 Gammaproteobacteria bacterium | reverse complement strand
GTGCAGGACAGTTTTCTGCCGGTCGTTGACCGCTTCGACCGACTCGAGAATCTCCGCCCGGTAACCGACGCCGGCCGCCGCGTGGATCAGCGCCTTGACGTCCTTGGGAAAGCACGAGCCACCGTAACCGCAGCCCGGATAGATGTAGTTGTAGCCGATGCGTGGGTCCGAGCCGATGCCGACACGTACTTTTTCGACGTCGGCGCCGACCAGCTCAGCCAGGTTGGCCAGCTCGTTCATGAAGCTGATGCGCGTTGCCAGCATGGCGTTGGCGGCATACTTGGTCAGTTCTGCGGACCGCACGTCCATCGACAGCAGCCGGTCGTGGTTGCGGGTAAACGGGTCGTACAGCATTCTCAGCAGCTCGGTCGTGCGCGGGTTGTCGGTGCCGATCACGATTCGGTCCGGCTTCATGAAGTCGCCGATCGCGGCGCCCTCGCGCAGAAACTCCGGATTGGAAACCACATCGAAATCGACCGTGCGCCCGCTTTCCGTCAATACCGCAGCAATTTCGGCCTTGACCTTGTCGGCGGTACCGACCGGCACGGTCGACTTGTCGACAATGATCCGATAGTCCGACATATGTTCCCCGATCGTGCGTGCGACCGCGAGGACATGCTGGAGGTCCGCCGACCCGTCTTCATCGGGCGGCGTGCCCACGGCGATGAACTGGAACAGGCCGTGATCGACTCCGGCGGCGGCGTCTGAGGTGAAATTTAGCCGCCCGGCTTCGACGTTACGGTGCACCAGCTCGGTCAATCCCGGTTCGTGTATCGGCACCTGGCCACCGTTGAGCAGCGCGATCTTCTCTTCGTCGATATCGACGCATAGCACGTGGTTGCCCGTTTCGGCCAGGCAGGCTCCGGTCACCAGGCCAACGTAACCGGTGCCGAAAATAGTGATGTTCATTCGTCGTTATCCCTGTCAATCAGAATACGCCAACGGCGTTGGCGCTGGCCGCGGCCAACGCGAGCTGATACACGATCTGCGAAACGTTGGTCCACAATGCCAGCGAACTCATGCGATCGGCGTCCAGTGGCGCGACAATCGTGTCGCCCGGCTGGATCTCGGTGCTCTCTGGTCGCTGGAACCAGCGCGACCGCTCGCCACTGAGCACTGCACCGCTCGCCCGCACGACGTAAATACGCTGGCGGTCGGCCTTCTCCGTGAGCCCGCCACTGCGGCGAATGTAGTCGTCACGCGTGAGTCCGGGCTCGAAGATATGCGAGGTCACATACTGCACTTCGCCCAGCACCGTAACCTCCTGAGTCTGTTTCGGAATCAGCAGCCGATCGCCGTCACGTAGCACGATATCCATCGATGCAGTCCCTGCAAGGATCTCTTTCACATTTATCACGAGACGTCCGGTAGCACGGGTCTCGCGCAGCTGCTCCAGGAGCGACTGGCCAATGCTCAGCGCCTGCGCCGCGTTGGTGTCGGTCTGCAGTGACTGCAGCGAGAACGCGACGATATCGGCCTCGAGCCGCGAGGCCAGGTTTTCGATCTGCTCCTGTTCGCGCCGCTTCAGTTCGTCGCGCACGAAGACGCTGCCTTGCGGGAAAGCCAGGTCTGTCAGACCACCGGCGCGTTGCAGGACCGAGCTAAGCGTTTCGCCGCGCTGCAGGATGTAGGTGCCCGGAAAACGCACCTCGCCGGTAATGTCGATGCTCTCCTGGACCTGCCACTGTGGAATTTCCTTGATGATCAGGTAATCGTGCGCCTGCAGCGGAAGGTCGGCGGCCGGGTCGCCGGCCAGGACCGCATCGAGGTTGACGTTGACCAGGTCGGTTTCGCGAGACTCGCCGCCGTTGACGTCATAGCGTGTCAGCTCGGCCTGCAGGGTGTAGGCGGCCTCCTGGAGACCGCCACCGGCACGCACGAGGTCGCTGATCCGCATTCCCTCTTCCAGCGGATAGGTGCCTTCGGCGTTGATGCGCCCGCCAACCACCACTTCCTTCGCCGGCTCACCGCTGCGTGACTGAAGCCGCAGCTGGTCCAGCAGCGGCTCGATTCTCTCGGCGCGGCCTGGCTCTGTCCTGAATACGATCACTTCGTCACGCACCGCCAGCAGCGGGTCGGCGCTGCTGCCGCGAAGCGCCCAGGCCTGTTCCAGGTCGGCCGAAAACAGCTCGATGAACCGCTGCGGACCCCGCTCGCGCCGAATCAGCACATAGTTAATATCAGCGCTGGGACGCAGCTCGGTGCCGGAAGGCAGGACATCGGTCAGGCGCAGCCCCGGGCGGTATTCACGGATACCGGGACGTTGCACGTGTCCGGTCAGTCTGACCGCGCCGTCGAGTTCGTCGATTACCGGTTCGACCCACAGCACATCGCCATTGCTCACGCGCGCACCGGAACCCGACCGGGTGCCGAGGTCGATATCGATGACCGACCGCCGCGCGTCGGCACCGATGCGCTCCAGGCGCGCCGACGCCGCCAGCGCGGTAGGCAACAGACCACCTGCCAGCTCCAACGCTTCGGCGACGGTTTTTTCATTCCGCAGCTCGTAAATTGCGGGACGAAGGACCTCCCCACCGACGGCAATTGTCTTGCCCAGCGGTGGGATGAAGATGGCATCGCCCGGCTGCAGGCGGGCATCCTCGCGGGTGTCACCACTGAGCAGGAAGCGGTACAGGTCCAGCGTCTGTACCGTGCGTCCGTTACGCTTGAGCTGGATTCGCCGCAGCGAACCCTGCTCGTTGACGCCGCCGCTTACAAATAACGCGTTCGTCATAGTCGACAGGCCGCTGACCGTGTAGGAGCCGGGCCGGACTGCGTCACCCAGGACGAAAATGCGAATCGAGCGTAGCTCACCGAGGGTAACGCTCGACGTCACTCCGATCATCTGTTCCCTGATCCGGGTCTGCAGCTCGGACCGCAATCCGGCGAAAGTCAGGCCGGTCACAGAGACCGGACCAATCCCGGGTACGTTGAGCTGGCCATCCCGGGTCACCGCCAGTTCATGGCGCTCGTTCTCCGTACCAAACAGCTGCACGATAACCGTGTCCCCGGGACCGACCACGTAGTCGGTCGGGACGGGAATATCGGTCGCCGGCGCAAAAGTGGTCGGCACACCCTCGAACAGTTCGTAGCCGAAACGCTCGAGCGAAGCGACGCCGAGCGCGTCCAGCGGCAGCAGGCTGACCTAAATTTCGAATCCGCGAAAACCCGGCTCCGCGCCAACCCGGATTGCGGCTTCTTCGGCGGTCAGTCCGCCCAGCGGGATGTGGTAGAAATCGTCGATGACCAGCATGCCGTCACGGTCGAGCTCGAAGGCGCTCGAACCGAGCAGCGCCTGAAGCCGGGGCGCCAGTTCGGCCTCGGCTTCCTCCCGGTCGCGCGCGCTGAGCTCTTCGGGAAATTCGACGCTGAGCACCAGGCTGCTCCCCGGGCTCAGGCGGGGTTCCTCTGGTTCGAGCGGCATTTCCAGGCTCGACAGGGAGCGGTCGAGCACCAGCGACGGAAATTCCGGTGGCTGCTCGGCCACGGGAGCCTCGATACCCATCTGCTCGAGTACCTGCGCCCGCTGTTCCGGTGACAGGTTCTCCAGCATCTGCATCTGCTCGGCCGTCTGCGCCTGTGCGGCAGGCCAGACCAGCACCAGCAGGACAAGAATCGTTCGTATCGTTCGGAACATGTCAGAGCTCACCCTGCCAACTCACGTGTGCGCGTAGATCAGTTTCGTCGGTATTGGCGACCCGGTCTTCGACGAAGTCGACACCGACGCCGAAATCCAGACGGCCGCGGACCATCGGCCGGGTGTAACCCAGTTCGACGTTGACCAGGTCGAGCGTGCCGGCCGCGAGCGGATTGGGCCGGCTGCCGCCGCGGTTGAGATCGACGATCCTCACCAGGCCGCGCCACTGGTCGCCTTCGGCGGTATCCAGCGAAGCGCCAAAACCGATCATCCGGCCGTCATTATCCATTGAATGGCCAATGCTGCGCCCGCGAAACCGGTAACCGTCCTTGTAGATGAAGTGCTCATAGGCGTAATCGTAACGCACCGGGTCCTTGTAGAATTCCGCGGCCGTGTCGGCGAACTCGAGGTGAGCCCGCCAGGTTCCGTTCAGCCGCTGGCTGTAGCCCCAACTCTCCAGGCCCAGTTGAGCAATCATGCGCGACGGCAGTCCGCCGGCTTCGTCCTCGCCGATCAGCTGGCCATACCAGGCCAGGGGCGTGGTCAGCGGCAGCCGCCAGCGCCAGTCGACGCCCGCCAGCTGGTTGCCGGGTTCGTTATCCAGGGTGACGTTTTCGCCCCGGTTGTCCTGCCCGAGCAGCAGGTCGGTGAAGGTACCGGCATCACAGGGACGGCCCTCGCCGCACCACTGGGCGGTCCGCGAAAGTCCGATCTCCAGGTCCGGCGTCGGCCTGAAGTTCAGCCGCAGTCCGAAGAACCGGGCGTCGGGCACCGTGCGCCCGCCCTCGAGCTGCCCCCACAGCCCACTGACGGTCCAGGGTCCCATCCAGCGCAACCAGCGGGTCTGGAACGGATCAGAGAAATTTCGCCGGATGGCCACCGCCGGGATTGGCCGGCTGTTGGTCCCTAGTATCAGGCTGCCGTGATGACCCGGACCCCACCAGCGCTCGAGCTGGCCGATCGACACCATGTAATTGCCCAGCGCCACCCCGGCATAGGAACCGTCGGCACGCCAGTTGCGCCCGTCGTCGGCGCCGCTGACCGCGGTTGCCTGCAGCCGGTAGCTGAAACGCAGGCCGGTCCACTCGACTGCGGCCCGGGCCTCGACGCCTTCACGGGGCGTATCCTCGAAAGTCCTCAGATCCTGCGGCCGGCTGGCCGCGCCGATACGCCCGTAACGGCGATAGTTACTGGATCCGGTGGCCAGTCGCTCCGCCCGGCGCAGACGCAGCAGCGCCTGCCGCTCCCCCGGACCCAGGTCCTCCACGACGTCCGCCGAGAGATCGGCAACGATATCCCCCCAGGCCAGCGGCCAGGTCGTGACGGGACCATCGATCACGCCGGCATCAGCCAGGCTCTGGATATCGTTGCGCAGGGCAGCATTGCCGGGATCGATCCACGGGCCGGCCAGCGCGCTGCTGCCGAGCAGCGCGGTGACGGCGGACAGCCGTGCCAGTGTCAATGGGACTCGCATCAATAAATAAAGGCTTTATTCCGGCGGCCAAGCTGCCGCCGGTGGCATGTTACACGGCTGCCGATGCCGCGCAAGCCGACTCAGCGGTGGCCATAAAAATCGCGATACCAGGCAACGAACCGGGCAATTCCTTCCTCCACAGGCGTATCCGGGCGATACCCAACGTCGTTCACGAGGTCGGCGATATCCGCATAAGTGTCCGGCACGTCACCCGGCTGCATCGGCAGCAGGTTCATCTCGGCCTTGATCCCCAGCGCCTGCTCCAGTAACCCGATGAACTGGAGTAACTCGACCGGCTGGTTATTGCCGATGTTGTACAACCGGTACGGCGCAAAGCTGGAGCCGGAATCCGGCGTCTCGCCGGACCAGGCCGGATCACCCCCGGGCACGATGTCGGTAACCCGTACAACCCCGTCGGCAATGTCGTCGACATAGGTGAAGTCGCGCCGGTGCTTGCCGTAGTTGAAAACGTCAATGGCTTCACCGGCGAGAATCTTCCGGGTGAAGCTGAACAACGCCATGTCGGGCCGCCCCCAGGGACCGTACACGGTGAAAAACCGCAGTCCGGTCACGGGAAGGTCGTAGAGCGCAGAATAGCTGTGCGCCATCAGTTCGTTGGCCTTCTTTGATGCCGCGTACAACGAGATGGGGTGATCGACGTTATCGTGAACCGAGAACGGCATCTTCTTGTTGGCACCGTAAACCGACGATGACGAGGCGTAGACCAGGTGCCCCACTCCCGCCTGCCTGCAGCCTTCGAGAACATTGGCAAATCCGGTCAGGTTGCTGTCGACGTAGACATCCGGATGGTCAATTGAGTAACGCACCCCGGCCTGTGCGGCGAGATGGATGACGGCATCGAAACCCTGCACAAAGAGCGTGCGCATGGCGGCGCGGTCGGCCAGGTCTGCGCGGACGAACCCGAAACCCGCACTGGACGACAGCCGCGCCAGCCGTGCTTTCTTCAGCGACACATCGTAGTAGTCGTTGAGATTGTCGAGACCGACGACGGTGTCGCCGCGTGCCAGCAGGCGCTGCGCGACAAACATGCCGATAAAGCCGGCGGCCCCGGTGACCAGAACCTTCAAGATTCGCTCCTTTTGCAGCCGCTGCCGCTGGTCAGAGCACGTAAATTACCGCCAGCAGCCCCGCGATACTCATAGTGACCGTGTAGGGCAATGCCAGCAGCACCATGCGCCCGTACGACAACCGGATCAGCGGGGCCAATGCAGAGGTGAGCAGGAACAGGAAAGCCGCCTGGCCGTTTGGCGTGGCCACGCTGGGTATGTTGGTGCCGGTATTGATGGCAATTGCCAGCAGCTCGAACTGCTCGCGTGTGATCACGCCCGCATCCAGCGCATCCTTGACCGAGTTTATGTAAACGGTCGCAACGAAAACGTTGTCGCTGACCATCGACAGCACGCCGTTGGCGATGAAGAACATCCCCAGCTGCATCTTGCCTTCCATCGCCAGCACGGCGGTGATGACCGGCTGGAACAGACCCTGATCATTGATCATGGCGACGATTGCGAAGAAAACTACGAGCAGCGCGGTAAACGGCAGCGCTTCCTCGAACGCGTGGCCGATGCGTTTCTCCTCGATCACGCCGGTCAGCGCGGTCGCGAGAACGATAATCGTCAGACCGACGATTCCGACCTCGGCAAGGTGAAACAGCAACGCAACAACCAGGACGAGCACGACAAAACCCTGAGCAAACAGGATGCCCCGGTCCTGCAGCGTACGTTTTTCATCCTCTGCAGCCTCGAATGCCGTCAACACCTCGCGCACCGAGTCCGGCAACGTTGCGCCGTAACCCAGTATCCTGAATTTTTCGAGGATCACGCAGGTGGTCAGCCCGACGAAAAATACCGGGATGGAAATCGGTGACATGCGGATGAAGAATTCCAGGAATTCCCAGCCCGCGGTTTCGCCTATAAGCAGGTTTTGCGGTTCCCCGACCAGCGTCATCACGCCACCCAGCGCCGTGCCGACTGCGCCATGCATCATCAGCTGGCGCAGGAAGGCCCGAAATCTCATCAGGTCTGTGCGATGTTCCTCGTGGACCAGCTTATCGTCGGCATCGTCATGGTCGAGCTGGTGAAAATGCTTGCCCGAGGCGACCTTGTGATAAACCGAATAGAAGCCGGAGCCGACGGTAATAATTACGGCAGTTACGGTCAGGGCATCGAGGAATGCCGACAGCACGGCGGACACCGCGCAAAACAACAGCGAAAGCAGGACCTTGGAGCGTACCTTCAGGATCAGCTTGGTGAAGGTATACAGCAACAACTCCTTCAGGAAGTAAATGCCGGCCACCATGAAAATCAGCAGCAGGATGACCTGGAAATTGTGCTCGGCTTCCTCGAAGACGTGATAAGGCGTGGTCAGGCCCATCAGGACGCCTTCGATGGCGATCAGGCCGCCCGGCCCGAGCGGGTAACACTTCAACGCCATCGCCAGCGTAAAGATGAACTCGAGCACCATCAGCCAGCCGACGAAGAAAGAGCCGCTTTCGCCAAACACCGCCAACAGCAGCGGGTTCACAATCAGGAAGCCGACGATCGTCAGCTTGTACCATTGCGGCGAATTGCCAAGGAAGTTGCGGGTAAACGCCTGCGTAATCGTTGCTGCCATGGCCGTCCCTTGGTTAACGTGAATTCAGTTGGATACCGCAGCAGAAGCGTACACTACGCCACCGCGGTCAGGAAACGCCGGTTTCCAGCCGGCGCCAGACGCTGGAAGCGCCGCTGGCCTGCTCGATCCGGTCGAGACAGGCCTCGTGTGCCGCCTGCTCGGCCGCCGTTGGCTGAATGACGGTCAGCTCCACGCCCTCCCGCTCTATCAGGCGCGGTGCCGTCGGCGCCGACCCGGCCTCGTCCTCGTCCTCGCTCAGCAGGAGCATCGCCTGGCCACCGGTCATGGCCAGGAAAACTTCGGACAACAGCCGCGCGTCCAGCAGGGCGCCATGCAGCTCCCTCATGCCCGCCCGAGCCAGGTCCCGGTCCTCGGGATGCACGAGGTCCAGGGCGTCGCCCCCCTCCAGCTCACCTTCTTCGTAACCGGCAAGATCACAGATCACCTGGTTGGTGAGCACGACCAGCCCTCGCGGATCGG
>JAHEKH010000034.1:0-17224 GCA_024638445.1 Gammaproteobacteria bacterium | reverse complement strand
AGGGCGCCATGCAGCTCCCGGCCGGTGGCCGGCACACCGTAGCGCTTGCAGAGCGCGTCAAGGTTGTTGCGCTGGCCCGGATGAAGTCTCCGCGCCATGACCAGTGTATCGAGCACCTGGCACTTCTCTTTAAGGAGAGTGGCGGACCGGCCGGCCAGCGACAGCTCGTATTCGAGAAACGTCACGTCGAAATCGGCGTTGTGGATGACCAGTTCGGCGCCGTCCACGAAAGTCAGGAACTCGTCGAGGATTTCCTGGAAGGCCGGCTGGGAAGCGAGAAATTCGCTGGTAATCCCGTGCACCTCGAGGGCGCCGGTATCGATGTCGCGGTCCGGGCGGATGTACTGGTGGTAGTGGTTGCCGGTATGACGCCGGTTGACCAGCTCGATGCCGCCGATTTCGATGACCCGGTGTCCTTCCTCGACTTCGAGCCCGGTCGTTTCAGTGTCCAGGATGATCTGTCTCATCGCGCGATCATACCCGCGAGTCGAGCAGTCGATCTACAGCCACGTTGGCCAGCTCATCGGCACGCTCGTTGCCCTCGTGCCCGCTGTGACCCTTGACCCAAACCCATTCAATCTCGTGTGGCTCTATCAGTTCCGCCAGTCGTTCCCAGAGGTCGCGGTTCTTGACTGGTTTGCGTGACGAAGTGCGCCAGCCGCGGGCTATCCAGCCGTCCATCCACTCCGTCACGCCCTTCAGCAGGTAACTGGAATCCGTGTACAGAGTGACCCGCGTGGGGCGCTTGAGTGCTTCGAGCGCGGCGATCGCCGCCATCATTTCCATGCGGTTGTTGGTTGTCTCCTCTTCCGCCCCGATCAGCTCTTTCTCGTGGCGCCCGTAGGAGAGGATTGCCGCCCAGCCACCGGGACCGGGATTCCCCCGGCAGGCGCCGTCGGTGTGGATGACAACTTCCTTCATGCCGCCGAACGGGTCGTTGGCTTGACCAGACCGCCGGCAACCCGTGGCTTCGTTTTCCACTGTGGCCGCAACGCGGTCACCGAATAAACCCGTTTCTGCGCAACGAGCATGTAGGCACCGGGAAGTGGCGACACCAGCCGCTGGCCCAGCGAACCCATGCCGGCCAGGCGCCGCTGCACCGGCTCGTGATCGATCGGCGGCAGGTGCAGGTGACGAATGGATTCGGACACCTCCATCCCCAGCAGCGACAACCAGTCGTGAAGCCGGCGTTCGGGTATCAGCTGGGCAACACCCGCCGGGAAC
Source organism: Gammaproteobacteria bacterium (assembly GCA_024638445.1). GTDB lineage: Bacteria > Pseudomonadota > Gammaproteobacteria > Steroidobacterales > JABDKV01 > JABDJB01. The sequence continues at coordinate 16,000 of JAHEKH010000034.1, read as the reverse complement.
CGGCCGCGCGAGGCGGCGTGTCTCAGGCCCCAGCTGCTATAGGGGTTGAATCCGAGTATCAGCAGGTGTCCGTCACCCACCAGCACCCGGTCGGCCTCGCGCAACACCTTGTGCGGCTCCGGGTCAGTTTCCAGGGTGTGCGGCAAGACGACGACATCCACGGAATCCGATTCGATGGCCAATGCCGATGGGCGGCTGATCGCTGCAACCCCGGGAGCGGCGCGCGATGCTATCAGGGACTGCTTGCGGGTTCGGGCATGACGCAGGAACTGGTCAGGTGCACCCCAGCAGCCGACCTGGATAGCGTTCAGCCCGAATAACTGGTCGAGCGCCTGTTCGGCTGCGATGGACTCCACGGCCAGCAGGGACAGGCCCATTGGCCCCTGCAGCCAGGATGGTCTTGCGTCGTCACTCATGAGCGCCAAATATACCGCAAAGGCCCGGCCCGGTTTTATGCTCGGCGCAGCTTTCCGGTACGATACCCGGATGACCGGTAACACCCGCACCCTGATCGCGACCTGTGCCTTCGTGCTGGCACCGGGTGTAACCAGTGGCGACACGGGATTCGCCGGCACGCCGGTGCAGCCCCCCGCGGCAATTCTCGATGTCGAGGCGTTGGGTGCACCCGCACCCGACCTGGTGACCGCGTTGCCTGCCGGCTATGCGCTGCCTTTCCGGGAAACGCGCTCTGTTGCCGTCGAGTTTGACTGGTATGTCCGCCATCCCGATTACCTCGACAGGGTGTTCAAGAGAGGCCGGCCCTACCTGCCTCACATCGTCGCCTCGCTGCGGGAGCGCGGCATGCCGCTGGAGCTGGCGCTGTTGCCGATCGTGGAAAGCGCTTTCGACCCTTTTGCCTACTCGCACGGCCAGGCCGCCGGTATCTGGCAGTTCATTCCGGCCACCGGCCGGCATTTCGGTCTTGACCAGAACTGGTGGTACGACGGCCGCCGCGATGTCCTCGAGTCGACCCGCGCCGCTCTCGACTACCTGCAGCGGCTGCACCGGATGTTCGACGGCGACTGGCTGCTGGCAATCGCCGCGTATAACTCCGGTGAGGGCAACGTGCGGCGGGCCGTGCGGCGGGCGGGCGCCGGGTCGACGTTCTGGGAGCTCAGGCTGCCGCGCGAGACCGAGGCCTACGTGCCGCGGCTGCTGGCGCTGGCGCGGCTGGTCGCTGCCCCGCAAGACTTTGGTATCAGCCTGCCCTATGTTGCCGACCAGCCCTACTTTGCCGTGGTCGAGACCGGCAGCCAGATCGACCTCGCCCTAGCCGCCGAGATGGCCGAAATCGGTACGGACGAGCTGTACCGGCTCAATCCGGGATTCAATCGCTGGGCCACACCACCGGACGGGCCACACCGTCTGCTGGTGCCGCTGGCCAACGCCGACCTGTTGCATTCCGGACTGGCCGGGCTGCCCGCCGACCGGCGCGTGCGCTGGCACCGCTACCGCATTCGCGAGGGCGATACCCTCAGCCAGATTGCCGCGGCTCACGACATCACGATCGGGGCGCTGCGCGAGGCGAACGGACTGCGTGGCTCGGCGATCCGTGCCGGGCGCCACCTGATGATCCCGACCGCGAGCGCGGGGCAGGATGCCTACCGGCTCAGCGCCGATTCGCGTCTGGCGCGCAAGACCGCGGCACGGGCGGACACGCTGCACTACACCGTCCATGCAGGGGACTCCCTGTGGGAAATTGCGCGGCGACATGATGTGAGCACCCGCCAGCTGGCGAAATGGAACGGCATGGCGCCACGTGACACCCTGCGGGTCGGCCGCAGGCTGGTAATTCACGGTGCCGCCGGCGCGGGGCAGGCAGACAGCGCCGGCATGCCGTCGACACAGCGGCGGATCAGCTACACCGTGCGGCGTGGCGACTCCCTGGCCAAGATCTCCTCGAAGTTTCGCGTCAGCGTCGCCCAGCTGCGGCGGTGGAACAGCAAGGTGGCCGGGCAGGAATATCTTTATCCGGGGCAACGGCTGGTGATGTATATCGATGTGCGCCGGCAATCGGGGGGCTAATGGCATTTCTCGAAGGCAAACGTGCGCTGATTGTCGGGCTGGCGAGCGAGCGCTCGATTGCCTGGGGTATTGCCAGGGCAATGCACCGGGAAGGCGCCGAGATCGCGCTGACCTACCAGAATGAAAAACTGAAAAAACGTGTCGACAAGCTGGGCGGCGACGTCGGCTGCCGTATCGCGCTGCCGCTCGACGTTGGCAGCGATACGGAAATCGATGCCTGCTTTGACGCCCTTGGCGGGCACTGGGACGGGTTCGACATCCTGGTCCACTCGGTCGGGTTCGCACCGCGTGACCAGCTCGCCGGCGGTTTCACCGAGAGCGTTACCCGCGAAGGGTTCCAGGTGGCCCACGACATCAGCGCCTACAGCCTCGCCGCGCTTGCCAAGGCAGCACGACCCATGATGCGAGAGCGCGACGCCGCGATATTGACCCTGAGTTATCTCGGGGCGATACGCGCCATTCCGAATTACAACGTCATGGGACCGGCAAAAGCCAGCCTGGAGGCAACCGTGCGCTTTCTCGCCGCGGACCTCGGCGCTGAGGGAACCCGCGTCAACGCCATTTCGGCCGGACCGATCAAGACGCTGGCGGCTGCGGGTATCAGCGGGTTCCGCGGAATGCTCAGCCATGTCGAAAAACTCTCGCCGCTGAAGCGCAACGTGACCGCCATGGACGTTGGCAATGCAGCCGCCTTCCTGTGCTCGGATCTTGCCGCAGGTGTCACCGGCGAAGTACTTTACGTCGACGCCGGCTACAGCACTGTCGGCATGAGCCTCGACTGACAACTCAACCGGGAAAAAACGAATGATCGTACCGTGGTACCGCAAGCTCCACTGGCAAATCCTGATCGGCCTGGTGCTGGGCCTGATCTACGGCATCATTGCGGCGACTTCGGGCTGGGTTGCCTTTACCACGGACTGGATAGCGCCCTGGGGCAAGATATTCATCAACCTGCTCACGCTGATTGCTGTCCCGCTGGTGCTGGCCTCGCTGATTACGGGCGTCGCGTCGCTGGCGGACACCCGCCGGCTGTCGCGCATTGGCGGCAAGACTATCGGCATTTACCTCTGTACGACTTTGTTTGCGCTGGTGATCGGCCTGCTGCTGGTCAACGTGGTCGACCCCGGCTCGGCAGTCCCCGAAGAAATGCGCGAACGGCTCATGGCGACCTACCAGGACGATGCCAGCAGCCGCGCCGAGCAGGCCCGGGAAGCAAAAGAGCGCGGTCCGTTGCAGCCGCTGATCGACATGGTGCCGAGCAACGTCTTCGAATCGGTTTCGAACAACCGCGCCATGCTGCAGGTGGTTTTTTTCGCGCTTTTTGCCGGGGTCTGCCTGCTGATGATTCCCCGGGAGAAAGCTCAGCCGCTAATCGGTTTTTTCGATTCGCTGAGCGAGCTGGTGATCAAGATGGTCGAGGTCATCATGCGAATCGCGCCGTTTGGCGTGTTTTGCCTGCTCGCCAGCACCATTACCGATATAGCCGGGGACGATCCGTCGCAGATCCTCGAGCTGCTCAGCGCGCTGGGTCTTTATGGTGCGGTGGTCATTGCCGGCCTGGTCACCCATGTGGTGCTCACCTACGCGACAATCCTGACCCTTTTTACGCCGAAACGCCTGGTGGACTTCTTCGGCGCGGTAACGCCCGCGCAGCTCGTTGCCTTCTCGACCTCGTCCAGCGGGGCGACGCTGCCGATATCGATGGACGTGGCGGAGAGGCGCCTCGGCGTGTCAGAAGAAGTGACGTCATTCGTGCTGCCGCTCGGCGCGACCATCAACATGGACGGCACCGGTCTCTACCAGGCGGTGGCCGCAGTCTTCATTGCCCAGGCTGTCGGCCTGGACCTCGACCTCGCCTCGCAGGTCACGATTGTTCTCACAGCGATGCTGGCCTCCATCGGCACGGCAGCCGTGCCCAGCGCCGGTATCGTGATGCTGGTGATTATTCTCGAATCGATCAACGTGCCGGCAGCCGGGATAGCGCTGATACTTGGGGTCGACCGGATCCTCGATATGTGCCGGACCGTCGTTAATGTGACGGGCGATCTCACGGTCGCCACGGTCGTGGCGCACAGCGAAGGTCAGCTCACCGACCTGTCCGACCCCGAGCCGAAACTGGCCACCTAGCGACACACGCTGCCCAGCCCGGCAGCTCGCCTCACTACTGCAGCAGATCGGGCTGCAGTATGACTGAGGCGTCTTCCCTCAGCTGGGTGATGTATGCAGTCAGGTCGCCAATGCCCTCCTGGCTGGCCGGTCCGTCTGCCGCACCAAGGTTTTCGATACTGCCGGGGGTGACTGACATCAGAGCATAGATGCCGTAACTGCCGTCATCGAGCTGCAGTCCCTCGATCGTCGCTTCACCCGCTTCCGGCACCTCGGCCTTGAACAGGCTGTCCCGCAGGGCGGGCGGCAGACCGGAGGTGCGCCGGTACTGGTCCGCTTCATTGTATTCCACGCCCGGTTCGCTGCTCAGTTCACCCAGTTGCGCGTCACCTTCACGGAGCTGCGCCAGCAGCGCCTCGCCGCGTTCGCGCGCCAGCTCGCGCGCCTTGCTCTCGCGCAACGCTGTGACAATCGTGTCGCGTACTTCCTCCAGCGGCCGCTGCGTGGACGGATGATGCTCGGCCACGCGCAGCACCAGCCGGTGCTCGGGCATCAGCTCGATCAGGTCGCTGTTCTCGCCCTGGTCGAGGACACGCTCGCTGAAGGCGGCGTCGATTACCGCCAGGTTTGCGCCGATATCGCTCTCGATGCTGCCGCTGCGAAGGATACCGTCGAGCCGCTGCACTTCCAGCTCCAGTTCGTCGGCCAGGGGCTGCAGCGAGCTGGGGTTCTCGAAACTCAGCGACTGCATCTGGTCCAGTGACTCGTAGTAACGGTCCTCGGCCAGCGTCCGGCCCAGTTCGGCGCGCAGCTCGGTTTCAACCTCTTCGAAAGTCTTCGGCACTCCGCCGCGCTGTTCTTCCATGCGAATGAGGTGATAGCCGAACTCGGTCCGCACCGGCCCGCGTAACTCGCCCGGTGCCATCGAGAAAAGCGCATCGGCAAAGGCACCCACATAGGCTTCACGCTGGGCCCAGCCCAGGTCGCCGCCTTCGGGGCCGGAGCCGGGGTCGTCCGACAGCTCCTGTGCCAGCGCGGAGAAATCCTCACCGGCTTCGAGACGTGCCAGGAGCTCATCGGCTTTTCCCTTTGCCTCGGTGTCGTTGGTGTCGCCATCCACGGCCACCAGGATATGTCGCGCCCGGCGCTCTTCCGGAGCCTGGAAACGACCAGCCTCGACCTCGTTCGCGTAGTAATCGCGCAGGTCCTGATCGGTTACCACGGTCTCGGCGGCCATATCGTCGAGGTTGAGCGACACATACTCGATATCGACACGCTCCGGCTCCATGAACAGCGGCGCGTTGTCGTCGTAATAGGCCTGGATTTCCTCATCCGGGATTTCGATGTCCTCCGACGCGGGATCGACCGAAATCCTCGCCCACTCGGCGGTGCGCTGCTCCCGCTCCAGGCGTGCGCGCTGCTCGAGTTCATACGGCGTCACGAAGGCGGTGTCGCTGATGGAGCGGCGGATCTGGGAAATTCGCAGCGCACGGCGAATCTGTTCCTCGAAATACTGCGGCGACATGCCTTGCAGCGACAACCGGGTCTGAAACAGGTCCATCGAGAACTGCCCCTGGTCCTGGAACACCTCCATGTTGCGGATGTACTTCACCAGGTCGTCGTTGCCGACATGGTAGCCGGCATCCTGCGAATGCTGCGACAGGACCTCATCGACCACCAGCCCCTGCAGGACCTGGTTGCGAATCGCCTCCTCCTGCTCCGGTGTAACCGTCGAGAACTGCTGAAACTGGTTCAGCTGGTTACGGTAGGCGCGACGCACCTCCTCCAGCGGAATTTCCTCGCCGTTGACCTGCACGACCTTGTTGCGCGAGGTGAACTCATTGGGCACACCCCATAGCGCAAAGGCCAGGCCAATGATGATGAACAGGAAGATGGACACCCATCCGGTTGAACGGTCCCGAATCTTCTGAAGCATGAAAGTACAGCCCCGTACCTTTAACCTGGTTGATCGAAGAAGGGCGCCCGTGGGCGCCCTTCGTTGTAATGGCGGAGTGGACGGGACTCGAACCCGCGACCCCCGGCGTGACAGGCCGGTATTCTAACCAGCTGAACTACCACTCCACGCTTTTGGTGGGTGCTGAGGGGATCGAACCCCCGACCTTCGCCGTGTAAAGGCGACGCTCTCCCAGCTGAGCTAAGCACCCAGGCACCCCTGAGAGGGCCCGCTAGTTTAAGGCTTCCTTCAGGGCTTTACCAGCCTTGAATCCGGCCGCCCGGCTGGCCGGGATTTCGATGGGCTCGCGGGTCCGCGGATTCATCCCGGTACGGGCCTTGCGGTCTTTGACAGAAAATGTGCCAAAGCCCACCAGGGTCACCTTGTCGCCGCGCGCCAGGGTTGCGGTAATGCAGTCAAATACGCCCTCGACGGCCCGGGTGGCGTCGGCGCTGGACAGGTTGGCCGCATCGGCTACGGCATCGATGAGTTCTGCTTTATTCATTGGTACCTCTGCAAATTCTTTATGGCACCGGCTCCTGTGGCCGGCGCGAATAACAAGGCCCGCTCAGGCGGGCCTCGTCACGAATGGGCCGGATTATACACCAGCATCGGCCCTGTCTAGTGGGGACGCACGGTCTCGTCGCGGCCGGCCCGGCGCTTCGCCGCCGCCTTGCCCTTCTTGCCCTTGCCCCCGGAAACCGCCGGCGAGTGCTGCAGTGCCACTTCAAGGACCTCGTCTATCCACTTGACGCAACGGATATCGAGCTTGTCCTTGATGTTCTTCGGAATCTCAACGAGATCCTTTTCGTTCTCAATCGGAATCAACACCGTCGTAATCCCGCCACGATGAGCCGCCAGCAGTTTTTCCTTCAGACCACCGATCGGCAGGACTTCGCCACGCAGGGTGATCTCACCGGTCATCGCCACATCGGAACGCACGGGAATGCGGGTCAGGGAAGACACGAGGGCCGTGCACATACCGACACCGGCGCTGGGTCCGTCTTTCGGCGTGGCGCCTTCAGGCACGTGGATGTGCACGTCCATCTTCTGGTGAAAATCCTCGTCGATCGCCAGCACTGACGTCCGGCTGCGGACCACGGTCATGGCGGCCTGGATCGACTCCTGCATGACATCGCCGAGCTGGCCGGTGTGAATCAGCTTGCCCTTGCCGCCGACCACCGCCGCCTCGATCGTGAGCAGTTCGCCGCCCACCTCCGTCCACGCCAGGCCCGTGACCTGGCCGATCTGGTTGTTCTCCTCGGCCCGGCCATACCGGAAACGCTGAACGCCCAGGTATTTCGACAGGCTGCGGGCGGTAACACGGGTCGATTTCTGATCAGCCTTGAGCAACAGGTTCTTGACCACCTTGCGGCAAATCTTGGAAATCTCGCGTTCCAGGTTTCGCACGCCGGCCTCACGGGTGTAGTGCCGAATGATGTCGCGTATCGTCGCCTCGCCGATGTGCAGCTCGTCCTCGAGCAATCCGTTGAGCTTCATCTGCTTCGGGATGAGATAGCGGCGCGCGATATTCGTCTTTTCGTCCTCGGTATAACCCGGCAGTCGAATGACCTCCATGCGGTCGAGCAGGGGCGCCGGGATGTTCAGGCTGTTGGCCGTGCAGACGAACATGATGTCGGAGAGGTCGAAATCGACCTCGAGGTAATGATCGGCAAACGTCGCGTTCTGCTCCGGGTCGAGCACCTCCAGCAGCGCGGACGAGGGATCGCCGCGGAAATCCATCGACATCTTGTCAATTTCATCGAGCAGGAACAGCGGATTACGCACTCCGGACTTGGCCAGGTTTTGAACGATCTTGCCCGGCATCGAGCCAATATAGGTGCGACGATGACCGCGTATTTCCGCCTCGTCACGCACACCGCCCAGCGACATGCGTACGAACGCCCGGTTGGTTGCCCGCGCGATGCTCTGCCCCAGGGAAGTCTTGCCGACGCCCGGAGGCCCGACCAGGCAGAGAATCGGTCCACGCAGCTTTTTCACCCGCTGCTGAACCGCAAGGTACTCGAGTATCCGCTCTTTGACCTTCTCCAGCCCGTAGTGATCCTCGTCGAGAATAACCTCGGCTTTTTCGAGATCACGCAGGACTTTTGATTTCTTTTTCCACGGCGCCTTCAGCAACCAGTCTATGTAATTGCGAACGACCGTGGCTTCAGCCGACATCGGCGACATCAGCTTCAGCTTGTTGAGCTCCGAGGTGGCTTTTTCCTTCGCCTCCTTGCTCATGCCGGCTTTTTCGATTTTCGACTCCAGCTCCGCGAGCTCATTTGGCGCATCTTCCATGTCGCCCAGCTCTTTCTGGATCGCCTTCATCTGCTCGTTGAGGTAGTACTCGCGCTGGCTCTTCTCCATCTGCTGCTTGACGCGGCCGCGAATACGTTTTTCGATTTGCAGTACGTCGATCTCGCCCTCGATGAGGTTCATCACGTGCTCGAGCCGGGCATGAACGTCGCGGATCTCCAAAACTTTCTGCTTCAGGTCCAGCTTGAGCGACATGTGCGCCGCGATGGTGTCGGCGAGCCGGCCGGGTTCGTCGATGCCCGCCAGCGAGGTCAGTATTTCCGGGGGCACCTTCTTATTCAGCTTGACGTACTGCTCGAACTGCGACACCACCGAACGTGACAAGACTTCGATTTCGCGTTCGTCGTAGTCCTCCCCTTCCGGCAGCGGTGTGACGCGCGAAGCGAAATACCGGTCGATGTGCAGGTTTTCGAGCTCGGCGCGTTCGCGTCCCTCGACGAGCACCTTGACGGTGCCATCGGGCAGCTTCAGCAGCTGCAGGATATTGGCAATCGTGCCAACCCGGTAGACGTCCTCGACACCCGGGTCGTCGACATCGGCCTGGGTCTGGGCGACCAGCACGATCTGCTTGCCGATATTCATCGCCTCATCCAGCGCTTCGATGGACTTCTCGCGGCCGACGAAAAGTGGAATCACCATGTGCGGGAACACAACTACGTCCCGCAACGGCAGTACCGGCATATCGCCTTCTGGCGTCTGCACCTGTTCTTCTGACACTCGCTTACCTCTCACGCGCCTGTGGCGCACCGGTCATGCTTTTCAAATCTGTCTTGGGACGATGGGGGCCCGGGCGGCGAATTCAAGCCCGGTGGCGACGTCTCAGCCGGCCGTGCCGGGGCGACGCCGCTCGTCGCCTGCCACCAGGTCGCTCTCGTCCGTCTCGTAAATGACATAGGGCCGGGTCTCGCCGGTGACCACGGACTCGTCGATCACGACCTTGGTCGCTCCCTCGAGCGTTGGCAGGTCGTACATGGTGTCAAGAAGGACGTTTTCCAAGATGGTGCGCAGGCCGCGCGCACCGGTCTTGCGTTGCATGGCCTTCCCGGCCACGGCGCGCAGGGCATCCTCGCGGAACTCCAGCTCCACGCCCTCCATATCGAACAGCTTCCTGTACTGCTTGGTCAACGCATTCTTGGGCTCAACCAGGATCGTGACCAGGGCGTCCTCGTCCAGCTCCTCGAGCGTGGCAACCACCGGCAGGCGGCCGACAAACTCGGGGATCAGGCCGTAGCGGATCAGGTCCTCTGGCTCGACATCGGCGAGCAGTTCACCGATCCGGGTCTCGTCCTCGGTCGCCTTGAGATCGGCGACAAATCCGATGCCACTCTTGGTCGAGCGGTTGAGAATGATCTTTTCGAGCCCGGCAAAAGCGCCGCCGCAAATAAACAGGATGTTGGAGGTATCGACCTGCAGGAACTCCTGCTGCGGGTGTTTGCGCCCACCCTGCGGCGGCACGGAGGCCACCGTGCCTTCGATGAGTTTGAGCAGCGCCTGCTGCACGCCCTCGCCCGATACATCACGGGTAATCGAGGGATTGTCCGACTTGCGCGAAATCTTGTCGATCTCGTCGATGTAGACGATACCCGTCTGGGCCTTCTCCACATCGTAATCGCATTTCTGCAGGAGCTTCTGAATGATGTTCTCGACATCTTCGCCCACGTAACCCGCCTCGGTCAGCGTAGTTGCGTCGGCAATTGTGAAAGGTACGTTGAGCAGCCGCGCCAGGGTCTCGGCCAGCAGCGTTTTACCGCAGCCAGTCGGTCCGATCAGCAGGATGTTGCTCTTCGATAATTCGATCTCGTCACCACGTGCCTCGTTGCCACGGCTGTCGAGACGCTTGTAGTGGTTGTAGACCGCAACGGAGAGTACTTTCTTCGCACGATGCTGACCGATCACGTACTCGTTCAGCACGGCATCGATTTCGCGCGGCGTCGGCAGCGAGTCGCGGGCATTATCCGACCGGTCGTCGAGCTCTTCGCGAATGATGTCGTTGCACAGCTCGACGCACTCGTCGCACACGAACACCGACGGGCCGGCTATCAGCTTTCTTACTTCGTGCTGGCTCTTGCCGCAAAACGAGCAGTAGAGCAGTTTTCCGTCATCCCCTTTCCGGGTCCCGTCAGGCATCTATTTCCCTCTGGATTCAAAGACATCGCGCAGTCTCGGGCATGATATAGCACCTTCCGCGCATCAGGCAAAGGAACCCCGTCGACCAACGCACGGGATTCCGTGTTAACCGCATGAAAAACTTGCGATTATTTTTCTGACGGCTTCACAATCTCGCCGCGGCTGCGGAGCACTGAATCGATTAACCCGTACTCAGCCGCCTCGTCGCCGTCCATAAAGCGGTCGCGATCCGAATCTTCCTGGATGCGCTCGACGCTCTGGCCGGTGTGGTGCGCCAGTATCTGGTTCAGACGCTCGCGGATGAGCAACAGTTCCCTGGCATGGATTTCCATATCGGAAGCCTGGCCCTGGAAGCCCCCCATCGGCTGGTGAATCATCATTCGCGAATGCGGCAGGCAATAGCGCTTGCCCTTGGTCCCGCCCGCGAGGATTACCGCGCCCATGCTGGCCGCCTGGCCGAGGCAGATCGTCGAAGTATCGCACTGGATGAACTGCATCGTGTCATAGATCGACAGTCCGGCGGTTACCGACCCACCGGGTGAATTCACGTAGATATGAATATCCTTGTCAGGGTTCTCGGACTCCAGGAACAACAGCTGCGCCACAACGAGGTTGGCCATGTGGTCTTCGACCTGGCCGACGACGAAGATGACGCGCTCTTTCAACAGGCGCGAATAGATATCGTAGGAACGCTCTCCGCGTGCAGTCTGCTCGATGACCATCGGCACGAGATTCAACGCCTGCGGACTCGTTCCATGTTTTTCACTGCTCATCTGGGTCCCCTGTCAAAACTTAAATAACGGTAAGAATACGTTCACGATGCCATGACTTCCTGGAACGGCTTCTTCTTGTCCTTGATCTTCGCGTGTTCGATCAGCCAGTCGACCGCCTTTTCCTCGACCACGGCCATCTCGATCTGGCCCATCAGGCGCGGATCCTTGCGATAGGCTGCCAGCACCGGCTCCGGTTCCCCGAACTGGCTGACCATCTGCTGCAGTCGCGCTTCCACACTGGCGTTATCGGCCTCGATGCCGGCTTCTTCAACCAGCCGGGCCACCACCAGCCCCAGCGCCACCCGCCGCCGTGCCGGCTCCTCGAAGACATTGGCCGCCGGCATCTGCTCGGGGTCCTCGATACCCATGCGCCTCGCGGCATCGCCACGCAGGTAGTCGACCTCCTGGTCGATCAGTGTTTGCGGCAGATCGACCGGGTTTTTCTCGATCAGCTGGTTCAGGACCTGCTCGCGCAGGCTTCCCTTGATCTTGTCGTCGAGTTCACGCTGCATGTTGTCGCGAATGCCGTCGCGTAATGCATCGACGCCACCGTCGACGCCAAACGAAGCGCAAAATCCCTCGTCGATTTCCGGCAGGTGTTTTTCGCTCACCTTTTTTACCGTGATGATAAAATCCGCCGACTTCCCGGCCACTGCCTCAGTCGGGTGGTCGGCCGGAAACGGGATGGCCTTCGTGACTTCATCGCCGGCGCTGGCGCCGGTGAGCGCCTGCTCGAATTCTTCCGGCATCTGGCCGGCACCCAGTTCAACCGCAAAGTCGTCTGCTTCGTTGCCGGGGAACGCCTCGCCGTCAATCGTGGCCTTGAAGTCCACGGTTACCTGGTCGCCCTCTTTTGCGGCACGCTCCACTGCGTGCCAGTGGGCGCGCTGTTCACGCAAGTTCTCCAGTACCCTGTCGACGTCTTCATCGCCGATCCCGGCAACCGGTCGCTCGATCTTCAGCCCTTCGGTTTTTTTCAGCTCGACCTCCGGATAGATCTCGAAGGTCGCGGTGAACTCGAGGTCGTTACCCGCCTCGGCACCATCGGTCTGGATCCGCGGACCGCCGGCCGGCTGCAGCTTCTCCTGGCTGACGGCCTCGGCGTAACTCGACTGCATCAGGTCGCCGAGTACTTCGCGGCGAATCTCACCGCCGTAACGCTGCTGCACTACTTTGTAGGGCACCTTGCCCGGCCGGAAGCCTTTCATCTTCACAGTCCGGGTCACTCGCTTGAGGCGCTTGTCCACCTCACTATCGATCTGCTCGGCCGGGACCTGCACCGTCATCTTGCGCTGCAGCCCGCCCAGGCTTTCTACTGACACCTGCATCTGGATACTCTCGTCGCTCATGGTTGGAGGCCGCCACCGGAGGCGGTCTGAGTGCGAAAAACTGGTGCGAAAGGAGAGACTCGAACTCTCACGGGTTACCCCACTGGATCCTAAATCCAGCGCGTCTACCAATTCCGCCACTTTCGCGCACGGGCGCGATTATACGGGGAAAGTGGTGGGCCGTGAGGGAATCGAACCCCCAACCAATGGATTCAGCTACCCCGCCGTTTCCGGCAGGACCGGACTATCTCATCGCCCCTGGGGGGCGCCGGGCGCTCGTGGCGGTTGATGCCTCCCTGCTCCGCTAGTCTCTGAACCTTCCCCGTCCCGGGGGCTTGGCTGCGGATTGCCTTAGGCTGGCTGCCCGTAGGTTTCCCGCAATTCACCCGGTGCGCACCGGCGGCTTGCGCCGCCGGGGCTCACGTCGTGTAAGAGTCCACTGCTCTACCTGATTGAGCTAACGGCCCACTCGATCGGCAGAGCGGTAGTTTAGCGCGAAAGGAGGCGCTTCCTGAAGCCCAGCAGCACCAGGCCGAAACCCAGCAGCGACAGGGTCGCCGGTTCCGGTACGCCGATGACCCCTTCGGTGATCGCGCTGTACAGGACATTGCTCTGGGAGTAGTTGTAGAAGCCGAAGGCACCGTCATCGAAGGCGGCCAGGCCGGCATCCGCAGCGGTAATCGACAGCTCCAGCACGCCGTCCACCAGCACCTGGATCAGGTCCGTTCCAAACTGCAGCTCGAAAGCATACGAGGTGAAATCGGCCCAGCCGGTGCTGCCCAGGTTGGTTGCACGGGCCAGCTCGGTCACGCCACCGCTGTGGGCCCAAAAATCGTCCTCCGTTGTAGCCGCGGTGACCAGCGAAATCGCCAGACCCGCACCGGGAGAGCCGCTCTGGTTGGCCTGCTTCCAGTCAATGAGGATGAAATTGGTCGAGGCGGAACCGGCCTCGCCGGCGTCATAGCCGAGCACGAAGCCAATGTAGTCGTCATCGCTGGACGTCTCGACGGATATGTTGCCGCTGAGGGTCATGCCCTGCGAGTTCGTTCCTGACTCGAAAAAGATCGAGGGGCGGCTGTTCTGGGTTTGCAGGACCGTGTCATTGCCGGCCTGGACGACCCAGTTCGCGGCCGGGCTGCCGGGGACTTCCTCGGCGGTCCAGGAGCTGAGATCGACCGGTACGGCCAGGGCACTGCCGGCAAACAGGGTGGCAGCAAGGGTCAATATTGTTTTCTTTAGCATCGTTCTAAGACCTCGACAGTCGTTCTTTTAAGCGTATGAACAACTGTGAAGCAGAATCCGTGCCAGACTTATGAAATCAAAATAAATCAGCTGGTTAGTAATTAAACCAGTTGTAAACTGTAAGGGAATCCGACAGGTCCGGAAGGAAAATGGGGTGGACGATGGGACTCGAACCCACGACCACCGGGATCACAACCCGGGGCTCTACCAGCTGAGCTACGCCCACCATTGAAACTGTCACCTGCCTGCGGTCTGGCGCGCCCGGCAGGACTCGAACCTGCAACCCTCGGCTTAGAAGGCCGATGCTCTATCCGGTTGAGCTACGGGCGCTACAACCACCGCAGGCCGATAAACCTGGTCGGGGCAGAGGGATTCGAACCCCCGACCTTCTGCTCCCAAAGCAGACGCGCTACCAGGCTGCGCTATGCCCCGCACCCGCCCGCAACGGAAGGCCTTCGCCACCCTCACCGCAGGACAGCGCATGATACGACCGCCCTGCCCGCCCTGTCTATCTATCCGGCCTCGTGCGAAAATCCCGATCTTTTGAGCCTGGGATCATAATGGCCGCGACACTCATCGACGGAAAGGCGATCGCCGCCCGAATCCGCCGCGACCTGCGTCAGCGGATCGACCGGCGGGTTGCCGGCGGCCGGCGCCGGCCCGGCCTGGCGGTCGTGCTGCTCGGCCACGACCCGGCCTCGAAAATCTACGTGCGCAACAAGATCCGGGCCTGCGAGGAGGCGGGTTTCGAATCGCACTCGTACGATCTCCACGAAAGCACGACACAACGGCAACTGCTGGAGCTGATCGACCGGCTGAACAAGGCCGATACCATCGACGGCATCCTCGTGCAGCTGCCGCTGCCCGACCACATCGACGATCACGTGATCATCGAGGCCATCTCACCGGCAAAAGACGTCGACGGGTTTCACCCCTGCAACGTCGGCCTGCTCGCGCAGCGCCGCCCCGGCCTGCGCCCGTGTACCGCGCGCGGGGTCATGCGGCTGCTCGACGAGGTCGGCGCCAAATACAAGGAAGGCAAAACGGTAATGATCGGCGCGTCAAATATCGTCGGCCGCCCGACCGCGCTGGAACTGCTGATTGCCGGCGCCACGGTTACCGTCTGTCACCGCTTTACCCGCGACGTGCAGGCCGAAGTCGAGCGTGCCGACATTCTCATCGTCGCCGCCGGCAAACCGGGGCTGATTCCCGGCGAGTGGGTGAAACCGGGCTCGATCGTTATTGATGTCGGCATCAATCGTCTCGAAGACGGCAGGCTGGTCGGGGACGTGCAGTTCGAGGCCGCTGCCGAGCGCGCCGGCCATATCACCCCGGTACCCGGAGGTGTCGGACCGATGACGGTCGCGATGCTGCTCGAGAACACGCTGCTCGCCGCGGAGACCCGCGACCGCCAGGCCGGCGACTGGCTCTGAATTATCCCGGTTATTCCCGGCGCCAGGTGGTGCCGCCGGCGCCGTCTTCGAGCACGACACCGGCATCGGCCAGCTCGTCCCGGATCCGGTCGGCATCAGCCCAGCGTTTTTCCGCACGCGCGCGATTGCGATCGGCGATTGCCTGCTCGATGGCCGCGTCATCGAGCTTGCCGGTATCAGAGCGACTGCCCGACTTGAGATAGGCCTCGGGGTCCCCCTGCAGCAGTCCGAGACGGAACCCGAGCTGCTTCAGTAGCGCAGCCAGTGATGCGGACTCGGCGCTATTGCCATCGTCGCGCGCCCGGTTGACCGCTCGCGAAAGGTCGAACAACACGGCCAGGGCCTCCGGCGTATTGAAATCGTCGTCCATCGCCGCGACGAAACGCGCCGTGTAGGTCTCACCGTCGGGTGGCTCTGCCACAGGCTGTCCACGCAACGCGGTATACAGCCGCTGCAGCGCCGCCCGGGAAGCGGTGAGCTCGTGATCGGAATAATTGATCGGGCTGCGGTAATGGCCGGACAGGATAAAGTTGCGCACTTCTTCGGGATGAAAGTGCTGCAGGATGTCCCGCACGGTAAAGAAGTTGCCGAGCGACTTCGACATCTTTTCCTCGTCGACCTGGACGAAGCCGTTGTGAATCCAAACGTTGACGAACGGGTCGCCGGTCGCCGCGCAGGACTGGGCAATTTCGT
>JAHEKH010000033.1 GCA_024638445.1 Gammaproteobacteria bacterium | reverse complement strand
TCCAGGCACGATCCCCCGAGAGGGCAGTTGCGGGATTGCGCGAGAGAGCTGCCGGCACTTCCCTTTGGTGCCGAGGATCTGACGTCACCAAAGGAAAGCACCGGCAGCTCTCTCGCTGGGGCTGTTGCAGGCTCGGGGAGATACCAAGTAGGTGCGGCTTCCAGGCACGATCCCCCGAGAGGGCAGTTGCGGGATTGCGCGAGAGAGCTGCCGGCACTTCCCTTTGGTGCCGAGGATCTGACGTCACCAATGGAAAGCACCGACAGCTCTCTCGCTGGGGCTGTTGCAGGCTCGGGGAGATACCAAGTAGGTGCGGCTTCCAGGCGCGATCCCCCAAGAGGGCTGTAGCAAGCTCGGGAGATTTCGGGGTCGAACCGCGATTTTGTGGGAGTGGTTTACGGCTGCGATGGCGATGGCGATGGCGATGGCGATGGCGGAATTGCTGCGGGCTGCTGTAAAGCGCTTGTACAGGGAACGTGGGCGGCCCGCGGTGTGGAGCGTGAGGGTGGGGCATTGACCGTGTGCTACATTCTTGGTTCACGCCGGGAGGGGTCGGCCGACGATGCTTTTACATAATAAATTTTTAGTTCTTTTTGTATTTCTGGTTGCGTTGGGTCCGCTGCACGCCACGGACACCGACGGCGATGGGGTGCTGGACCTCGTCGACAACTGTTCGGAAGTCGCCAACGCGGATCAACGCAATACCGATGGCGATGCCTTCGGCAACATTTGCGATCCGGATTTCAACAATGACGGGCAGGTCAATTTTCCGGATCTGGCCGCGATGGAGCAGGTGTTTTTCCTGTCGGGGAATTTTCCCCAGGACATGAATGGCGACGGGCAGGTGAGTTTCCCGGACCTGGTGCTGTTGTCGGAATATTTCTTTACGGCGCCCGGGCCGGCGGGTGGTTTGTCCCGCGGTCTGCAGGTGGTGCCGGCGTTCACATCGATCAGCATCGACGGCCCGATTGCCATGAAACAGGCGCCGGGTGACGACTCGAGCTGGTACGTGGCCGAACGCAACGGCCGAATCCTGCGATTCGATAACGTGGCAACGCCAGGTCAGCCAGACGTAGTCCTCGATATCGTGAGCAAGGTTGATACGTTTTTCGAAGGCGGTCTGCTCGACTTTGCCTTCGATCCGGATTTTGCAGGCAACGGCCGGTTGTTTGTCAGCTACACCGCGGATGGCTCCAGTTCGCAGTCCAACCCGCTGGATTCGCGTATCTCGCTGTTCCGCCCCAGCCAGGTGGACCCGGACACTTTCGATGCAGATGCGGAGATCGTCATCATCGAAATAGACCAGCCGCAGGGGAATCACAACGGCGGCAGCCTCGCTTTCGGTCACGACGGCATGCTCTACCTCGGGCTGGGCGACGGTGGCGGGTCGAACGATACGGGCAATAACAGCCAGAACATCACCAATCTCCTGGGCACGATTATCCGGATCGACGTCAACCTGACAGACGAAGAACTCGATCTCGGGCTCACGTACCGGATACCCGACGGCAATGCGTTTCCCGGCAGCGCAAGTTGCGCGACGGGTTGCCCCGAGACCTATGCCTACGGATTACGTAACCCCTGGCGCTTCAGTTTCGATTCACTGACCGGGGAGCTCTATGCCGGAGACGTTGGCCAGAGCACCCGCGAGGAGATCGACCTGATCGTCGCCGGTGGCAACTATGGCTGGCGGTGCTACGAGGGCAACCTCAGTTTCAACCTGTCAGGCTGCGGTCCGGCCACGGACTACCTTTTTCCGCTGGTCGATTACGGTCGCAGCGAGGGTGCCTCGGTCACCGGGGGGTACGTCTACCGTGGCAGCGACTATCCCGACCTGCAGGGGGTCTATCTCTACAGTGATTACATAAGCGGCAAAATCTGGGGACTGCTCGGTGGCAAGGAGCTGGGAGAACTGGTAGATACCCCTGTAGACGTGGCGTCATTCGCACAGGGTAACGATGGTGAGCTATATCTTCTCCAGCTGTTCCCGAGCGCGATCTACCGCGTCCAGGTTGTCCCCTAGGGGCCTGGGCCACACGAGACGCCGAAAGTTTATGCTGTAAAAACAGGGTTTTAATGCGTAACGCACTCGGCAGGCTTCTGGTGCTGGTTCTGCTCCTTCCCATGACGGCGCTGCCGTCGTGGGCTGATGAAACGGCTGCCCCGGACCCCGGTCTGCTGATGGACCTCACGCTCAGCGAGGAATCGCTGCAGAAGCTCGCCGATGGCACCGCCAGCCAGGGCGAGTCCCGCCTCGAATCCGCCATCACCGCCCCACCGGCAGCAGAAGCGGCGCCGGTCTCCGCGTGGAAATTCTGGGCCGGCGGCGCTGCGTTGCTGGTGCTCGGTTTCGTTACCGGCTTGCTGCTCCGCGGCCGCAGCGAGGAAGCCGGACAATCCGACGCCCCGGTGCGGCAGTGGCTGGATGCCGAAAAGCTGCAGGAGCAACTCGAGGAGCGCGATGAGCAGCTGCGCCAGCAGCTGGCCGCCGTCGAAGAACTCACGGCCGACCGTGAAAACCTGGTGTTCCAGCACACCACCGATCTCGAGGAACTGCAGGCCGAAAAGGATGCGCTCAGCCGCGAGCTGCATGCGCTGCGGTTGCGCAGCGAAGAACCGGTTTCAGACGAGGCGCAGCAAACGATCGATGCGCTGCGTGCGGAGATCGAGCGCCTGAAAGGGGCGGATGACCTGGAAGCGCAGCACCACGATTTGGCGCCGGCGGTCAACGATATCGATGAGCTGCGCAAGCGCGCCCTGCAGCAGGATGTGCACATCGAGGAGCTGGAACGACTGCTGCATGCCGTCCAGAAGGAAAACGATGCCTACAGCGAGGCGGTGGTTGGCAAAGAAGCGCAGGTCGAGGCGCTGGAGGACACGCTGGCGCATCGCGATGAAGAGCTCGAGCGTGCACATGCCGAGCTGGCGACGCTGCGGGAAAAAGCAGAACAACTGGACGAGAAAGAAAACCGTGCAAGCATGCTCGACGAAGAGCTGGCCGGTCTTCGCGAGGAGATGAACGAACTGCTGGGCAAGACCGGCCAGTACCAGGTGCTGGTGCCGGAGCTGGAAACCCGGTTGTTCCATCACCAGGAACAGATTGGCGCGCTGGAGTCTGACCTTGCGGCCACTGCCGAGGAAGTCGAGCAGCGCGAGCGCACCGCGCAGCAATGGAAAGCCCAGGTCGATGCGCTGCAGGAATCACTTGCTAACGCGGAAAACAACGGCGCCTGTCTCAAGTCGGACCTGGAGGAACTCCGGCGGCAAAACGAGCTGCTGAAACGGAATCCCACCGAGGAAGAGCTGCACCACGAGAACACCCGCCTGCGCGGTGACCTGGAGGAAACGGCCAGTCAGCTGCAGGCGGCAACTGCGCGGCTCGATCAGCTGCAGCTGCACCAGGAGCGCGTGGACGAGTGGAACTCGACTATCGCAACGTTGAAGGCCGATATCCGCCGCAAGTCAACGCTGGTCGATTCGCAGGCCGATCACCTGGCCAAACGCGAAACCGAGATCGAAGCTCTGCAAACTGAAATCGAGGACCTGCGTGCGTTGCTCGCGCAGCGTAGCGACGAAACCGAGTCTTTGCGCAAGCTGCTGGAAGAGGCCGGCAACGTGGTCGTATCCCTGCGTGACGAGATCAGCGACGAAGAGCATGCTCAGACGCGGCTGCGGCTGGCGCGCGATCCCGCCCAGGACCCGTTTGGCGATCACGAAGATGCCATCGACCCGGTAGAGGCCGATATCGAAGCGCTGCGATTCACGGCCCGCAGCCGGCGGGATCTCGGCAATTCGCTGGAGACCATCCTGGCCGAAGAGCGAAACGCCCTGGAGCAGGCAAAGCGGCGGGTCGGCGATCGCGACGAGGAACTGGTCGCTCTCAAGAACGAGATTTCCGCCAACCGTGTAGCCATGGTTGCTTTACAGAACCGCCTCTCTGATTTTTCCGGCGACGACAACGTGCAGCCGATGGAGCCGGGTCGGGTGGAGCGCGAACTGCATCAAAGCATGAAAGTGCTGGAGTCGTTGCGTGCCGATCTTCACAAGTGGCGTGGCCGGGTCAAACCACTGCACGAGGCGCTGGTCGCCCGCAATGAGCGGATTCAGTCACTCGAAGCCGAAGTCGCCGCCTTGCGCCAGGCGCAGGGTTTTGACCCGGTCAGCGACGACGACCGTGACGACGAGGTCGTCGAGGACGTGGTCGCCTTGCTGGACCGGACCCAGAACGGCGAGAGCGCTGAGGCCGAGCGTGCGCGCTGTCTCAACGAGATGAAATACCAGTGGGACCGTATCGTTTCGCTGGAAACCGAGCTGGCCGACACGGGTGCGCGGCTGGCGCGGTTGCTGGAGCTGGACGATGCACGCTGTCGCCAGATCGAGAGCCTGGAAATGGCCCGCGCCGCCCAGGTCGCGAGGCTGGCCGAGCTGAACGACGAGCTTGCCGCCCACGGCGTCGATGCCGGCCTCATCCGGGAAACTCAGGAAGCCCAGGACAACGTCGTCGATCTCGGTGCCCGGCGCCCGTCCTGAGCGGTCAGCGCTGCAGGGTATATTTCGGCTTCAGCGGCAGCTTGCCGCGCCAGAACTGGATCAGCAGCAGCCCGAAGAACATGCCGCCGAGATGGGCGAAGTGCGCGACGCCCGACTGCGTTCCCGTAACCCCCAGCGTCAGCTCCAGGAGTCCGTACAGGACGACAAAGTACTTCGCCTTGATCGGAACGGGAAAAAACAGGAGCAGCAGCTTGACGTTCGGAAACATCATGCCGAACGCCAGCAGCAGTCCAAACACGGCGCCCGATGCCCCGACAGTCGGGTACACCGCACCGCCGCCGGCAGCATCCATGGTCGAAACCACCAGCTGAACGACACCGGCGCCGACCAGGCAGAAAAAATAATAAAAGGTGAAATGCAGCGTGCCCCACAGGCGTTCGATCTGTGAACCGAACATCCATAGCGCAAACATGTTGACCATGAGATGGAGGTTGCCGCCATGCAGGAAGCCATAGCTCACCAGCTGCCAGGGCCAGAAATGGGGACCGTTGTAGCCCGGATGGGCCAGTCGCGAACCCTCGACACCCATCGGCCACAGGGCAAAGGCATTTGCCAGTCCACCGAGACCCAGCAGCAGTTCGAGTCCGTAGACCGCGACGTTAATCGCGAGCAGCAGCCCGACTATTCGGCTCAGTGGTGGCATCGGTCAGCCGGCGGTCCGGCCCAGCGCCGAGCGGGCCGCCTCGACCAGCACCCCGGGGTCGACGCGCGTGCGGTAATCCGGATTGACGTAGGCAAAATCGATGATGCCGTCAGTGCCGACGACATAGGCCGCCGGTACGGGCAGCGAACGATGCTCGCGGCCCGAGGCCTCGATGATGTCGATATCGTGTTCGATCAGCTTGTTGAAATATTCGTCACTGACCCGAAACGCCAGCCCGAAAGCGCGGGCTGCGATCAGGTCGTTGTCCGACAGCAGCGTGTACTCGAGGTCGCCCTGGTCCACCGCGGCAGCCAGTTTCTCGTGTCGGTCGGCCGAGATGAACAACAGCTCGTAACCCAGGTCGAGCAGCGCCTGCTCCGCAGAACGGAAGTCCATCATGTAGCGGCTGCAGTAGGGGCACCAGCCGCCGCGGTAAAACGTGATAACCGCGGGTTTTTCGCGCGGTCCGGCAGCAAAAGTGAATTCGCTCCCGTCTGCCTGCCGGACGGTGAACTGCGGCGCCGGCATACCGGCGAGCAACGGCATGACTTCCGTGGCGTCGCCGGCAATTCGGCCTCGAAACGCGTCGACATCGACGTCGCCGGGCCCGCTGCCGCAGCCGGGTAAAACGGCCGCAAGAATCAGGCCAACCAGGGCGGCAGGCAGGTATTTCATGCGATATCGGGTCTCATTCGGGCGCGGTGCAGCACTTTAGCATAGGACCCGTTTGTGGCTCCGGCGTTCAGGTAAACTGCTGGAATGTTGCGTCAGTTCTGGGCTGAAATTCGTCGGCGCAAGGTATTTCGGGCAACGGTAGCCTACGCGATCGTCGCCTGGCTGATCATCCAGATCGCCGACACCACGTTCGAACCACTGCACCTGCCCGAGTGGGCGTTGACCCTGCTCATCGCGCTGGCAATTGCGGGCCTGCCGCTGGCCATCGTGCTGGCCTGGGTCTTCGACCTGACACCGCAGGGGCTGGAGCGCGACGCCGGCACGGCGGATAAGATTCCCGGCGACCCCTCTGTTGCCGTGCTGCCGTTTGCCGACCTGAGCCCGGAAGGGGACCAGGCTTATTTTTGCGAGGGCGTGGCCGAAGAAATCATCAATACCCTGTCCCGGGTCGAGGGGCTGAAGGTGGCCTCCAAGCGTGCCACCAGGCGCCTGGGTAATGCCGATGTGGCCGAAATCGGTGCAGCGCTGCAGGTCGCGACCGTACTCGAGGGTTCGGTGCGCAAGGACGGCGACCAGCTGCGGATTACCGCGGAACTGACCGACAGCGCGACGGGCGAGCATCTCTGGGTTCACCGGTACGATCGCGAGCTCTGCGATATCTTCGCCGTGCAGGACGAGATCGCGACCAACATCGCGCGGGTAATGCAGCTGACGCTGGATCCCGAAGACGATTGCGCCAGGAGAAAATCGGGAACAACCAACATCGAAGCCTATGACCTCTACCTGAAAGGCTGGAGCTTCATTCACCGCTGGGGTGCCAGAAACCTGCGCTATGCGGCCGAGCTGTTTCAGAACGCACTGGACAAGGACGCAGAATATGCCCGGGCCTGGGCGGGGCTGGCGGATGCCAACGGTCTGCTCTATGTGTACTTCGATTCGCGCAGCGAGTACCGCAACCGTGCGCGTGACGCCAGTAAGCGGGCGCTGGCGCTTTGCCCCAACCTGCCGGAGGCACATGTCAGCCGCGGGCTGTCGTGTTCGATGTTCGGTAATTTCGCCGAAGCCGAGCGGCATTTTGGCGAGGCGCTAAAGATTGATCCGGATCACTTCGAGGCGCTGTATTTCCTTGCCCGCAACAGTGTTCACCAGGGCAAGATCGAAAAGGCAACCGACTATTTTCACCGGGCTGCGCTGGCGCGTCCGGAGGACTACCAGTCGCCGCTCCTGCTGCAGCAACTCTACAAGAAGCTGGGTCGCAGCGACGAGGCCCGGGCTGCCGCGAAAGAAGGCGTTGCCAAGGCAGACCGCCATCTCGAAATGAATCCCGACGATGCCCGCGCGATGTACCTGATGTCCGGGCCCCTGGCGGATCTCGGCGAACTACAGCGCGGCGAAAAAATGCTGCTGCGCGCGATGGCGGTTGACCCGACTGACCCCGCAGTCCTGTATAATGCAGCGTGCTTTTATTCGCGGATCGGCGACGAAAACCGGGCCCTGGAGTTGCTGGGGCAGGTGAGCCTGCCGAAGATGGCGGCCGACTGGGCACGCAACGATCCCGATCTTGAGCCGCTCCGCGGCCACCCGAAGTTCGAAGAACTGTATCCGCCGTCCGGCGATTATTGAGTGCAGCCGGGCTCGAAAACCAGGCGTTGAGTGGCCTCTCGCTGCACGGCTACACCGTTGATCTGGCGAGGCTCGAAGCGCCACTTCTCGACCGCTGCAACGGCGGCCTTATCGAAGACGTTCTGCGGGCGCGAACTCAGCACTTCGATGTCCTTCGTGGTTCCGTCCGTGGCAATGATAAAGCGCACGACCACGTGTCCCTCGATGCATTTATTGAAAGCCTTCTTGGGGTATTCGGGTTCGGCACGTTCAATTGCGACGATCCTGTTCTTGTCTTCCTCCTCTTCGGCGAAGACGGCAGGCGCAAGGAGCAGGGCGACGAGCAGGGAGGCCAGGAGATGTTTCATGCAGGATCCGGATCGAACTGACAGGACAAAAGAATAAGGCGTGGCCGTTTGACGCTCAAGCCGAGATTGATAAGAACCGTTTCGCCGTCGCAGGTTCCCCCTGTTTTTACCCTGCCTGCTCCCGACCCCGCGGTATCAGGCCGGCACCTGGTTGCTGAAGCCGCCGGCGCGAATCGCGCGAACAGTGTCCAGCGTGTCGGCTTCGCTGGCCGGCTTGTCCTCACGGTAGTGGCGTACCCGGGCAAAACGAAGGGCCAGGCCGGCCGGGTAGTGCGGGCTGTCCTGCAGCTCGTTGAAGGCAATCTCGACGACCAGTTCAGGCCGTACATGGACGACATGACCGTCGCGCTCCGTTTCCAGCTCCAGCAGCCGGTCGGTTTGCCATGCCAGCGTTTCGTCAGTCAGGCCCTTGAAGGTCTTGCCCAGCATCACGTAATTCCCGGTATCCGGGTCACGGGCGCCCAGGTGCAGGTTCGAGAGCCACCCCTTGCGCCGTCCGCTGCCCCATTCCGCCGCCAGGACGACGAGATCCAGCGTGTGCACGGGCTTGATTTTGAGCCAGTCCGCGCCACGGCTGCCCGCCTCGTATGCCGCGTCGAGCGACTTGACCATGACACCTTCGTGACCGTCCGCGAGAGCCTGCTTCATAAAGCCGGCAGCCTCCCCGGAATCACCGGTCACCAGCCGCGGGATCGCGAATTCTCCTGGCAGCACCGCGGCCAGCGACGCATATCTCTCGCGAGCGGGGCACTCGTACAGGTCGGCTCCATTCAGCTGCAGGCAGTCGAAGAAAAACACCGACAGGGGAAGTTCCTGCCGCGCCGTTTCGATATCCAGCTTCCGGCCGAAACGTCGCATCGTTACCTGGAACGGCAGCGGTCTGGCGTTTGTATCGAAGGCGAGCACCTCGCCGTCGAGCACGATAGATTCGCAGTCGATAGCGAGCACTGCCTCGGCAATTTCCGGAAGGCGCTCTCCAACCTCATTCAGCTGCCGGCTGAAAATTGCAACTTCATTACCGTTGCGGTGTACCTGCACCCGGGCGCCATCCATCTTGTACTCGATCGCCGCTTCGCCGAGCGTGGCCAGCGCATCGGCGACGGTGTCCACCGGTTGTGCCAGCATCGGGTTGACCGGTGTGCCCACCCGCAATCGGAAGCAGGAAAGACCGGCTTCGCCGTCGGTCAGGGCTACGCCGGCAACCGCGGCAAGATCGCCCGAAAGCATAACGGCACGCCGCACCCGGGCCGG
This sequence comes from Gammaproteobacteria bacterium, assembly GCA_024638445.1. GTDB lineage: Bacteria > Pseudomonadota > Gammaproteobacteria > Steroidobacterales > JABDKV01 > JABDJB01. The sequence goes on along the minus strand of JAHEKH010000033.1, from coordinate 16,421 downwards.
GTCGATTCCGGATGCGGTGGCGATTGCCTCCGTCATGACACCTTCGAGTGCGCCTTGACCCAGATCGCCCATCCACAGGCGCACGAGGAAACGTTGCTCTTCATGGATGGCCTTTCGCATCAGTTCGCCGAGAAGCTCACGACGTTTACGTAACGAGCCCTTGCCTCTTATGCCGTGGATCATTTCCATGTAGCCGTTGACGTCAGACACAGTCAAAGTCGCGACTGTAGCCGGTGCTTCACCTGCAACATCACGCAGCATTGACGGTCCAATACCGATACGGCCCTGCACAAGTTCTCCACTCAGCCAGGCGGCGACTACCTGAAGGTTGTGTGGCGCGCACGCAGAAAGACACTCAGTCAAAGCGATAATTTTTTTCTTTCTGCTGCGAGTTGCCGCAACGATTGCTGACGTTTCAGCGACGGATTTAAGGGACAGAGACATGGCTTGCAGTTTATAATCAGGCCGTGACGAGGTGAAAGAAATGGATCACAAAAGATCGCTTGAACATTACCGGGATCACGAACTCGTTTGCGAGATCGTTCTTGGTGCCGAAGGCTGGCGATATACGATCCGCGTGCTGATGCACGAAGGCGACGAAGATCGCCTCCTGCGTGAAGAGTGTTCGGCCGGGCATTATCCGACCGACATCGAGGCGCTGTACGATGCACAGTGCCGCAGCCGCCGGATCGTGGATGAATCGCTGGAGGTCGTCGCCTAGAGACCGGTTCCATCGATGAGCTGCTTGAACAGGCTGGATTCGCGCTTGTAAAAGCCCTCGGTATGGAATGAGTCAGCCAGCTCCAGGAGCTGGATGTCGAGGTGATGATTTAATTCGTGCAGCACCGTGCGCAGGTACGTGCGGAATGCAACGATGCGCTTGTGCTGTGCCGTTCGCATCCATACTTCGATGGCCGCCAGGCGGCGGCCTTCTGCGGGCGTGTACAGCCCGTGTAGTTCGCCCCAGTCGTCCGACGGCCGCACCGATCGTACGCTCACCTTCGCACGCGGTACCTCCAGCTCTGTACACAGCGCACCCACCAGGCTGCGGCTGGTTCGTTCGACCTGGGCACGGTCGCCTGCCGCCAGCGCCGAGGCAACATGATGCACCAGTGGCCGCAATCGCGCCGGCCGCTCCAGCCGCACCGCGGTGACCTGGTCGCTGGCATCGTAAATTCGGCGTTGTTTCCTGTTAAGGCGCTGGTAGTAGGCAAAAGGCATGGTCTCGAGGGCGCCCCCGGTTATGTGATCTGCGCATCGGCGCATGAAACGCCCCGGTGCTAATATTCCCGCCCTGAATCATTACACGCGAGCAGCGTCAGCGGCACATCGCGGGGGAATTATGAGCCAGTCCAGACCCGGTCACAGACACCACCTCATCCTGATTCTTGCGGCCCTGCTCGTCGCCGGTTGTGCCGACGATGCGAGCCGCATGGACAGTGCCCGTGAGTTCGCAGAACAGGGCAAGTACCGCGCGGCCGCTATCGAGCTCAAGAATGTGTTGCGTTCAAACGCCGATAACGCCGAGGCCCGGGCAATGCTGGGCGAGATCAGCCTGAAAACCGGCGACTCGGCCACCGCTATCAAGGAGTTGCGCCGGGCACGGGAGCTGGGGGCCGCTGCCGATGTTTATGCCGTGCCGATGGCGCGCGCCCAGCTGCGGGAGCAGCGTTACCAGGAGGTTGCCAAACTCAATCCCGATCTCATTGCGGATACCGCGATACGCGCTACCGCCCATGCCCTGATCGGAACGGCGCAGCTGGCGCTGGACGAAGACGAAAAGGCGAGGAGCAGTTACGCAAAGGCACTGGAACTCAGTCCCGGCCAGCCCGACGCGCTGATCGGCCAGGCCCGGCTGGAGCACGCGGCCGGCAATATCGATGCCGCGATTGGCCTGTTGAAAGAGCTCGTCGCGCAGAATCCGGCCAATGCGGAAGCGCGGGGCGTGTTGGGGCGCCTGCAGCTTCAGAACGCCGAGCCAGCGGCGGCCGAGCAGAACTTCCAGGCGGCGCTGGAGGCGATCGAGGGCACCGGCCTGGCTTTCGAGCGCATGAACTACATGGCAGGGCTCATCGACGCGATGCTGGCGCAGGACAAGACAGCACAGGCCCAGGCCACCGCGGCGACGATGATCGATGTGACCAAGCAGGCGCCGCTGGCCCTGTTCCAGGCAGCCCGTGCTGATTTCCAGGCCGGAGATTACGAAGCCACGATCGAGAAGGCCGGACGTATTGTGACGGCGCATCCCGCCGCGGAACCTCCCAAGCTCCTGGTTGCCGGTGCGGCGATTGCGCAGAAGAACTTTGCACTTGCGGCAACGCACCTGCAGGCCGCCGTCAACGTCAACCCCGCGAACCAGAAAGCGCGCAAGCTGCTGGCACAGGTTCGCATGCAGATGGGCGATCCGGACGAAGCGCTGGCGCTGCTGCAGCCGATGATCGAGGCCGGAACCACGGACCCGCAGGTACTGACGATGGCAGGTGCCGCCAGCATACGTAGCGGCAGGACCGACGCCGGTGTCGAACTGGCGGAACGCACCATGCAGTTCGAGAGTGCTGACCCCGCCGTCGCGCTGCAGACGGCGGCCAACTTCCTGCTGGGCGGTGAACTGGATCGTGCCATCGAGGTCCTCGAGGCATTACCCGAGGCAGACACTGTCGGTCACCGGGACCTGATGCTGATCCTGGCGATGATGCAGAAGGGCGAGCCGGAGGCAGCGCGGGCAAGGGCTGAAGCGATTGTTGCGGCCCGGCCGGATGCGGCGGACTCGCACCGGCTGATGGGTGGCTTTCACATGGCCGTGGAAGAACTCGATGAAGCACGGGCCTCATTCGAGCGGGCGCTGGAGATTGACCCGAACGATGTGGCGGCACTGACCAACCTGGCACGGATCGATGTGGCGGAGAACCGGCCGGAAGCTGCAGAGGCATTATTCGTGGATTTTCTGCAACGTCAGCCTGGCAACCTGGTTGCCCTGACCGCGTTGGCGCAGCTCGCCGAAACCCGCGGCGACACCGACAAGGCTCTTCGGCTGATCGAGCAGGCCCGCGAGGCCAACCCAAGCGCGATCTCGCCGCGGATGACGCTGGGGCGCTATTACGCGAATACCGGTGAACTGGAAAAGGCGGAAGCTGTTGCTCTCGAAGCTGCGCGTATCGAACCGGGTAACGGCGAGGCGCACGTCCTGGTCGGAACGGTGCTGATCCAGGACGGCCGCTACGCAGAGGCGTTGACCCGGCTCGAACGTGCGGTTGCCACCGCGCCGAACCTGGCGGGCGCCCACTACCAGCTCGGACGTGCTTTGCTGGCCACGGGGCAGGACGATGCAAGCTACCGGGCATTTGAACGCGCCATCGAGCTGGACGCGGACTTCTTTCCGCCACGGGTTGCTCTGGCCTCGGCGAATATGAAGCGTGGCGATCTCGGTGCGGCGCAGGAGATCGCGGAAGCCCTGGTGAACGATTACCCGCGACGGGGCGAGCCCTTGCTGTTGCTGGGCGATATCCTGCTGGCGCGCAATGACCAGCCTGCGGCGCTCGAGGCTTTCCGCGAATCCATGCGGCTCCAGCCGTCGCGTACCGCGGCCTCGCGGCTGGCGGTAACCCGGCGCCAGCTGGGCGAAGACCAGCCCTGGACCGACCTCGAGCAATGGGTGCAGGAAAACCCCGGTGACGCGGCGGCACACGCGGTCCTTGGCCAGATCTTCCAGGAGTCCGGTCTGTCCGAGCGTGCGATCGGGCATTTTGAGAAGTCGCTGGAGCTGGAGCCGGATGCGGGCGTTGCGACCGTCATCGGCAACCTCTATCGCCAGTCGGGAGAGCCGGATGCCGCAGTGCCCTGGCTCAACCGTGCCATGGAGATCGACCCCTCGAATCTGCAGGCGCGCATGCTGCTGGCAACGGTGGAGTTTGAACGCGGTAATCTGCAGCGGGCAACCGGGCTGGCCGACGACCTTGCGGAAGAAAACCCCGGCAACGCTGATATCCTGACGCTGCACGGGGATATCCTGCTGCAGGCCGGCGACTATGCCGGGGCCACGGAAGCCTTCGATGCGGCGGCGAGCATCAGGCCCGGGGAAATAGCGACGATCAAGCGTTACGAGGCCCGCCGGCAGGCGTCGCGCGATGACGCATGGCGCGTCCTCGAGGACTGGTTTGACGATCACCCAGGCCACGTTCGCGCTGGCATCATGCTGGCGCAGGATTACACATCCCGGGAGTGGCACGACGAGGCCGTAAGCGCCTACCGGAAAGTCCTGTCGACCGACCCGACCAATGTTGTGGCGCTGAACAACCTCGCCTGGGTCTATCTCAAGCGCGGCGACGAGGGTGACCTGAAACGTGCGCTGAATGCCGCCGAGCGCGCCTACCGTGAGCGGCCGGATAACCCGTCAATCGCGGACACCTATGGCTGGGTGCTGCTGCAGGAAGATAACGTCGACCAGGCGATGCCGTTACTCAGAAAAGCGGCGCAGGGCGAAAGCGATCCCGAGATTCGTTATCACTTTGCCGTTGCGCTCGAAAGTGCCGGCGAGAATGCCGAGGCTGCCGCGGTACTCGACCGGCTGCTGGCCGACGGCGACGCGTTCGACAGTCGCGCCGACGCCGAGGCGCTGCGGCGGCGACTGCCCTGAGACACTGCGTCAGGGAATCGTGACCAGGACGAGCTCGGTCTGGACCTGGTTCAGCGGATCCTCCACCCGTTCGGCCAGTGCGCCGGGCAGGTCGACCGGAGTCACCGTCGGGCTGGCCAGCTCTATCAGCGCTACCGGCGCCGGGTCGGTAGTCCCGGTCGCGCCCTGGACCACCGCATGCAGGCCGTTACTGGTGAAATTGGTGGCGGCAAACGGCAGCTCCACCGAATCGACTGACTGATCGGCCAGCTGCAGCCACTCGAGCCGCGTCAGCGCATCATCGACCGGCGCCAGGTAAACCCAACGCAACCTGTCTTCCGTAACCATCGAGGGCGGCAGCACGGTATCCATGCCGCTGGCGTAAGGCTGGTAGCCCGCGGCCGCTGCGGACAGGTCGGTCTCGACCGGGTCGAAGTCGGACAGGTCGATAGCAATCGTGCGGAAGCCGGTATCGCCCTCGAGGGCGTAGATGACATCCAGCCCTTCGGGTCCGACGTCGACGTTCCACAGGCCGTCGCTGGCGTCGGTGGCGGTGGCAATGACTCGCGCGCCCGTCGGATCGAGGTAGGGAATTTCGACGAGCTGGAACAACTCCGCGCCGGAGGGGCAAGCGGCAACCACCAGCGCCAGCGTGTCGGGCCCGTTGTGATACGAAATGAGCGTCGTCGGGTCCGGCAGAATCTGTGATGCCTCGATCAGGTCGGTGCCGGCATCCGGCAGTCCCAGCGAGGTATAGGACGGAACGGACAGAGCCTGCGGCGGTGGTGCCGTGCAGGAATAGGCGGCCGGCGAGACCTCGACGGCCGGGTCGATCGTCAGCCACAGCATGGCGTTCAATCCGTCCAGCGTGCGGGTAAAGGTGTCCAGTAGCGTGTCAGGATCGTCGAGCACCTGGATCGGCGCGATAGGGCTCAACGGCGCCACGTAAATCGCGCTGCGTTCGTCGCTGCCGGTACCCAGCGTTCCCTCCATGACAATCGTCGTGTCGAGGATCGAGAAAGCCGTCGGCAGCATCGTGCCGTCCTCCCAGCCGTTATCGAACTCGAGATTGTCTTCGACGTCGGCCAGGTCCATGGCGACCAGGTACCGGTTTGCCAGCGAAACGATGGCGACCTCGCCGTTATTCGACAGCACGAAACCGCCGTCGGGTTCGCCGTTGGTCGTATCGATATCGATCGATCTCACGATGACGTCAGGTTCATCCAGCGCGACGGTGATCACCTTTACGGCATCGGTGAGGATGGCCGCCTGCTGCAGTTCCTCGCTGACGACCCAGGCGATCATCGTCTCGCCTTCCGGAACGGCCTGCGCCAGGTCGACCAGGGTGCCGGGGTCCCGCGAATCGATGGCATACAGCCCGGTGTCGGTGCCGAGTATCGCGAAGACCTCTTTCTTTTCGATCTCCAGGAATACCGTTGCCGTATCAGTGAAGCCGGCGATATCGGTCACCTGGTACTCGAACTGGTCGCTGCCCACGAAGTAGAGGTCGGGGGTGTAAAACAACACGCCGTCGATGACTTCGGCGACGCCGTTAGAGGCCTCCACCGTGACCGCGATCTCGGTAATGTCGCCGTCGATATCGAAGTCATTTGCCAGGGCATCGACGATCGTGACCTCGTTCTGCTTCAGGCTGACGTTGTCGTCAAAGGCCTCGGGCGGTTCATTCGGTAACGAGGGATCGGGCACGTCATCGCAGCCGGCCAGGACAAACAGGGTCAGGGTGATGGCGAAAAGCCGGGTCATCTTCACTACTCCAGTATTCATTTCAGGCCGACAGCTGCTGGCCGGTGGCAAGTTCTTCCAGCGCCGCAGCCAGCGCCTCGATGTCGTCCTCGACGTTGTAATGCACCAGGCCGACCCGCAGCACGCCGCCACCCTCCAGGAGACCGAGCGCCGAGCAGGGCTCGACGGCATAGCTGTGTCCCGACCAGGCAAAAATGTTGTGCCCCGCGAGGTGTTCTGCGATCGCCTCCGGGTGGTGACCGGCCAGGGTGAACGACACCGTCGGGGTGCGCTGCGACAGCTCGCCGGCAGCAGTTATTCCGTGAATGGTCAGACCGTCTACAGCCTGCAGGCGTTCAATGAGCGCTCCACAGAGTTCGGTTTCATATTGATGAATCAGTTCCATCGCGGTACGCAGCCGTTCACGGCGGCTGCCGTTTTCCGGCGCCAGCGCAGCGAGGTAATCGACAGCTGCGGTTACGCCGGCCATGCCTTCATGGCTCTGAGTGCCGGTTTCGTAGCGGCCCGGCAGCGAGTCCGGCGCCGGCCGCAGCTTGTAAGGCTCCAGCGAGTCCAGCAAGGACTCGCGGCCCCAGAGCACACCCTGGTGCGGGCCGAAGAACTTGTACGGCGAGCAGACCAGCAGGTCGCAGCCGAGGGTTTGCACATCGATGGGAACATGCGGTGCCGAGTGCACGGCGTCGGCAAACACCAGCGCGCCGCGGGCGTGTGCGGCCGTCGCGATGCGCGGAATGTCGTTGATCGTGCCGAGCAGGTTGCTGGCATGACCGACACACACCAGCCGCGTGCGATCGCCCAGCAGCGATTCGTAGTGGTCGTAGTCGAGCCGGAAAGTTTCCGGGTCCAGACGGATCTTCCGCACGGTCAGGCCAAGGTCGCGCGCGAGCAGGTACCACGGTGAGACATTGGCATCATGATCGAGCTCCGACACGATGATTTCATCGCCGGCCTCGAACCGTCTTCCCAGCACGCGGGAGAACTGGAAAGTGAGCGTCGTCATGTTGGCGCCGAATACGATCTCGCGGCTGCTCCTGGCGTTGAGCAGGTCCGCCATGGCCACGTGCGCTCCACCGGCGATGGCGTCGGCCGCCACTGACGAGCAAAACGGTCCGCCCAGGTTGGCGTTGGCGTTAACAAGACAGTCCGCCATGGCGTCGATAACCGTTTGCGGGACCTGCGTTCCGGCCGGGTTGTCCAGGTAGATGCGCCGGCGGCCGGCGTCTTCCAGCGCCAGTGCGGGGAACTGGTTCCTGATCGTATCGATATCGAGTGGCATTACCGGTTGGACCCTGATTTTGCGGCTGCTAAGCATAACCCGGTGTGCCCGGAAAATAACCGTTGTGCAGGGCAGAATTGCCGTCGGTCAGGGCAGCGTCTACCCTAGCGCACCCGGCCCCGCAAACCGATCAACAGGATGTAACCATGAAAAATACCTGTCTCGCTCGCCGCTTATCTCTCGTCACACTGTTTTTCGCAGTGTGGAGCGCCCCGGCAATCGCCGCCGAAGCCGAGAAGGCCTATAGCGGCCTGGCGCTGCGTGGCATCGGCCCGGCCCTGACTTCTGGCCGGATTACCGATTTCGCCATGCACCCGGAGCGCTGGCAGGAGTATTTCGTGGCCACCGCTTCGGGCGGCCTGTGGAAGACTACCAACAACGGCACCACCTGGACGCCCGTGTTCGACGACGAGGCGTCCTACTCGATTGGCGTGGTAATGCTCGATCCGGAAGATCCGCTGACGGTGTGGGTCGGCAGCGGCGAGAACAACAGCCAGCGCAGCGTTGCGTACGGCGACGGCGTGTACAAGTCGATCGACGGCGGGCGTACCTGGGAAAACGTCGGTCTGAAGGAGTCCGAGCATATCGGCCAGATCGGTTTTCACCCCGACGATTCGCAGGTGGTCTATGTCGCGGCGCAGGGTCCGTTGTGGAACGACGGCGGCGACCGGGGGCTGTACCGCAGCCTCGACGGTGGCGGCAGCTGGGAACGGATCCTGCACATCGACGAGCACACCGGGGCCAACGAATTTGCCATTCATCCGGGCGATCCGGACAGGATGCTGGCGTCCAGCTACCAGCGCCGGCGGCACGTGTGGACACTGATCAACGGCGGTCCGGGCAGCGGCATACACAAGAGCACCGACGGCGGCGAGACCTGGCGGGAGATCACCGCGGGCCTGCCGGATGGCGACATGGGGCGCATCGGGCTGGCGATGGCGCCATCCAACCCGGAAATCATTTACGCGATCGTCGAGGCCGACAAGAAATCCCGGGGCGTTTACCGGTCAACCGATTTCGGCGAGAGCTGGGAGAAACGCTCCGACTACATGGCCTCCAGCCCGCAGTATTACAACGAGCTGATCGTCGACCCACACAACCCGGAGCGGGTCTATTCGATGGATACGTTCAGCCGGATTTCCAATGACGGCGGCAAGACCTGGGAGCGGCTCAACATCGAGCATCGTCACGTCGACGATCATGCCTTGTGGATCGACCCGGATTACACGGATCACCTGATCATCGGCGGTGACGGTGGCATCTACGAGACCTGGGACCTCGGCAAGACATGGCGGCATATCCGCAACCTGCCGATCACCCAGTTCTACCGGGCTACGCCGGATGACGCCAAACCGTTTTATCGTGTTTATGGCGGCACCCAGGACAACAACTCCCTGGGGGCGCCGTCGCGAACGACCAACGTGCACGGGATCACCAATTCCGACTGGTGGCTGGTGCTCGGCGGTGACGGCTACAAGCCGCAGATCGACCCCACCGACCCGAACATTATTTATGCCCAGTACCAGTATGGTGGACTGGCGCGTTACGACCGGCGTACCCACGAGCGGGTATACATCACGCCGCAGCCGGATAATGCGTCCGACGAGCTGCGCTGGAATTGGAATACGCCGCTGGTGCTCAGTCATCACGATCCGAGGAGGCTGTACTATGGCGCCGAGCGGGTCTTTCGCAGCGATGACCGCGGCAACAGCTGGCGTGCCATCAGCGGTGACCTGTCGCGCCAGCTGGATCGCAACAAACTGGAGGTCATGGGCCGGGTCTGGGGTGTCGATACGATCTCCAAGAACCGTTCGACCTCGATGTACGGCAGCCTGATAGCTATCGCAGAGAGCCCGTTCGACGAAAACCTGCTTTATGCCGGCACCGATGACGGCCTCATACACGTCACTACCGACGGCGGTGAGAACTGGCGGCGCTACAGCCGCTTCAGCGGCGTTCCCGACATGTCGCTGGTCGAGGATATCGTCACGTCGCTGCACGACGCCGATACCGCCTACGCGGTTTTCGATAATCACAAGAAGGGCGACTTCAAACCCTATGTGCTGGTCACCCGCGATCGCGGCCGCAGCTGGCGCTCGATTGCAGGCAACCTGCCGGAACGCGGCAGCGCGCACACGATAGCCGAGGATCATATCGATCCCAACCTGCTGTTTGTCGGCACCGAGTTCGGCGTCTTTGCCACCCAGGACGGCGGTCGCAACTGGTTCGAGCTGACCGGCGGCTTCCCGACCATCGCCGTTCGCGACCTGGAGATCCAGCGCCGTGAACAGGATCTCGTGGTTGGCACCTTTGGTCGCGGTATCTACATCCTCGATGACTACACGCCACTGCGTACGCCGGCAGATACGCTCGACGAAAGCGAGACGACGATTTTTGCCGTGAAGGACGCGCCGCTGTATATCGAGGGCGACAAGTGGGGTGGCCGTGAAAAAGGCAGCCAGGGTTACGAGTTTTACACCGCGCCTAATCCGCCCTTCGGCGCAGTATTCACCTACTACCTGCGCGACGGCATCAAGACGCTGAAAGAGAGCCGGCGCGAGAAAGAAAAGGAAATCGAAAAAGAAGGCGGCGATACGCCGTACCCGGACTGGGAGTCGCTGCGTGCTGAAGACCGGCAGCAGGATCCGAAGGTCTATCTCGTCGTTCGCGATTCGGGTGGCAATGTCGTCAGCCGGGTCAGCGGTCCGGTTGCCAAGGGTCTCCACCGTGTCGCCTGGAACCTGCGGCTGCCGCCGCACGATCCCGTCAAGCTGGGCGATAAGGGCTTTCGCGCCCCCTGGGCCAGCGATCCGGTAGGTCCGCTGGCGCTGCCCGGGCGGTATACCGTCACGATGGAAATCGACGAGGGCACGGCCGACGCCCGGTTGCGCCAGGCCGGTGAGCCGGTCGCCTTCAACGTAGTCCCGCTGGACCAGGGCGCGCCGATGATTGCCGACCGGGAAAGCCTGCAGGACTTCCAGCTGAAGACCGCGGCCCTGAGCCGGGCCGTGAAGGGCGCCGTTGCGGCGGCCGGTGAATACCAGGCCCGAATCGACCACCTGCAGGTTGCGCTGGAACGCACGCCTGCAGCGGATGCAGCCCAGGTTGCCATGTTGCGCGATATGGAAATGCGTCTCGCCGATATCAGGGTGAAGCTCACCGGTGACAGCACGATTCGCTCACGCGCGGAGGCTGCACCGTGGTCCATTTCCCGGCGGGTCGGTTCGATCGTCGGCGGGCACTGGCATTCGCAGTCCGGCGTCACGGAGACACACCGCCAGGCCTACGAACTGGCGGCGGATGCCTTTGATGACGTGCTGGAATCGATGAAGGCGCTGCGCGCCAGCCTGGTTGCCTTCGAGGAGCAGGCCGATCGCAACCTCGCGCCCTGGACACCGGGCCGTCTGCCGGAATGGCGTCCCGAGTAACCGCCACGAATGCTCGCGGTCGCTTCCCATCACGGGGAGCGGCCGCGGCTAACCGGGGTCGGTAGTCTCGGGTAACGCGATCGAGAAAGAGGCGCGGATATCGAGCAGACCCTGTTCTCGGGCCATCATCGGCTTGTTCCGTATCAGTCCGACCAGTCGCTGCGGCTCCAGCCCGCCCGTGGTGCTGAAATAACCCACCCAGGCGTTGCGCCGTTTCTTGGCCAGGTACAGCGCGCTGTCGGCGATTCCCAGCACCTGTTCCCAGGTAACCAGCTCCGGGCGCTCCAATACGAAGGGGAAACAGGCAAAGCCGATCGACGCGGTCAGCCGGACGATCTGACCGTCGTCCAGTTCGAACACTGTGCGCTCGATATCGCAACGGACCCGCTCAGCGAGCGTGGCAATCGCGTCGGGCTTGACGTTGCGGCTGACTATGACGAATTCGTCGCCGCCCCAGCGGATGACGAAGTCCGAGCTGCGGCAAACGGTTTTCAGAACATCGCGGACCCGCAGCAGCACCTGGTCGCCGGCGGTGTGACCGCAGCGGTCGTTGACTGGCTTGAACTGGTCGAGATCGATCATGAGCAGCACGATGTTGAACGACTCGGTTTCGGCGCTGTTGCCCCCATGCTTTTCGTGCCAGCGCCGGACCAGGCCAACGTGCCGGGAAATTTCCTCGAACAGGAAGCGCCGGTTACGCAGACCGGTCAGTGGGTCGGTCAGGCTGGCCTCGAGCAGCTGGTCGTTGGCGTGCTTGAGCTCGTCGTTGCGCCGCGCCAGCTCGCCGGTTCGTTCCCGCACTTCTTTTTCCAGCCGTCGGCGATAGTCGGCCTCCATGGACAGCCGGCGCCGCTGTGAGAGCCACACCAGCGCCAGCAAAATCACGACGGTGAGCCCAAATAACAGGTAGTGCAGGAGGGTCATGTCAGACCAGGTCGGCGACCCGTCCCTCGCAGGCGTTGACCTTCTGGTCGGCGCTCTTTGCGAGCGCCAGGAAACGGTTACCGGCAACGGCCGGCGAAAAATAGAAGCCCTGGTACTGGTGACAGCCCCATTCGCGCAGCATCCGGAGCTGTTCGCCGACCTCGACGCCTTCGGCGACCACGGTGAGCCCGAGCCGCCGGGCCAGGGCAATCAGGCCGGCGACGATCGTGGCATCGCGGCCGTCGCTGAGCGCGCCCTTGAGATAGGACCGGTCGATCTTGAGCGAGTCGATCGGTAGTTCCTTGAGGTAGGCGATCGCGGATTCGCCGGTACCGAAATCGTCGATTGCCAGCCGTACGCCCAGGGCCTTGAGCCGGTGCAGCTGGTGCAACACCTCGTGATCGCGACCGACAACCCCGCGTTCGCTGAGCTCCAGTTCCACCAGCCGCGGTTCGAGCTGTGTCTCGCGCAGCGCGCGGGCAACGACTTCGACGACATCGCCATGACGCAGCTGGTAGAGCGACAGGTTGATCGCAACCCGCAGATCGGTGGCCCCTGCATCGCGCCACTGTCGCAGCTGGCGGCACGCGCCGTCGATGACCAGCGCACCGATACGTGACATCAGGCCGCTGTTTTCCGCAATGGGAATGAACTCGGCCGGCGAGATGTTGCCCTGGACCGGGTGATGCCAGCGGACCAGTGCTTCGGCGCCAATCACCTTGTTCTCCGCAACCTGCAGCAGCGGCTGGTACTCGATATGCAGCTGACCTCGATCGAGTGCCTCGTGCAACAGTCCCTCGAGCTCGAGGTGGCGGGCGCTTCCTGCCGCGAGGGGTTCGCGGTACATACTGAAACCACCGCCGCGCTGCTTGGCTTCGCGAACGGCAAGGTCGGCGTGCTGCAGCAGGCGGTCGGCGTCCTCGCCGTCGAGTGGCGCAATTGCCGCACCAATACTCGATGACAGGTAGACGGACTGGTTGGCGATCCGGACCGGTTGACACAGCGCGCCATGAATCCGGTCCGCCAGCTTGCGCAGGTCCTCCGGGTCGTTCATGCGGCTTACCAGCACGCCGAAACGCACGCCGCCGAGCCGGCTCGCGGCGACGGTAACCAGCCCACGGGCGGCCGAGGTGCTGCCACCCAGCACCTTGCGCAGGCGCTGGCTGATCTCGGCCAGCACGCGGTTGCCGTTGTCATGGCCCAGCGCCTCGTTAACCAGTCGAAAGCGGTTGAGCCGGATCACCAGCAGCGACAGCTTCGGCTGGTCGAGCAGGGCCTGGTCCAGCAATCGCTTGAACTTGACCCGCGAAGACAGGCCCGTCAGCGCATCGCGATCGACCGAATGGGCGAGGCTCCGGCGGGTATCGCGGATTTCGGCCCGCGCTTCGTCGAGCGCCAGGTAGGTACGGTTCAGCTCCTGCTCGTTGTCAGCCTCGACAACCGCCCGGCGTGCGCGCCGGCTGATCAGGTTCCAGTCGAATGGCTTGCGAACGATGTCGGCAATATCCGGATTGTCCAGCGCAATCTGTGCTTCACGGGCATTGGCGCACAGCACCAGCGTCCTGAGCGGGGTGCGCCGGCCGCAGCGGTGCAATGTTTCGTACAAACGGCAGCCGGCCGCATCCAGCAGTCCCGCCTCGACAATCACGACGGAGGGCTGCATTTCTCTTGCAAGCTTGCGGGCATGGGACGGGTCGTGCGCCGACGTGGTCAGGAAACCGCTTTGCTCGAGCCAGCGAGGGCCCCATTTCTGCGAGGCTGAATCGCGGCAGATCAACAATGCGGTATGAGCGGATTGCGGTTCGCTGATACCGTCAGCCGACGATTCGTGCTGTTCAATGGTGTCTGACAATGGATTGTTTCCCGGCCTGCGAACGTCAAGGGCATTTGATCAGAACAATCCAGTTTTTTTTGTGAGACGGATGCCGAAATTCCAAAATTTCACGTTTATGTCAACGTGCGACACAACCCTGACCGTGTTTCACTCACACGGGTTTCACATAAGTCATTGCAGTTTCCAAAGCGACACAACCCTGAATGAGCTGCCTGCTAATCCGGGCGTCCCCCGAGTGCCCTCGCACCCATCGATTTGAGCCCCTGCGCCAGGAGCCAGAGGAAGACAATCGGCACGATTATCGTCTGCAGCACGAAAATGACGATGAGGTTGATGATGTGCTCGCTGGCGCCGGAAACACGGTCGCGGAAGCGCTCGAGCTTGTCGGACACGTTCATCCGGTCCAGTGAGTCGTCGATGAACGAACCGACCTTGTCGATAAACGACTGGTCCGGATCGGGTTCGGGTGGCATGGTTTCACGGCTCATTTCGCTGATTTCGGCGCTGGTCGTCTCCAGCGCCTGGGTGGCCGCGGCATGCTGGGTTGCCAGGAACGTGTCGAACACGAAACTTGTGCCGATCACGATCAGGGGCACCGCAAAACGCACGGCGACAGCCACCAGCGCGACCCGGAGAGCCGTGGTTTGCCAGCCATGAGCGCGGCCTATCCACAGTGAGGCCAGTAAAGCGGCGAGGGCGGTGAGGAGCAGCAGGTTGATGCCCCACCACTCGCTGATATTGAGCAGGATGTTCTGCAGACCGAGCGCGCTGGTTGCGACCAGCATGATGGAGGAGAACTGCTCGATGAGGTCGTTGATCGGGTCGAGTACCTGGCCTACGGTGAAATTCATGCCGACGCCGGCAGGCTCGACGGCAACCTCGGTGCCCTGGGCTACCGAAATGACACCGTTCAGGGTTCGCGCAACGGCAAACGTGACCAGCGCGCGGCGAAAAGCCTTTTCCGCCATTTCATCACCGACGTCGTCCAGCAGTCCGGTCAAAGCACCAAGCGCTGCCAGCACACAGAAAGCGGAAATCACGAGTTTGCGGTTCATCGGCGCAGTTTAGCTTACGGCAGCCGCTGCCCGGTGACGACACGCACGGCAAACGTTTGAGACTCATTCTGACGCAACGCAGCAGCGATGGCGGCTGCCATGCACTAAACTGTCGCCTGGGGAAAACTGCTGAAGGGGAGTTGCGATGTCACCTGGCGAACAGCTCGAACAGTTCATGGATGGGCTGACCAGGCGCAATCCCGGTGAGACGGAATTTCACCAGGCGGTTTTCGAGGTTGCGGAAAACATCATCCCGTTTATCGCGGACCGGCCGAAATACCGGGAGGCCCAGATATTCGAACGACTGACCGAACCGGACCGCATAGTCATTTTCCGTGTCAGCTGGGAGGATGATGAGGGCAATGTCCGGGTCAACCGGGGTTACCGGGTCCAGTGCAACAATGCTATCGGACCGTATAAGGGCGGACTTCGTTTTCATCCCAGCGTCACCCTCAGCATTCTCAAGTTTCTCGCCTTCGAGCAGGTGTTCAAGAACAGCCTGACCGGGCTGCCGATGGGTGGCGGCAAGGGCGGCGCGAACTTCAATCCCAGGGGCAAGTCGGATCGCGAAGTCATGCGCTTCTGCCAGGCGTTCATGACGGAACTGTTCCGCCATATCGGGCCGTTCACCGATGTGCCGGCAGGTGATATCGGTGTGGGCGCACGTGAGGTGAGCTACCTGTTTGGCCAGTATAAACGCCTGTCGAACCAGTTCACCGGGGTGATCACGGGCAAAGGCCTGTCATTCGGCGGCAGCGAGATCCGTGTCGAGGCCACCGGCTACGGCTGTGTCTACCTGATGCAGGACATGCTCAGGCATGCCGGTGAGGACATCGAGGGCAAGACCGCGGTGGTATCCGGTTCCGGCAATGTCGCCCAGTACACGGCGGAGAAGCTGATTGAGATGGGCAGCAAGGTGCTCACGCTGTCAGATTCATCCGGGTTCGTTTACGACAAAGACGGTATCGACACGGACAAGCTGGCCTACGTCAAGGAGCTTAAGAACGTGCGTCGAGGGAGAATCAGGGAGTATGCCGACGAGTTCGGCGTCGAGTACCGGGAGGGCGAAAAGCCGTGGTCAGTTTCCTGTGACCTCGCTTTTCCCTGCGCCACGCAGAACGAGATCGACGACGATGATGCAAAACGGCTGGTCGGTAATGGCTGCAAGGCGGTGGCGGAGGGTGCCAACATGCCAACCGTGAAGGAGGGCATCGAGACCTTTATTGACGCCGGTCTGCTGTTTGCGCCCAGCAAGGCGGCCAATGCAGGAGGCGTTGCGGTATCTGGTCTCGAAATGACCCAGAACAGCATGCGGCTGAACTGGAGCCGCAACGAACTGGACGAGCGGCTGCGAAATATCATGTCCGGCATTCACGAGAAGTGTATCGAGTACGGTGAAGGAGAATCAGGCGTCAATTATCTCAAGGGCGCTAACATTGCCGGCTTCGTCAAGGTTGCCGACGCCATGCTGGCTTACGGGGTCGTCTAACCCGATAGGAAACGAGTGGCTGAAACCTTAAAGGTTGCC
>JAHEKH010000032.1 GCA_024638445.1 Gammaproteobacteria bacterium | reverse complement strand
GCTGTCGGTGCTTTCCTTTGGTGACGTCAGATCCTCGGCACCAAAGGGAAGTGCCGGCAGCTCTCTCGCGCAATCCCGCAACAAGGCCCCAGGGATCGCGGCTGCAAGCCGCTCCTACGCGAGTCGTGACCTGACGCGTTGTCAGGTGAGCGTGACGAGTTCTTCCGCGGCGGTCGGGTGAATCGCGACCGTGTCGTCGAAATCCTGCTTGGTGGCGCCCATCCGGATCGCAACCGCGAATCCCTGCAGCATTTCATCCGACCCCGGCCCGAATACATGACAACCCACAATGCGCTCGTCGTCCCCCGCAACCACCAGCTTGACCACCGCCCGCGAGTCATGCCCCGTCATCTGGTCGTACATCGGTTTGAAACCCGATTCATAAATCCGCACCGAGTCGCCGAACTTCTCGCGTGCCTCTGGCTCTGTCATTCCCACCGTCCCGATGGTTGGATGCGTAAACACGACAGTCGGAATGCAGTCATAGTCCAGCCGCCGGTCCGTCATGCCGCCGATCACGCGGTCCGCCAGCCGCCGCCCGGCGGCGATCGCCACGGGTGTCAGCTCGGCACGACCGGTAACGTCACCGATGGCGTACACCCCGTCGAGGTTCGTGTTCTGCCATTCGTCCGTTACGATCGTGCCGTCTGAATTCAGGACGACACCCGCCTCCTCCAGACCGAGCCCCGCGGTGTTTGCCGTCCGGCCGATGGCCCACAGCACTTTCTCCGTACTGCAGATCCTGCTGCCGTCTCCGGCCGCAAGCATGATGTCGTCACCCGACTGCTCCAGGCCACTGAGCGGGAGCTGCGTGCGGACCGAGATTCCCGACCGGTCCAGCGCCGCCATCAGCTGCGCCTGCAGCATCGGATCGAAGCGCCGCAGCACACCGTCATAACGCACACAGATCGTGGTTTCGGCACCCAGCGCCGCGAACATCCCCGCCAGTTCGACCGCGATATAGCCACTACCGACAACGGCAACGCTGGCCGGACAGCTGTCGAGATCGAAAAAATCGTCTGAAACCATTCCCAGGTCGGCCCCGGGAACGTCCGGAACCCGCGGCTTGCCTCCCGTGGCAACGACCACGTGATCGGCAGTTATTGCCTGGCCGTCGACCTCCAGTTCATGCGGCCCGCGAAAAACGCCGCGTCCTCGAAACAGCGTTACATCACGACGCTCGAGGTTACGTGCATAAATGTCGTTCAGACGCGCGATGTAGGCATCGCGGCGCTCCTTGAGCGCCCCCCAGTCATGGCCACGCAGATCGACATCGAAACCATAGCCCGCGGCGTCTTCGAGCGTGTGCGCCACCTGGGCGGCGTGCCACATGACTTTCTTGGGTACGCAGCCAACGTTCACACACGTTCCGCCCAACCGCCCCGACTCGATAACGGCCGCACTGGCGCCGTGCATCGCTGCGCGCTGCGCCGCCGCGAGACCGCCGCTGCCGCCACCGAGGGCTAAAAAATCGAAATGTTCCGCCACTTTTCCGATCCTGAAGGCAAAGGAGCGGCTATCTTAACCCCCAGCCCCGGCACCGGCGACTGATAAAGTAGCTGGCCCGGGTGGCGTTGGTTTAGTATGACCGGCCGCAACGTCATGCCGCCTGAAGCCCCATGAAAAACCCCCTCACAACCAACGACGGCCTGCCCTCTTTCTCGGCTATCCAGCCCGAACATGTCGAGCCTGCACTGGACAGCGTGCTGGCCGAAGGGCGGCATCGAATAGCGTCGCTGCTCAGCGTTGACCGGCCGACCTTCGAGTCGCTCATCGAACCGCTGGAAGACCTCGAACACCGGCTGAACCGGACCTGGTCGCCCGTCAGCCATCTCAATGCGGTCCGCAATGAAGAAGCGCTGCGGGAAAGCTATAACCGCTGCCTCCCGAAACTGAGCGACTACGAAACCGAGTTGCGGCAGAACGACCGCCTGTACCGCGCGTGGCTGGCGGTGCAGGAAAACGACTCACAGCTCGATCCCGTGCAGCGTCGCCTGATCGATCTCTCGCTGCGCAGTTTTCGCCTTGCCGGCGTCGCGCTGGAGGCCGGCGACAAGGAGCGATTTCGTGAGCTGATGCAGGAACTGACCACCCTGCAGGCGCGCTTTGAGGAAAACCTGCTCGACGCCACGAATGCCGGGCTGTGTCACGTCACCGACGAACTGCAGCTGTCCGGCATTCCGCAGCGTTCGGTAACCCGGGCAGCCGCCGAAGCGCGGCGCCGCGATCTCGAAGGCTGGGTGTTTAGCCTGGATTATCCCGCCTACCGTGCGATTGTCTCTCACGCCGATTCCAACCCGCTTCGGCAGGAGATGTATACCGCGTGGGTGACGCGCGCTTCCGACCAGGGCCCTGAGGCCGGCCGCTGGGACAACACCCGGACCATGGAGGCTATCCTCGCCGCCCGCCACGAGGCCGCCCGGCTACTCGGGTACCCGAACTTCGCGGAATATTCCCTGGCCACCAAGATGGCCGAATCGCCCGACCAGGTCCGCGGTTTTCTCGAGGACCTGGCACGCCGCAGCCACGATGCGGCAAGCGAGGAGTTCGCGGAGCTGCAGCATTTCGCGGGCCACGAACTCGAGGCCTGGGACGTGGGTTATTACAGCGAAAAGCTGCGGCGGCGCAAATTCTCGATTTCCGACGAAGAGCTGAGGCCGTACTTTCCGGTCGAGCGTGTCATTTCAGGCATGTTCGAGGTCGTTAACGAGTTGTTCGGTATCGAGGTCCGGCAGCGGGAAGGTATCGATGTCTGGCATCCGGACGTCGGCTTTTACGAGGCCTATGGTGCAGACGGTGCGTTGCGCGGTTCATTTTACGTCGACCTCTACGCGCGCCCGGCGAAACGCGGCGGCGCCTGGATGGACGACTGTATCGGCCGCACCCGCAGGAACGGCTCGGTGATCAAGCCGGTTGCCTACCTGTCGTGCAATTTCATGCCCCCGGTCGGTAATTCACCGGCGCTGCTGACTCACGACGAAGTGGTAACGCTCTTTCACGAGTTCGGTCACGTGCTGCATCACATCCTGACCACCGTGGATTACCCGAGCGTTGCGGGCATCAACGGCGTGGCCTGGGACGCGGTAGAGCTGCCGAGCCAGTTCATGGAGAACTTCTGCTGGTGCGAAGAGACCGTCGAGATGATCTCGGGTCATTACCAGACCGGCGAACCGCTTCCGGAAGAAGTCTTTGACCGGCTGGTCGGCAGCCGTGGTTTCCAGGCGGGCATGCAGATGGTGCGCCAGCTGGAGTTCGCGTTGTTCGACCTGCGTATCCATGCGGAGTACCGCCCCGGACAGGGTGGCAGGATCCTCGAAATCCTGAGCGAGGTGCGTGACCAGGTCGCCGTGGTCCCCGCCCCGGAATTCAATCGCTTCGCCCATGGTTTTGCCCACGTATTTGGCGGCGGCTATGCCGCCGGCTATTACAGCTACAAGTGGGCCGAGGTGCTGTCGGCGGATGCGTTCGCAGCATTTGATGACGAGGGTGTGCTGAGCCGTGACACCGGGGATCGGTTCCTCGAGTGCATCCTGCAGCGTGGCGGCGGTGTCGATCCAATGAAGGCCTTTGTGGATTTCCGCGGCCGCAAGCCGACGATCGACGCCCTGCTGCATTACAGCGGTATCGGCGGATGAAAATCGCATCCTGGAACGTCAATTCCCTCCGCGTGAGGCTGCCGCATGTCGTCGACTGGATCCGGGACAACCAGCCCGACGTCCTGGGGCTGCAGGAAACCAAGCTTCCCGACCACGATTTTCCCGCCGACGAATTTTTCGATATGGGCTACGAGTGCCGCTTCAGCGGCCAGAAAACCTACAACGGCGTGGCCCTGATCTTCAATCCCGAGACCGCTGGCGAGCCCGATGACCTGGTCACTGAGTTCGATGACTACGGTGACGCACAGAAACGCATTATCGGTGCGACGTTTGGCGATGTTCGCGTTTTCAACCTTTATATTCCAAATGGTCAGGCGGTCGGATCCGAAAAATACGACTACAAGATGACCTGGCTCGAGGCAATGCGCGCCCACGTCAAGCGTGAGACCCGACAACACGACCAGCTGGTCCTGATGGGCGATTTCAACATCGCACCCGAGGCACGGGATATTCACGACCCGGCCGAGTGGGAAGGCAAAATCATGTGCAGCGATCGCGAACGCGAAGCGCTGGCTGCAATTACCGGGCTGGGCTTTCACGATCTCTACCGCGAGTTCGAACAGGAAGACAATACTTTCAGCTGGTGGGACTACCGCATGGGTGCATTCAACAGGAACCGCGGGCTGCGTATCGATCTCATACTGTGCACCGCACCGCTGGTCGGGAAGTCGACAGGTTGCGCCATTGACGTCGAACCCCGAAAGCTCGAAAAGCCTTCGGATCACGCTCCGGTCTGGGCCGAATTCTCCGACTAGCCGTCAAAAATGTGACGCGGGTCTCAGTTAGCGACGATGACTCTCGCTGGACCTGTTGATTTGACTTAGAATTGCTCACTTCCAAGGCTGGGAAAAAAATCAATGTCCGATTCGCGGCCAAGCGATTTCGACGTAACCGGCACCGTGCAGGTCAGCTGTCCGCACACGGTTTGCGAAGCGGTGCACGATATTTTTGCCCAGCTCTATCCCGATCATTCCTTCGACAAGATCGCCGCGGCTTTCGAAGTCTTCCGCCGGTTGTTCGTCGGCGAGCTGCCGGGCTTCCGCGGCTGCGACACGGTCTACCACGACATGCAGCACACGCTGGACATGACGCTGGCCATGACCCGTCTCATCGGCGGCTGGGAGAAAGCACACGAACCAGAGGAACAGCTCGGTTTCGAGAATGCCTCCCTCGGCATTGTCACCGCGCTCTTCCACGACTCGGGTTACATCGTGAAAGACGATGACGACCAGAGCCTCAACGGTGCCGAATACACCCGGGTACACATCACCCGCGGCGCCAACTTCCTGCGCCAGTACCTGCCGACCATCGGGCTGGACGACCTGGTCGAGCATGCCGCCGAGATCATCCATTTCACCGGCTATGAAAAGGCCGTCGATGAGATCGAGACGGAGGACCCGAAGCACCGGGTCGTCGGCATGCTGCTAGGCACGGCCGACCTGATGGCGCAAATGGCCGATCGCTGCTACCTCGAAAAATGCCGTGACCGGCTGTATTCCGAGTTTGTACTCGGCGGTGTCGCGGTTCAGCAGGATGGCGCCAACACCAACGTCACTTACGAGTCCGGGCTCGACCTGCTGAAAAAGACGCCCGAGTTTTTCGATACCGTGTCTCGCGACCGCCTGGACGGCGCCTTCGAGGGCGTACACAAGTATTTCCGCGACTGGTTCGGTGGCGAGGACCCGTATCACTACAGCCTCCAGCAGAACCTCAGCTTTCTCGAACGGATACTCGAGCATGGCGACTGGTCGATACTTCGCCGACGGCCGCCGGTGTTCACCCACAGCGGTGAGGCGCAGCTCGAAGACACGCAGGAAATGGTCGCGCTGCGGCTGAAGGACATCCAGGCCGCGGTCGACTGACCGCGCCTCCAGCCAGCTGATATCCTCGTTCGCCATGGCACTGCGCGGCGGACAATCCGACACCGGCCAACTGCGCCGGGTAATCCTCAAACATCCCCGTGACGCCTGGGCCTCACAGGAAGCCCTCGCTGAGCAGTGGCGGTCGCTCAACTATCTTGCTCAACCGGATCTGCCGGCAGCTCTCGAAGATTACGACCGGTTCGCCGGGGCTCTGGAGTCCGCCGGAGTCGACCTGCTGTTCCTGCCCGCCGATCCCGACACCGGGGCAGACTCGCTCTATCCTCGCGACACCGCCGTGATCTGCGAGCGTGGCGCCATCCTGTGCTCGATGGGGAAAGATGCCCGCCGCGGCGAGCCGGCTGCCGTTGGCCGGTTCTTCGAATCGATTGGCATCGAGGTGATCGCAGAGGTTGGCGGCGGCGGACTGCTGGAAGGGGGCGATGTCGTCTGGCTCGGACCACGCCTGCTGGCCGCCGGCCAGGGCTACCGCACCAACGCCGAAGGCATTCGCCAGCTGCGCGAGGCGCTGGGCGATGCCGTGGACGAAGTTATCACCGTGCCGCTGCCGCACTGGCACGGTCCCGGCGATGTCTTTCACCTGATGTCGATGATCAGCCCGCTCGACAGCGACCTCGCAATCGTCTACTCGCCGCTGTTACCGGTACCGTTTCGCCAGCGCCTGCTCGAACTCGGCATCGGGCTGGTAGAAGTCGCCGAAACGGAGTTCGCCACACAGGGCTGCAACGTGCTGGCTCTCGCGCCCAGGGTCGCTTTATTGACCGACCGCAATCCGCTCACTCGTCAGCGTCTCGAAGCGGCAGGCGTGGACGTCGTCGTCTACCCGGGCGCCGAGATCTCGATCAAGGGTGGAGGCGGTCCGACCTGCCTGACGCGGACGCTCGAACGTTACTGACCGGCCTTGCGCTGAACCGTCCAGTCGGGGTTATTGCAAAGCGTGCACGGGCCAATAAATGCCGCGGCCGCGACCGGGTTGCCGCGCAGGCAGAAATTGAACCAGGCCGTCACGTAGCCGCGATAGCCGTTACCGTCGCCGAGCGGATCGAAATGAGTGCCGTTGTCCAGTACGCCGTAAAACGTCGTCACCGGCGACGGATCGTAAACGTTAGACTCCACGCTGCTCGCGGGGACGATGAAATCCGCTCCGCCGGCCAGCAGGAACATCGGCCCCTGCAGTCCCTGCTCGTCGCCGGGAATGGGCTGGATCGGCGCAGTGCACCGCACCCGTGGATCGTTGCCGGCGTTAATCGTTCCACCGCCGCCTTGCGAATGACCGGTTGCGCCGACTGCACCCGTGTCGATGGCACCGAACAGGCTGCTGGCCGGGTTGTCGTTCTCCGCCAGCACCCAGTCGACGCCCTCGATCATCTGCGAGCCTGACCCGGTAAACAGCGCGTTCGAGGCGATGATCACGAAACCGTAGGAGGCGAGGTGTTCCAGCAGTCCGTCATAAAGCGCGGGCGTGGCAAACGTACCGTTGCCCCAGGTAATGACCGGGTGCAGGAAGCTGGTGCTGCCGATACCGGCAGGCGTGTAAAGCGTGAAGTCATTGCCCGGTCCGGTCGAAGTATCTTTGACGACCGAAAACGGTCCCGGCAAGCCGAAGAAATCCTCGATCGGATCGGCTCCGGCAACGCTGCAGGCCAGCAACAGGGACAAAAAAATACGGTGCGCCATGACTCCCCCCACGATATTCGTGCTAACTGTGTCTTGTAGTCCTTCACCGGTCGTGCCCGCCGCACCCGGATCGTCTTTCGGGTGGCGACGCGGCGACCAGGCTGCAGTCTTTACCTCAAGGTAGCTGGCCGGCGGGCGGCCCGCAAGACACTTTATACAGCGTGTTATTCTGACCGCCCCCATTCCGGTCGTTTTGGTATGCAGGAAAACGCGGCGGCAGTCAGCTTTCAGTCCGTCAGCAAAGTTTTCGCCGGGAATGAAGCGCTCCGCGATATCACTCTGGACCTGCCCCGCAATGCCGTTACCGCTATCGTCGGGGAGAGCGGCAGCGGCAAGTCGACCCTGCTCGAGCATATCAACGGGCTGCACCGGCCCGACCGCGGCATCGTGTCAGTGCTCGGTGAACCGATCGACTACTCGGCATTAACCGGGCTACGCCACCGCATTGGCTATGCCGTCCAGCGGGTCGGCCTGTTTCCGCACCTCAGGGCCGGTGAGAACATCTCGCTGACCGCGCAGCTGCTCGACTGGGAATCCGGGCAGATCACCGCCCGCCGTTGTGCATTGATGCGTCTGTTTGAACTCGACCCTGCCCTCGCGGATCGTTATCCCCACGAGCTGTCGGGTGGTCAGCAGCAGCGGGTGGGCCTTTGCCGGGCCATGATGCTGCAGCCAGAGCTGCTGTTGCTCGACGAACCGTTCTCGGGTGCGGACCCGATCACCCGCACGGGCATTCACCGCGAATTCCAGGCCTGGCTGGCGCATGAGCCCACAACGGTGGTCCTGGTAACACATGACCTGCGGGAAGCGCGACGGCTGGCGGACCGGCTGGTCATCGTTCGCGAGGGCCGGCTCCTGCAGTCGGGCAACACCACGGAGGTGATCGGGTCGCCGGCTGACGACTACGTCGCAAAGCTCATGCGGGAACACCTTTCATGAGAGCATTCCTGCTGCTCCTGCTGCTCGGCAACCCGGCAGTCGCGGCCGATGACACGATTGTGATCGGCAGCAAGACATTCACCGAGAGCTACCTGCTCGCGGAAATCATGTCGCAACACCTGGAAAATGCCGGCTTTACCGTCGAGCGGCGCTTCGGTTTCGGCGGCACCCTGGTGTGTTACGAGGCGCTGGTCAACGGTGAGATCGATGTCTATCCCGAGTACACCGGAACCATCAGCCGCACCATTCTCGGTCTCGACGGCAAGCCGGATGCCGCCGATATCAATGCGCGGCTGGCGGGCCGCGGCCTGCAGACTTTATCGCCGCTGGGCTTCAACAACACCTATGCACTCGCCGTGGCCAAACCCATCGCAAGCGCCAGGCGCCTCGAAACCATTTCGGACCTCGCCCTGCACGACGACCTCGTTCTCGGCTTCAGTCACGAATTCCGTGACCGTGACGATGGCTGGCCCGGTCTCGCGCAGGCCTATGGGCTGGACCTCGCGACTCGCGGTATCGAACACGGGCTGGCGTACCGGGCGATTGCGGATGGCAGCATCGATGTCACCGATGCCTATTCGACCGACGGCGACATCGAGCGATATGAACTGGTATTGCTGGCAGACGACCGTGACTTCTTTCCGCGCTACGACGCCCTGCCGCTGGCGCGGCGCGGACTTGTCAGCGAGGCGGTAAAACAGCTCGAGCGGCTTGCCGGCCGTATCGACGATGCAGCGATGCGCCGGCTCAACGCCCGCGTGGTGGTCGACAGGCAGGAGATCCCGACAGTTGCAGCCGGTTTTCTCCGGGACACCGGTCTGGCAACGGCGAACCCGGTCACGGCCGACGGTCCGTTGCAGCGGCTGGCCCGCAATACGCTGCGGCACATCCAGCTCACGCTGACGGCGGTTGTGCTGGCCTGCCTGGTCGGTGTCCCCACCGGTGTCCTGGTGCATCGTTCGCCGGCCGCCTCGCGTGCCGTACTCTATGTCGCCGGCCTGCTGCAGACGATTCCTTCCATCGCCCTGCTGGCCCTGATGATCCCGCTGTTCGGCGTCGGCGTGTTGCCGGCGGTCATCGCGCTGTTCCTGTACTCGTTGCTGCCTATCCTGCGCAATACCGTCACCGCGCTGAACAGTATCGACCCGCTGTTGCGGCGCGTCGCCGCAGGGATGGGGCTGACCGGCGCACAACAGGTCCGCCACGTCGTCCTGCCGCTGGCCAGCCCGAACGTGCTGGCCGGGGTGCGTACCGCAGCCGTGATCAGCATCGGCACCGCGACACTGGCGGCGTTTATCGGCGCGGGCGGACTTGGCGAGCCGATCGTTACCGGTCTGGCGCTGAACGACACGCGGCTCATCCTGCAGGGCGCGATCCCCGCGGCGCTGCTGGCGCTGCTGACCGAGCTGCTGTTCGAGGCCATCGAACGCCGCCTGGTGCCCGCCCACCTGCGCTAGCGTTTTCTGCGGTTTTTGCCCGGTTTGTAGGGCTGCCGGTTCGCGTCGCGCGTCTTACAGTGACTTTCCCCGATCGATTTCATGGAGGAAGTCATGCGCGCAATCATTTTCGGTCTGCTGTTGCTGCCCGTACCGCTGCTGGCGTCGACCTGGCCGTTCATCAACGAGATTCACTACGACAATGCCGGCCCGGACACCGGTGAAGGCGTCGAGCTGGCCGGACTGGCCGGCACCACGCTCGACGGCTGGTCGCTGCTTTTCTACAACGGCAGCAGTGGCAGCATTTACCGCACCGTCGATCTCGACGGCACCTTTGCCGATCAGGACAACGGCCATGGCGCCTTGTTCTTTCTCACCGGCGCACTGCAAAACGGCGCGCCTGACGGCGTCGCGCTGATCGGCCCCGACAAGCAGGTTCGGCAGTTCATCAGCTACGAAGGCAGTTTCACCGCGACCGAGGGTGCGGCTGAGGGCTGGAGCAGTCTCGATATCGGGCTGGCGGAGTCGTCCGACACCCCCGAAGGCTGGTCGCTGCAGCTCACCGGACCCGGGCCCGGGCAGTTCACCTGGACGGCAGCGGCCGCCAGCTATGGCGCGATCAACGCCGGCCAGGCATTTGCCGCAGTCCCTCTTCCGGGAGGGCTGACCCTGCTGGCCGGGGCCGTGGCGGGACTGCTGGGCTGGCGCAACCGTTGAAATCGCCTGAGATAACCGGGATAACTCACTGTAAGCTTTACATTTCTGCGTTGCAGCGTTATGGTAAGTCCAACCTGATCCACCCGGAGTACCTGAATGAAGACGTTCGTTTCTGTCCTGGCGACAGCCCTTTTCGGCATCGGATTGCTCGCACTTGCCGTGCCTGCCGAGGCCGGGATCTTCGCCAACGCCCAGGTCAAGCGCGACAGAGCCGACCTGGTCGCGAACCATACGCTGGAGAGCCTGCTGGCGACGGACGCCAAGGCCAAGCGTCTCTACGAGCGTTCCTACGGTTATGCCGTGTTCAGCGTGACCAAGGGCGCCTTTTTCATCACCGGCGGTGGCGGCACCGGCGTCGCCGTACACCGGCTATCCGATGAGAGAACTTACATGCACATGGGCCAGGGCGGGATTGGCCTCGGTATCGGTGGCCAGGCCTTCAGGCTGGTGATGCTGTTCGAAGACGAGCAGACCTTCCAGGATTTTGTCGACAGCGACTGGCACGCCAGCTCCTCGGCCAATGCCGTTGCCGGCCGCAACGGCATCAACGCCGAAGCGAGCTTCGTCAACGGACTGGCGATTTACCAGGTCACCGAAGCAGGCCTGTTGCTGTCGGCTGACATCGCCGGCACCCGTTACTGGCGCAGCAACCGTCTCAACCGTGCCCAGGATGCGGTACGTACCGCGGCTGCCACCGCGCCGGTGCTTCCGGAAACGGCGACCGAAACGGTGGAGTACGAGTACGCCACGCAGACCACGGTCTATCCGCTGGAAGCGGCAACGGTAGAACCCGTTACCGAATACGAATCCTCAACGCAATACGAAACGGGCACGGAATACCGGCCTGACTAAAAACTTTTCCCCCGAAAAGTTCGTCTCCTCTTACCCTCCCCGAAAGGCGGAGGGTTTTTTTTGCCCGGCACCACGGTGCAATCGCTCACTCACGCAGCCTGTACCGCGGCCAGCTGCTCCTTGAGATTGAGCACGTGCTCTTCCCAGTACCGGTTTTCAGCGAGCCAGGGAAACGCGAGCGGAAAGGCCGGGTCCTTCCAGCGTCGCGCGACCCACGCGGTGTAGTGCACCATGCGCAACGCCCGCAGCGGCTCGATCAGGCGCAGCTCGCGATGATCGAACTCGAAGAACAGAGTGTAGCCCTCGAGCAGGTCTTGGACCTGTGCAGCCATCTCGGTTTCGTCGCCCGAGAGCAACATCCACAGGTCCTGCACCGCGGGTCCGGTCAGGCAATCGTCGAGATCCACAAAGTGCGGCCCGGCATCGGTCCACAGCGTGTTGCCGAGATGACAGTCGCCATGAATCCGCAGCAGGCGCACCTCGCCGATTTCGTCGAATACCCGCCCGATCTCGTCCAGCAGCTGTTCGCTGACCGCAGCGTAGCTCTCCCCGATATGGTGCGGTATCCAGTCGCTTTCCAGCAGGTAGTCGCGTGAGCTGTAGCCCAGCCGGTCCAGGTCGATCGAGGGACGATGCTCGAATGAACCGGTGCTGCCTACCGCGTGCAGCCGTCCCAGGAAGCGGCCCATCACCTGGCGGTCCTCGTCGCTGGCAAGCTCCGGCCAGTGACCTCCCTGGCGAGGAAAGACGGCAAAACGAAAACCGTCAAACGTATTCAGTGTCCGGCCGTTGCAGCGCAGCGGTGCAACGACGGGGATTTCGTGGGCCGCGAGAGATTCGGAAAACTCGTGTTCCTCGAGTATCGCCTCATCGCTCCAGCGGCCGGGGCGGTAAAACTTCGCAACCACCCAGCCGCCGTCTTCCAGGCCCGCCTGGTAGACACGGTTCTCGTAGCTGTTCAGCGCCAGCGTACGGCCGTCGCATCGAAAACCGGCTGACTCGATCGCGTCGAGCACGGTATCGGGTGACAGCGTGGCGAACGGAGCCGATTCAGTCATGACGAGTGGCCCGGTGAATCATTGCCGGATGGTACGCTGTACCGACAGGAGGGTCACCAGTGCCGGATAAACCGCGTGTGCAATTTGCGCACGGACTCGACAGCAGTCCCCACAGCCGCAAGGCACAGGTGCTGGCTCAGCACTTCGAGGCGTGCACCCCTGAAATGGACACGAGCAATTTTGAGTCCTGTGTTTCGGTACATGCCGATTGCCTGGCAAGCTTTCGGCCAGATGTGCTGGTCGGCTCGTCTTTTGGCGGCGCGATTGCGCTGGCGTTGTTGCAGCGGGGCCAGTGGACCGGCCCGACGCTGCTGCTGGCCCAGGCGGGATTGCGTTGCGGGCTGCCGCCGATGCTGCCGTCGGGTATCGAGATCTGGCTGGTGCACGGCACGCTCGACACCGTAATCGATCCCGAGGATAGCCGCCGGCTGGCGGCGGCCGCCGGCACCTCGTCCACGGTGCGGCTGATCGAGGTCGACGACGATCACGTGCTGGGTAAATCGGTCGCCAATGGTGACTTCGCCGATTGGGTGCGAGCGCTGGCGAGTTAATCCCGCCCGACCGCAGTTCCGGGCCGGTCCCTTTTCACTCTGACCTTCGGTAAGCGTGAGAGCGCCCGGTAAGCCCGTTTGCGGTACGACTTGCCGAATTCGTGTACTGGTTCAAGTCATTTGAGCGGAAACGTTCCTAGAATCAACGATTAAAGTTAAATCGCCGAGACCAATGGACGACCGCGAACTGGTCAGCCGGGTGCTTCGCTACGATCGCGCCGCCGCGGAGGCGATCGTTCACGAATACGCCGGGCTGATCCATACCATTTTCAGCCGCGAAAGCAGCAATCCCGACGAAGTGGAGCAACGCTTCGCGGAATTCTTCGAGCTGCTGGCGCGCAACGATTACCAGATGCTGCGGATGTGGAATGGCAATTCCGCGCTTCGCAGCTATCTCGCCGCCGTGGCGCTGAAAATGGCGTTGGAGAAACGCACCCGGGCCGGCGAACCGGGCACGCTGGCCAAAGAGTTACTCGAACCGCTCAGGGACTCGCTCAACGGTGCACTCGATACGCTGTCGGAACAGGACCGGCGCATCATTCAGCTGCGCCGTTTCGATGGCCTGGGTTTTCGCGAGATCGGCATGCGCCTCGGTATGAAGCCGACAGCGGTCGGCGTCATGCTGCACCGGGCCGAGAAACGCCTGCGTGACCAGGTATCGATGACCTACCCGGCGCTGTTCAGGGATTTTGTCCAGTGAAGTACTTACTCGCCAAGGAAATACCGCTGGTTCATCTCGACCCCGGTGTCATAGCGCAGTATGTCGACGCCCGGCCGATTGACGAGAACAGCCAGCGCCACCTGGCCGCCTGCGAGCTCTGCCGCACACGTGCCAGCGACGGGCGGTTGCTGCGTGCCCTGATCGCGAGACGCCGAGACAACATGCCGCGGACGTCGATCCCCCTCGACGCCGCAACGCTTGCCGGCTACAACGACCAGTCCCTGCCGGCCGACCAGATGTCGGCGGTCGATCGCCGGCTGCTGGCCGATGACAATGCCCTGCTCGAACTGATCGAGTTGAGAATCGGGCTGCACTCCGGTCTGCGTGCCGGGAGCGTGCAGGCCCAGCTGGTGGCAAAGACCGCCGCGACTTTTTCGAATACCCAGCCGCAGCATTCGGGACGAATCGCTTCGCTGGGTACGCTGCTCATCGACTGGGACTCGGAGCTGCCGGCGTTTCACTTTCACCCGGCGACACCCGAGACCGTCGTCAGCATCGGTAACACCCCATCCAATCCGTCGGTCAACGATTCGGGCAGCTATCCGGCCCCGGTGGCCCGGCGCGAACTGAGCCTGCATGCCGGCCGGCATACGCTGCGGGTGCGCTTTGCCGCCGGTAACCGGCTGGAGCTGTTTGTTTTCGATGAGCAGAATTTTCGGCCCGCCAACGGTATCCAGGTCAGTTTCGAGCCGGAAACAGGCACATCCGCGCGGATGGCAACCAGGCATTCGGGAATTGTCGGGTTCGAGCTGAAAAGCGGTCCGGCGCGGCTGTTGATCGATGCCGGCGACCGATGGGTTCTGGAGCTACGCTAGACGACGCACACCGCAGTACCCGGCCGCGAAAACAGGAGAGAAAAAAAGGGCGTTACCGCGGTAACGCCCTTTTCATTTTTATTTACCAGCGCTGCGGACGCGGACGCTGTTCGCGTGGCCGGGCCTCGCTGATTCTCAGGGTACGGCCATCAACGTCCTGGCCATTGAGACCTTCGATAGCTGACTGCGCATCGGCATCGGGCATCTGCACAAAACCGAAACCGCGTGAACGGCCGGTGTCACGGTCGCGAATAACAGTTACGTCTTCGACGGCGCCAAAAGGCGTGAAAATTTCGCGTAATGCGTCTTCATCGACGGAAAAGGGCAGGTTGCCCGCATAGATCTTGCTCATTGTCTCCACTCACTAAAAACTACGGAATCCGGTAAACGCCTTTCTGCGGACACGCAGCGGCCTTACCGATCGACTTTGCGTCGGTTTTTCGCTCTGAGATACGGGAATAAAACAACCAGAATCGCCGGGGAAAATCTGAAGCCAAGCCAACGGACGGTAGCTTAGCTGGCGCAAGTGGCTGGCGCAAGCGGGATTATCCTACTCGTCGTCCTTCTTACCGAACAGCGCATCGAGTTGAGAGGCCGGGTCGGCTGGCTCATCGCCTGCTTCAGATTCGCCGAACATAGCCTGTAATTGTGCAGCTGCCGCAGAAGCATCCTGGTTCGCTGGCTGCCAGGCGCCCGGCACCGGCCGGAAATAATCGCAGAAGTTGGCCCTCTCTTTATCTTTGACCTCGTCGGCGACGGGCTCCCGGCACGACTTGGCAACGGCGGTGTCATAAAACTCGCACAGACGGCAGACGTGGAGTTCCGCCTCGCAGGAGGGGCACTCTTCGAGACGGCGCAGCGGCAGCGTCAGTGCAGCGAGCGATTCACCGCAGCGCCAGCATTGCAGTTCCTCCGGACGGTGCATTAGATCGGTTCTCACTGAATCAAAGATGCCCCCTACTGTCTCATATTCGGCAAACCCTCGACTATGCTTCGGTGATGCCCACGCCCGACTCCACTGAGACACTGCCTGCAGGCCTGCTGCGCCCGGACTACGCGGGCGGCGGCATCGTGAACCTGATGGCTTCCGTTATTTCCGGGCGGGGCGGCAAGAGCCATTTTCCGCCCGCCCGGGCGCTCGCCGATGTGCCAGTCAGCGATTACCGCAACGTGCTGTTGATCATGATCGACGGACTGGGCTACCGCTATCTGCAGCGTCGTCCCGACAGCACCATGGCACAACACCTGAAGGGCCGGCTCACGTCGGTTTTTCCCACCACGACCGCGGCGGCCGTCACCACGTTTCTCACCGGCCTGGCGCCGGCCCAGCATGCGTTGACCGGGTGGCACGTCTGGCTCGAGGAAATTCGCACGCTGGCGGCGGTGCTGCCGTTTCGCAGCCGTACCGGGCGCGAGTCACTGGAGTCGCGTGGCTACGATGCCGCCAGGCTGCTCGAGGCGAAGCCCCTGTACCCGGGGCTCGAAGCGGAATCACACGTGATCAGCCCGGCGAGAATCGCTCACTCAGCTTTCAATACAGCCTTCAGCCGGGGCGCGGCAATCCATGGCTACAATGGCCAGGATGCTTTTTACGACACCATCCTGGGCGTCATCAATGGCAGCCAGTCCAAGAAGTACGTCTATGCCTACTGGTCCGACCTGGACCACCTCGGTCACGTCGCGGGTATCGGCAGCAAGACCGCAGACCAGCATTTCGAGGCGGTCGACGCCGGGTTTGCGGAACTGCTGCCCCGGCTGGCGGATTCGAATACGCTGGTGCTGCTGACCGCTGACCATGGCATCGTCGATACCGAGGCCGGTGATCGCGTCAGTCTCGACGATCATGCGGCGCTGACGGCGATGCTCGACATTCCACTTTGCGGCGAACCGCGAGCGGCCTATTGCTATATCCACCGTGGCGAATCGCGGGCCTTCGAGACCTATGTGGGGGCGGAACTCGAGGCGTCAGCCTACGCCGTGGCCAGCTCCGCGCTGGTTGAAGCCGGGCTGTTCGGCCCGGGCACACCGCATCCCCGGCTGGCGCACCGGGTAGGCGACTATACGCTGCTGATGCGTGACAATTACATCATCACCGATACGCTGCCCGGCGAAGCGCACAACACCATGATCGGCGCCCATGGCGGGCTCAGCGCCGAGGAACTCTACGTCCCACTCGTCGTCGTCGAACCCTGATTGGGGCGCTGCCTGCAGGGAGCGGCTTCAGCCACGATCCCGCACGGGTGTTCAGAACATCCCGACAAGAGCTGCCACAAGGAACCCGGTTCCTGCCAGAATTCCCTGCGATCCGCCATCACCGAAGCCTGGTTCACGCCGAGGCTCGTACCGCCGTAGCGGTAACAATTCGGTGCCAACAGGGCTGGGAGAATTTACGCATCATGGCGAGCGGCGACCCCCGAGGCCGCGTACACGGTTCAGGTGGTTTCCGGCTCACCCGTGAGTTGTGCGAGCACATTGTTGCGCTGACGGTCCTTGGTGCGCTTGTGATCGGCAACAATTTGCTGGAATGCCGGATTGTCTTCGAGCCGCCGGATAATGATGTCTCGCTCAGGTTCGACGAGGATCCACTGCCGGTCGACCAGCTCACGCAGCAGCCGGAGCGCCTCGCCGGTTTCGCCATCGATCGTGTGCAGCTTTACCTCTGTGTAGATCACCGTATCGCCATCATTGCCAGCCTTTCGAAGCATGCGGTGTCTCTCCCACAGCCGGTCCTGCCACTGCCGCGCAGCGGCATTATCTCCGCTGTTCTGCAGCGCTGCGATCAGCAAAAATGCGCGCGGTGAGCGGGCATCCTCGAACAGGTCGCCGCGGTTGCCTTCGGTCCGGTCGACGTAGTGTTGCAACGCCGCCAGGCACGCCTGCATATCGCCGCGCTCGAAGTGAATGGCCGCTACGGCGTCACGGACCTCGTTGGTCGGTTCGCCGGCCACCAGGGGTTTGACTGCCGCAAGGGCATCGTCCCAGCGTTCTTCGCTCATCAGCCGGTAGACCTTTTCGATCGGCCGGAACTCCAGTTGCCTTGCCTGCTCGTCCAGGTCCAGCATGCTGTACGTCCAGTACAGGAAGCGCCCCACCGCGTAATCGTCCGGCTCCAGCGCCTGAGCCTTTTTCAGCGCCGCATGAGCCCGGTCCAGGCGACCGCCGATCACGTTGACCATTGCCACTGCGCCGCGCCAGCTGACCGCATCGTTACGAACCCGGGCCAGGTTCTCTGCGGTCGCCAGCGCCTCATCGTAACGGCCCCGGCTTGCATACTGCACCGCCAGGTTTTGCGCCGGCACGTAGGCGAGCGGATCCAGGCTGACCGCCTTCTTCGTGCCCTCGAAGGATTCTTCAATCCGCCCGAGGTCTTGCAGGGACTGCGCCCGCCACAGAATGACGCGCACGAGATTCGGGCTGAGCGCCAGTGCCCGGTCAAATGCGGCAACCGATTCTTCGTGCCGGCCCTCGGTCGACAACAGGAAGCCATGGGCAGCGTGGACGTCGGGGCTGCCGGGTGCGAGCACCATGGCACGATCCACGAGCGGACGCGCGAGAGCCAGCGCCTCGGTCGTCGGAATATCGCCATAGGTCTGGCTCGAGTCCCGCAGCAAGAGAATCGTTTCGGCCTGTGCGGCATACGCCGGCGCGTAGTCCGGATCGAGGGCGATGGCCTTGTCAAAGGCCTCGCGGGCCTGGCGCAACGGTCCCTCGCCGCGCTTCTCCATCAGGAAGCGGCCTTCGAGGTAGGCATTGTAGGCATCGACGTTGCCGCTGCGGGTTATCGCCGGCGCAACCGTAGACAGTCCGAGAGTCTGCTGCAGCGCGCCGACAATTGCCGCGGCAATGTCGTCCTGGATGGCGAACACGTCGTCGAGTTCCCGGTCGTAGGTGTTCGACCACAAATGATAGCCGGTATCCGCCTCGATCAGCTGCGCGGTGATACGCAACCGGGTGCCAGCCTTGCGAACGCTGCCTTCCAGAATCTTGCTGACGTTCAGCTTGTCGGCTATCTGGCTGACATCCTCGTGCCGGCCCTTGAAAGCAAACGACGAAGTACGCGCTGCAACCTTCAGGTCGGGAATCCGCGCAAGCAGGTTGAGCAGTTCTTCGGAAATTCCGTCGGAAAAATATTCCTGGTCGCCTTCCGGACTCATGTCGGCAAACGGCAGGACCGCGATCGAGGAAGCCACCCTGTTGCCGTCGCCCACCGGGAGCGCCCCGGCCGTGTCGGAAACCGCCGCCACGGAGGGTCGTGTGGCCTCATTGCTGCGGTTGGCGAACTTGTCCCATCCCAGCCATGCAACGGCGATGGCCAGTGCGGCGATGATGGCAAAGTCGAACTTTCGGCCTGTCTTTTGCGTTATCGACTCGGCGAGGTCGACCTCGTGACTGCGCTTGAGGCCCTCCGGCGTCAGCTCGAAAGCCCAGGCAAACAGCAGCGCGAACGGCAAGCCCAGCACGATGAGCGCGAGGGCAACCTTGCCGACCCAGCCGGGCGCCTCGAAGGTCTCGAACAGGGTCAGGCCGATCTGGGCCACGATCCAGCCGACAACCGTGTAGGCAATGCCTACCCGCACCACGTTACGGCGTTTCAGTTCCTGCCACCAGGATGCGTTCACACCCACCTGCCCGGTTGTTATCTGCGAACCTGCCTCATTTTAACAGACCTCCTGTAGTCCCAGGCCCGACCCGGGCAGCGTTTAAAGCACTAATGCTGACCTGCAGCAAAGCGAGAGAGCTTCGGGTTAGCATTGACCCCAGGCCCGTCCCGGAGCGTGACCGTGCGCGTGATGAAGATTCTGCTGGCACTGACAACCTGCCTGCTGGCTGGTTGCGCAACGACCTCGGAGACGGGCGCCTTGTCCGGGTTGGGCTGGCTGTCCGGTGAATGGACCGCACGCGACGGCACCATCAGCGAGACCTGGGTGCAGGTCAGCGGCAGGACTTACGAAGGCCGTGGCGTCACCCGTAATGAAAGCGGCGAAATGGTTGAGACCATGCGGCTGGTTGCGATGAGCGGCGACATCTATTTCATCGCCAAGGTTTCGCACAACGACTTGCCGGTTGCTTTTCGCCTGACGGGCACGACTTCGACTGGCGACTATATCTTCGAGAATCCTGATCACGACTTCCCCAGGCGCATCGTTTATACCCGCCAGGCCGATGACGGCCTGCTGGTAACCGTCAGCGACGGCGGCACCCAGGGGTTCGAAATCCGCTTCAGCCGGAAATAGCAGTCATCGATTGGCCGCCCTGCCCCCCGCGCGCAGGAGCGCCTTCCAGGCGCGGTTCTCGACACCGGGGGCACGCCTGGAAGCCCTCCTGCCAGGAATCTCTTCGGGCTTGCGTATGCCTCGGCGAGACCGGGAATTGCGGCTCAAGCCACTCCGACAGAGAGCAGAGAGGAAAAGAGAGCCAGCTGGTCCATCGCGGGCGCGCCGGGAGGGTCCTCCTTTGGGGAATCTCTTCTGGCTCGCAAATGTCTCAGCGAAACCCCCATGCTTCCCGCCCTGAGGGTTCCCACCACTTGACCGCGGCAGCGCCGTACCGGAAGGTATTCGTCCTTTTCTGAGCAGGAGCGTGAGAGTGGCCCCTTCCCCGGCAGGCAAAGGCGAGCGTGGATATATCGTGCCCATCGGCGGCGCCGAGGAGAAGCTGCGCAACCCCGAGATCCTGAACCGCTTCGTGGAGATCTGCGGCGGCGTCGGTCCGGCCCGCATCGCCATCATCCCGACCGCTTCGGAGCTGGAAGACACTGGCCGCAACTACGAAAAGCTGTTTCGCGAGCTCGGCGTGCAGCACGCCATGGTCCTGCCGATCACCACGCGCGCCGACTGCGAAGACGACAAGTACACCGAGTACCTGGAACGCGCCACGGGCATATTCATGACCGGCGGTAACCAGCTGCGGCTCTCGACGACGCTCGGTGGCACGAAAGTCGCCCAGCTGATTCGCCGGCGTAACGCCGCCGGCGTCCATATTGCCGGCACCTCGGCCGGCGCGGCATTCATGCCCGAACACATGATTGCCGGCGGTGCCGAGGGCAGCACCCCCAGTCCGGACAAGGTCACGCTCGCGCCAGGCCTTGGCCTGACCAACAATTTCATCATCGACCAGCACTTTCGCCAGCGCGACCGCCTGGGCCGGCTGCTGACCGCGCTGGCCTACAACCCCTTTGCCGTCGGAATCGGGCTGGACGAAGACACCGCTGCATTCATCCGCCCGGGCGACTCACTGGAAGTCGTGGGCTCTGGCGGCATCACCGTTGTCGACCCGTCGGACCTGGAGTTCTCCTCCATGGATCGCGCCTCCCGGGGCGAGCCGGTCAGCCTGATCGGCGTGCGCCTGCACATCCTCGTGCAGGGCGGCACCTTCGACATTGCGAACAGGACCGCGAGGCCATGAACCGAGGCTCAACGCCATGAAAATACTGTCTACCAACGTCTACGTCGGACCTAACCAATACGCACACTTCCCGGTGATCCGGCACATCATCGATCTCGGTGAGCTGGAGAAATGGCCAACCGGCAAACTCGGGGCTTCATTCAACGACCGGCTGGTCGAGTGGCTGCCGGGTCTGGCCGATCACGGCTGCTCCTATGGCGAAGCCGGCGGATTTCTCCGGCGCCTGCGCGAAGACGAAGGCACCTGGCTGGGTCACGTGATGGAACACGTGGCCATCGAGCTGCAGAACGTCGCCGGTTCGCCGGTGACCTTTGGCAAGACCCGCTCGACCGGTGACCCGGGCCAGTATTACATGGTGTTCCAGTATCACGACGCCGAGGTCGGTCGCGAAGCCAGTCGTCTCGCGCTGGATATCCTGCACCGCCTGTTGCCGGAAGAACTGCGCCCGGCCGAAGCCCCGGACGACGACTGGGAGTTCGAACAATCGCGGGATCGGTTCATTCGTTACGCTCAGAACCGCGCGCTCGGTCCCAGCACCGCGTCACTCGTGACCGCCGCCGAGCAACGCGACATCCCGTGGATCAGGCTCAATCGCTACAGCCTGCTGCAGTTCGGCCATGGCCGCTACCAGCAGCGTGTCTGGGCAACGACCACCACACGCACCAGCAACATCGCCGTGGACCTGGCTTCCGACAAGGAAGAAACGAACCACATCCTGCGCGACCTCGGCCTGCCGGTTCCATCACAGAAGCTGGCCCGCTCCAGCACGGACGCCAAGCGGGCGGCGCGGCGTATCGGTTACCCGGTAGTGCTCAAGCCCCTGAGCGCTAACCATGGCCGCGGTGTCTCTACCAACCTGAACACGCCCGAGGAAATCGAGGTCGCCTTCGACAAGGCGCGCGAACATCACCGCACGGTAATCGTCGAGAGCTTTATTACCGGTCTCGATCATCGCCTGCTGGTCATTGACGGCAAGCTGGTCGCTGCGGCCAAGCGTGTACCCGGACACGTGGTGGGTGACGGCCGCCAGACGATTGAACAGCTGGTCGAGGAGGTCAACCAGGATCCACGCCGCGGCGTCGGCCACGAAAAAGTGCTGACCCGGCTGGAGTTCGACCACCAGGCCGAACGGCTGCTGAAGGCCTGCGGCTACGACCGCAGCACCGTGCCTGCGGAAGGCGAAGTCGTTTACCTGCGAACGACCGCCAACCTGTCGACCGGCGGCACCGCGATCGACGTGACCGACGTGATTCATCCCGACAACCGCGAAATGGCGGAGCGCGCGATACGCGGCATCGGCCTCGACATCGGCGGCGTCGATTTCCTGACCGACGACATCACCCGTTCGTATCACGAGACCGGTGGTGCCATCTGCGAGATCAACGCCGGTCCGGGTTTTCGCATGCACGTCGCGCCCAGTGAAGGCACGCCGCGGGATGTCGCCGGCCCGGTGATCGAGATGCTGTTCCCGACCGGAACCCCGGCGCGCATCCCGATCGCCGCAATTACCGGGACCAACGGCAAGACCACGACGTCGCGCATGCTGGCGCATATCCTCAAGCTGAATGGGTATACGGTAGGCCTGACCAGCACCGACGGGCTTTATATCGACGGCCAGCTGACGGTCGAGGGCGACATGACCGGTCCGGTATCGGCAGCGATGGCACTGCGCGACCCGAGCATCGATGCCGCGGTGATGGAAACCGCCCGGGGCGGCCTGCTGCGGGCCGGGATGGGCTACGGCAAGTGCAACGTTGCTGCGTGCCTGAATATTTCTGCGGATCACCTCGGTCTCAAGGGCATCGACACGCTGGAGCAACTCGCGGAGGTCAAGCGGGTGCCCATCGAGGTCGCCACTGATGCCGCGGTACTCAACGCCGATGACGAACTCTGCCTGCGCATGGCCGACTACACCAAGGCCGAGCACCTCTGCTACGTAACGATGAACCCGCGGCATGCGCTGGTGAAAGAGCATATCCGTGCCGGCGGCCGTGCGATCGTGCTCGAGGAAGGCATGAACGGCCACATGATCACGCTCTACGATTCGGAAAGTCACATCCCGCTGCTGTGGACGCACCTGATCCCGGCAACGATCGAGGGCCGGGCGATGCACAACGTGCAGAACGCCATGTTTGCCGCGGCGCTGGCGTTTTCGATGGGTGTCAGCCTGGACAACATTCGCCAGGGCCTGCGCACTTTCGATACGACCTTCTTCCAGGCACCGGGCCGGATGAACATCTACAACGAGCATCCGTTCAAGGTAATCCTCGACTACGCTCACAACCCGGCGGCGGTGAAGGCGATGTGCGACCTGGTGGACCGTTTCGATGTCGAGGGCCGGCGCGTCGTCGTAATGGCTGCGCCCGGAGACCGGCGCGACGAAGACATTCGCCAGATCGCCACGTATGCCGCCGGTCATTTTGACCACTACATCTGCCGCCAGGACGACAGTCTGCGCGGCCGTTCCGATGGCGAAATTCCCGGGCTGTTGCGCGATACGCTGCTGAAGCACGGCGTCGAGGAATCGCAGATCGAGATCATTGCCGACGAACAGGCGGCAACGAACGCAACGCTGGAACGGGCCGCCGCCGGCGACCTGCTGCTGATCCTCGGCGACAAGATAAAGCGCACCTGGAAACAGATCATTTACTTCGGCGGCGAAAGCCCGGCCGAACCAGTGCCCGGCAAGACACAAAAGATGCCGCCACCGGCCGATGTCGACGAGATCACTATCGACGACAGCGTCGAGCTGATCCGTGACGAACGCGGCGTGCGGATCGCCCGCGAACCGGAAGACAGCGACTGATGGAACTCCTCGACAGCCGCCGCCTGACCGGCGCCAACGCGGTATTCGACCGTGCCGGCGCGGTGATCGACGTGGCGGCGGACGAGGACGATATCGGGGCGCTGGTCGACCGCTGGCGCAAGGCGATTATCCCCGCGCTCGAGGCCGTAGGCTGGCATGAGGAAACTACCGCGGTGCGTCCGTGCGAAGGTGGCGTCAGCCTGGCTATCTCGGCGCCGATCGATGCGCTTTATGCCGCTACCGAGCTGAACGAGTGGGCCTGGCAGACAGTCTGCGACGACGCTACTGAATCATTTGACGAGGCGATGAGCCGGTTGCGCGCCCTGATTGACGAGGAACGCAACCCGGCGCTGCTGGCGCTGGAGGCTGCCGCCGCTGAACGGGACCTGGTTTTTCTGAGCGACGACGACGAAGCGTCGATCGGAACCGGCCGCGGCAGCCGGACGTGGCCGGTTACCGGCCTGCCCGACCCGGTCACGCTGGACTGGGGTGACTTCAGCGATATCCCTGTCGGCCTGGTAACCGGCACCAACGGCAAGACCACGTCAGTGCGGCTCGCCGCGGCGGTTGCGCGGGCGGCCGGGCTGCACGTTGGCTACAGCTCGACCGATTTCCTCGCGGTGGACGACACGATCGTCGACCGCGGCGATTACGCCGGCCCGGGCGGTGCCCGCACGACCTTGCGGCAGACGTCCATCGACATTGCGATTCTGGAGACAGCACGCGGCGGCCTGTTGCGTCGTGGAATCGGCGTGCCGCGGGCCCGTGCAGCGTTACTCACGCGGATCGCCCGTGACCACATCGGCGACTTCGGTTCCCGCAACCTCGACGAGTTGCTGGACGCGAAGTGGGTCGTCACGCGGGCACTCGATAATGACGGCCGGCTGGTCCTCAACGCCGACGACACGCGCCTGGTCGAACGGTCCTCACAGGCGCCGGCACCGGTCGTGTTTTTCTCGCTCGACGCCGGCAATTCCGTCATCGCGCACCACGTGGCCGGCGGCGGCGAGGCCTGGGTGTTGCGCGACGATGCGTTATGCCGCTATGTGAATGGCGGTTGGCAGCCGCTGCTGCGGGCTGCCGATATCCCGCTGACCCTGGGCGGCGCGGCGCGTTAC
The DNA here is from genome assembly GCA_024638445.1 of Gammaproteobacteria bacterium. GTDB lineage: Bacteria > Pseudomonadota > Gammaproteobacteria > Steroidobacterales > JABDKV01 > JABDJB01. The sequence goes on along the minus strand of JAHEKH010000032.1, from coordinate 1,032 downwards.
AACATCGGCAACGCCCTGGGGGTTGCTGCGCTGTGCGAAAGCCTCGGTATACCCGACACCGGTATCGTTCGTGGTTTAACCGCTTTCCAGCCCGGCGACAATCCCGGTCGCGGCAACCTCTATGACGTTGACGGGGTAAAGGTGCTGGTCGACTTCGCCCACAACCCGGATGCGTTTCGCGCCATCGTTCAGCTCGCCGGGAACCTGGATGCCCGCCGCCGGCTGATCGCCTTCGGCGAGGCCGGCGACCGCACGGACACGCTCATACGCGATCTCGCAACGACTGCCTGGGCCATGAAACCCGACCGGGTCATCACGCTCGAAATCGAAAAGTACGCGCGCGGCCGCGAACGCGGCGAGATTCGCAAGCTGCTGCACACGCAGTTCCTCGATGAAGGCGCCAAAGCCGGACAGCTCAGTCACTCGGCATCGGAGCTCGACGCACTCAAAGACGCACTGGCCTGGGCCGAACCCGGCGACCTCGTTATCCTGCTGTCGCTGGCCGAACAGGACGCCGTCATGCGCTACCTGGAGCAACGTGCCAGCTAGGGCGGCCGCAATCCAGATGCTGCCATTCAGTTGCACGCCAGGCGACAGGGTTACGAGGCCAGGCCCGCCCGCCTCTGGTTGCAATGACCGCGACACTAAAATCACCAACGGCGAGCCAATGCCTCCCAACAAGCGTCCACGGGCTGCCGGCCCGCTGCTCCTTCTCGTTGCGGCCGGGCTGCTGACCGGCTGCACCGGCGAGCCGGGGCTGCCGGCAGGTACCTATGTCGATGCGCTTGGTTTGCCGGCCTCGATTGAGCGCCACGCTGGAAAGTACGTCTGGATCGACTATGCCGCCGAATGGTGTGCTGCCTGCGTCCCCCAGACCCTCGCGATAAAAAGCGCCGCGGCCAGCGCCCCGCCGGACCTCGTCTTCGTGACCATCATGACCAGCGAGCGTGACGGCTACGGTCACCCGGCTACAGCAGAAACCGCTGCGCACTGGGCGAAACGCTTCGACCTGGATCCGTCGCACGTCTGGGC
>JAHEKH010000126.1 GCA_024638445.1 Gammaproteobacteria bacterium | reverse complement strand
CTGAACGCCCTGGGGGCTGACCTGCAGCTTGAGACGATTGTCCTGCCCCTGGCGATCTCCTTTTTCACGTTTCAGCAGATTGCTTTCCTGGCCGATGCCTACTCCGGGCTGGTGCGCGAGTATCGCTTTGGGCACTACGCGCTGTTCGTGTGTTTCTTTCCCCAGCTCATTGCCGGCCCGATCGTTCATCACGCGGAAATGATGCCGCAGTTCATGAAAGAGGGTGCATTGAAACCACGCGCCCGAAACCTGGCCATAGGTTTGACGATTTTCGCCATCGGTCTTTGCAAGAAAGTCGTGATTGCCGACGGTGTTGCCGTGCATGCCACACCCGTCTTCGACGCGGCGGCCGGTGGCGAGACGCTGGATTTTTTCCGCGCGTGGGGCGGTGCGCTGGCCTACACGATGCAGCTGTACTTCGATTTTTCGGGTTATTCCGACATGGCTATTGGCAGCGCCAGGCTGTTCGGTATCCGTCTGCCGCTCAATTTTTTCTCGCCTTACAAGGCCACCAGCATCGTCGAGTTCTGGCGTCGCTGGCACATGACGCTATCGCGGTTCCTGCGTGACTACCTGTACATTCCGCTCGGCGGTAACCGGCGCGGTAATGCCCGCCGATATGCCAACCTGGCAGTTACCATGCTGCTGGGCGGACTGTGGCACGGTGCGGGCTGGACGTTTGTTTTCTGGGGCGCATTGCACGGGGTTTATCTCGTCATCAATCATGCGTGGCATTGGCTGCTGCGGCGTCTCGGATCGCCGGCGTTCTTTTCGGGTCAGCTGTGGAAGGCCGTCGCCTGGGCGATCACTTTCGTGGCCGTCGTTGTGGGTTGGGTGTTTTTCCGGGCGGACGATTTCAGCGCGGCATTGTCCATGCTGCAGGCAATGACTGGCGCCAACGGCATTGCGATTCCCAACGCCATTGCGGTGCGGCTGGGTGGCCTGTCACAGGTGCTCGCCTCGCTCGGCGTGAGCAGTTACCTCGGCGGCGGCGCCACGTTTGTCGGGACCTGGGCATGGGTGCTGGCGCTGTTGGCCCTCGCGCTGGTTGCTCCGAACACCCACCAGTTGTTGCGCGACTACCAGCCGGCGGTCAATGACTATCGCCACGACGATCGCTTTGCGGTGCAGCCTTTTGCTGGCGCCGTCGAGCAGTTTTCCTGGTCACCCCGACTGCGCTGGGCCGGCGTCAGCGCCGGCCTGTTCGCCGCCGGCATTCTCGGCCTGACCCGGATTTCCGAGTTTCTCTACTTCCAGTTCTGACATGAATTTCAGACGCTACATAGTCGTATTTCTCGCCGTTGGCGTAGTAATCCTCGGCGCGGCGGTGCTGATCAACGTCGCTGTCGACCCGTATAACGTGTTTGGCACTACCCGTGTGGCCGGTTTCAACGAACTGAAACCGTTTGCCGGCGACCGCGGCCGTACCGCCAAGGTGCACCAGGTGCTGAGGGCGCGGCCTGCGACCCTGATCGTTGGCAACTCCCGCCCCGAGATGGGACTCGACCCCGATCACCGGTGCTGGTCATCCGCCGATCGGCCAGTGTTCAACCTGGCGGTACCCGGACTTACGGTGTACAAGCAGGTGCGTTATGCCCAGCACGCCATGCACGCCGGCACGGTCCGGACGATTTACCTGGGCGTCGATTTTTCCGACTTTCTCGAATCCCGCCCGCGGCACGATCCACGGCGGTGGCCGGCGGAGGAAGAGTCGGTCTTGCGGCTGGCGATAGATGCCAGCGGCCAGCCGCGGCGCCGGTATGCGCTCGAACGCCAGGTCGACCGGCTTCGTGCAAGCCTGTCGCTCGAAGCGCTGTCTGATTCGTTGCTGACGGTTATGCAGCAGCGCCGGGCTCAGGTTGAAACCCGAACCGCGGCTGGTTTCAACCCGGCAGATGGCATTTACCGGCCTATCGTGCGGACCGAGGGGGTGCGCACGCTGTTTACCCAGAAAAACCGCGAGATGGCGAGCCGGCTGGCGCCGCCGCAGACACTATTCAACGAGGGCACCAACTGGTCGGCCGAGTTCGAGGCGCTGGACCGGTTGATGGCCTACACCACGGAACGCGATGTCCGGCTGGTGTTGTTCATCAATCCTTATCACGCCGAGTACCTGCTGCTGCTGGACAGCGCGGGGCTGTGGCCAAAATTCGAGGCCTGGAAAACGCAGCTGGTTCGCCTGGCCGGCAGTCGCGACATCACAACCTGGGATTTCAGTCTGTTTGACGAGCATGCGGCTGAGCCGGTCGAAGGCCTGGCGGCACGCGGCGAAAGCCTGCGCTGGTTCTGGGAGCCCGCGCACTATCGCGAAGCGCTGGGCGGGAAAATGCTCGAAACACTTTTACCGGGCTGCGAGGGCGGGTTCGGTGTGACGCTGAACCCCGGCAATCTCGACGCCGTGCTCGGCGCCATCCGCAGCCGCCGCGACCGCTTTGTCGCCGCACACCTGGACATTCGCGAGCGCCTGGAGCAGCGCCTGGCCGAGGCTCGTGCCGCAGTCAGGGCAGAGTGACGCTGATAATCTCGGCGTGGGCGTTGCCCTCGACCTGAAAGCCGTTCACCGCTGCGGGCACCAGCGCCGATTCACCGGTCCCGAGCCGTGTCTGCGCGCCTTCGCCGTCGGTCAGAGTCGCGGTCCCGGCGATGACGTGTAGCGTTCTGAAGCCGCCGTCAGCGACCCTTACCGGGTCCGGGTTTGGACGGATATGGTCGACGACGAAGCATTCGCTGGCCACCGAGCGATAGACGCCGGGCTGACCCGGAACGGCGTCCGGCGCAACTTCGAATTCTTCGGCGCTGGTGGCGCCCAGGTGCATGGCGCCGAGCGTCCGGTCGATATCGATGTCGCGAATCGGAAAGCGTACGTTGTCCCAGGCTCGATACGTCACGCCCGGCCGGCGGATTTCCAGCATCAGGATCTCGCGGCATCCGGGGTTGCCCAGGGCATGGACTTCCGCCGACTCGGGCAGCCCGGTGGCATCGCGCACCCGTCGGGGCGTTGCGTTGTAAATAACCTGGCCGGCGCGGACCGGTATTTCGTTCATCAGGTCGAGCACGTGCCAGTAAACGGACTTGAGAAGGCCCAGGCAGGACTCGAGCTCGGTGAGGTCCGTGCCGGACTTTTGCATAGGCTGCAGCGCCGCGACAGCGGCGCCTGGGGGTGCCTGCCGGTCGGCCAGCCACGGCGCCAGCACCGCCTGCAGCTCGTGAGGGTCGACGTCGCTGCGGAGAAAACCGAGCAACGCCTCCTGCGTGCGCCGGCCCGCCACCAGTTCATCACGCAGCGACTCCGGGTCGATGTTGTGGCGAAAGCCGAGCCGGATGGTGGCACCCGCCTCGGCGTCGATGATGATGTACAGCTCGGTGTTGCCCGGCGGGTGCGCCTGGATCGATAACAGCTCCTGGATATCGAGGGTTTTCGGCAACAGCGGAATCTCGCCGTGAAACTGCTCATACAGTTTTTCGCCCAGGATTTCCCGGCCGGCGCTGCGCAGCAGCTGTGGCAGCGCGATCTCCGAGCCGTCCGGCAACAGCGCAATGCTGGGATGCTCGGCGCTTTCCGGGTCCGATGGACAGGCGGCGGTTTCGAAAGCTTCGCCGACACCCATCCCGGTTATCGTCTTCTGGTCGGGAAGGGGGGCGCAGCCTTTGTACGCGAGCATGCGCAAACCACCCCAGGGGCGCTCGACCAGGTTATTCCGCTTGAGCCGGATGATCCCGCGTGCCGCGGCAGCCGAGGAGAGGTTGCCGTCGATTATCCGCTCGGCCAGGGTCCGCGGTGACTTCAAGGGCTGCTCCATGTGGGCTATTGCGGTGCAATACCTTAATTGAATCAGGGCGTTTCTGGCAATTGAGCCGCCGAGCCGGGATAATAAGTCAACCGGTCTGGGGGGGATCCGGGTCAATGTCTGTACTGAAGAAGCTGCTGGGAAACGCCCGCTGGGCGACCTACTCCGGTCGTCTGTACGTTGGTATTGACGCCTTGGTCCAGCCGCCGGTACTGACGCTCGTCGACGATGGCGATTATCGCCTGCACGAGCGCACCCACCTCGACCGGAAGACCGGTGAACTCATCGAGCAGCTCAGGGCGGCCGGCAACTCGATTGCCGGCGTAATCGTCCTCGCCGGCAGAGAGCATTACTGGCTCGTGGACGAGCTGCTCGAAGCCGGATTGCCGACGCACCTGCTGACGCCTGCCGAGCTGCGCGCTTTTTGCGCATCCCGCAATCTCACCGAGCGGCACGATGCATTCTGGGTGGCTCACCTGTTGCGGGCGCGGGTCCTGTCCCAGGGCGAGGTCTATCATGACCAGGATTACCAGGACGTTACCGCCTATCCGCATCACTTCCGGGTCTGGCGTTCGCCCTTGCGCAGCCGCCTGAAAATCCGCCATCCGCGCGCGCCCGAGTTCCACAAGCGTTCTTCACGGGATGGCGATGGCGATTTTAATCTAGATTAATTATGTAAAAACAAGAGGTTAAACGCCAAGGGATCATTTTCTTTCAATCGTGGTCATAATTTCCGCGACCCGCGGTTATTCTCTGTGACCGCTATACACGCCCGGGCAGGCATCCGGGCCGCTTCCAGGCTCCAACGACAGGCGCCGTTAATTACGACGGGGGACACCTATGCCTCAATTTAAAAGCATTTTCGCGGCCGGTCTGGCCGTACTCCTGGCCGGCAATGCGCTGGCTGGAATTACGCCCGAAGAGGCGGCCCGGCTCGGACAGGACCTGACGCCGCTGGGCGCGGAACGCGCCGGCAATGCCGGCGGCACGATTCCCGCCTGGGAAGGCGGTATCGGCTCGCCGGCGGAAGCCGGTTTTCCGGATTTCGAAACCGGCGGGCATCACCCGGACCCGTTTGCCGACGATACGGTCGTGCTGACGATCAATGCCCAGAACATGGACGAGCATGCCGGCAAGCTGACCGAAGGCCACAAGGCAATGCTGAAGACCTACGGCGACACCTATTTCATGAACGTCTACCCGACGCACCGCAGTGCCGCCTATCCGGAAAGGATTTATGACGCGACCCGGCGCAATGCGGTGTCGGCCACGCTGATCGAGGGCGGCAATGGTGTAACCGGTGCGACCGAGAGTATCCCTTTCCCGATTCCCGAGTCGGGGCTGGAGGTAATCTGGAACCACATCCTGCGCTATCGCGGGGAAGGTGCCGCGCGGACCATTGGCCAGGCGCCGGTGACCCGCAACGGCAGCTACACGATGGTAATGCTGCAGGACGAGTTTTTTCCGGCGTACAGCCTTCCGGGTGCGAAAGAGGAAGAGCTCGAGAACACGATTATTTACTTCAAGCAGCGGGTTACGGCGCCACCCAGGCTGACCGGCCAGATTCTGCTGGTTCACGAAACGCTCAACCAGGCCCTCGAGCATCGCAAGGCCTGGCTGTACAACCCCGGCCAGCGCCGTGTGCGGCGGGCGCCCAATGTGGCTTTCGATAACCCCGGCACAGCGTCAGACGGCCTGCGGACCAGCGATGACCTCGATCTCTACAATGGCAGCCCGGAGCGCTACAACTGGGAGCTGGTTGGGAAGCGGGAAATCTACGTCCCGTACAACGCCTACAAGCTGCACAGCGACGAGCTCAAGTACGACGACATTATCCGTCCGCTGCATATCAACCAGGAGCATGCGCGCTACGAGCTGCACCGGGTCTGGGTCGTGGATGCCACGCTCAAGGACGGCATTCGTCATGTGTACAAGCGGCGAACCTTTTACATCGACGAGGACTCCTGGCAGATCGTGGCCGAAGATATCTACGATAATCGCGACCAGATCTGGCGCGTGGTCGAGGGGCATGCCATCAATTACTACGATGTGCCGACGCTCTGGACCACCCTCGATGTCTACACGGATCTCCAGGCCGGCCGCTATCTCGCGCTGGGACTGAACAACGAGCAGGCCAAAACCTACGACTTCGACGTGGAGCTCAAGGCAGCGGATTTCGGTCCGTCGTCCCTGCGCCGGGCGGGAACTCGCTGAGGAACGCTCGGGGAGACACATTATATATACTGCGCTGGCGGCGGTTCCGGGTAAAAAGACCCGGAACCGCCGCCGTGCGTGTTGACACCTGTTAAGGCAAAAACGACAATACCCGGCTTGGTTTCGGGAGGGGTACCCAAGCGGCCAACGGGGGCAGACTGTAAATCTGCTGGCTTATGCCTACGTAGGTTCGAATCCTACCCCCTCCACCATTTGGTCGTTGGGAGTCGCGATCCGGTTAGCTAAAAGGCGGGTGTAGTTCAACGGTAGAACCTCAGCCTTCCAAGCTGATGATGTGGGTTCGATTCCCATCACCCGCTCCAACGCCAGGTAACAGGGTAGAGGGAATGACCCTGTCCCCTGTTACCTGGCCCACATAGCTCAGAGGTAGAGCACTTCCTTGGTAAGGAAGAGGTCACCGGTTCAAATCCGGTTGTGGGCTCCATGTGAGTGCGGCGCGAATGCGCCGATGTTTTTGCAGGCATTGTTTTAGACAAACCGGTTGACAGACTGGGAGAAGATCCATGTCAAAGGAAAAATTCGAGCGTACAAAGCCACATGTCAACGTTGGGACGATAGGTCACGTTGATCATGGAAAGACGACGCTGACGGCGGCGATGACGAAGGTGTTGTCGGCGACGTTTGG
>JAHEKH010000125.1 GCA_024638445.1 Gammaproteobacteria bacterium | reverse complement strand
TCGAGATGATCGTCGGACAGTTCCTGCCCGACCGGGCCACAGCCGGCCTGGTCCGTTCCGCAATCGGGTGCGGGCATGACGGAGGTCATGACGCCGACGTCAGTATTCAGCGCCGCAGCGACCTGGTGCCGCACGCTGGCGCGGGACGCCTTCCAGCCAAAACGCCCGACGCGACTCTGTCCGGTTTCCGGGTCGGTGACCAAATGCATGCGGCCCGAGATGCCGTCTGCGTCAAGATCGTCAGGGTCGGCCAACGCCTCGATGTCCGATTCGGGGATAGCTTCCAGCAGACCCATCCCGACGAGCTGCGGTGCGATGCGCGTGGAGTAGCTGGCCGGCGGACCCGGTGTGAAGCTGTAGTCGGGCGTGCGTAATCCGTCGCTCTCGATCCAGCCGGCCAGGCTGACGCCACCTTCGGGGCTGCCACCGGTCGATTGGGGCTGCAGCACGGACCCGAGCTGCGCATCGGGACCGCCGGTTCCGTCGCCGACTTTGACGACATATTTTCGCAGCGGCTGGCCCGGGGCCGGGGGCAGGGCGCGGCCATTACGGATGTGACAGGCCACGCAGGAGCGGTTGATGTAGTGGTTGCCAAGCGTGCCAGCCAGTTCGGTGAAATCGGCGTTCTCCGGCGCTTCGTTGTGGGAGCCGTCGCCAAAATCGGTGTGGTGCACTCGCCGGCCGCGTACAAAAACCTGGCCGTTGATGTTCGACAGGTTGGTCGGCATCTGCAGGAAGTGACTGTCGGGCTCGTTGGAGTACTGGTAGGGCAGGGTGCCGTTGCCGCCGCTCCAGCCGGCGGCCGCGATCGGGAAGGAATCTTCCAGCTCGGTGGAGAAATCGCCGAACACGCCACGGGCCTCCCAGGGCACGAGACCCTGGCCCACGATGTACAGGAACGCGGTGCCGTAATAGTTGTCGCGCCCGTTCGGTGTGCCGGTGAGGAACTGGCTCAGCTCGAACTCCATGCGGTCGCCGACCTGCAGCGCACTGTTGGTCTTCGGGTTGAAGCTCACGCTCCGGGTGTAATTGTTGTTGCCCAGGTTACTCATTACGCCGTTGTCGTAATACTCGGCCACCGTGTTGAAGCCGCGATAGAAAAATCGCAGCTCGGCCTCCAGCGGGTGCAGCGGCCACTGGGTGGTGACATTGAAGGTGATGGTGTCGCCACCGCGCCCTATCGTGTCAACGATCTCGATGGCGGCAGTGCGGTGTTCCCAGTAGAACGACAGGTAGTGATCGTAGGCCTGGAACTGGTCCTCGCGGGCGTGGCGATCGCGGGCGCGATCGGCAAAACGCGTAACCAGGGCCTCCGGCGTATCTTCCTGCAAAGCCGGTTCGAGCGCCGTGACAACATCGTACAGAGGTTCGTAGAGCTGGGCGTAGGACACCAGCCACCAGACGCCGCCGACGCCCTGGCCGTTGGTGTCGGCCGGGCCGCTGTCGCCGCTGTAAAAATAAAGTGGCCGGCCTTCGTGGACCGCCTGGGTCGAACCATCGTTGCGCACGATCGTCGACAGTCCCGACACGCCCGAGGCGAGTCCGTCTTCAACCAGCAGCGGCGGCCAGTTCGTGGCACAACCGCCGTTGCAGCTGCTGCCGCCGGTGCCGAGATCGTCGTCGAAGACATACAGGGCATGTCCGGGAAAGGCCGACCCCGGCCCGCCGGCCAGGATGCCTCCCGCGGTGGCCACTTCGTTGACCGGAATAATGACGGCACAGCCGTCCGCATCGACCGGGCTCCCGGCTGGCGTATCCGGGCAGAGGTCCAGTGCGTCGATGACCCCGTCGTCATCGGCATCGACGTCGATGTCGACACCGGCCGAGGCATCACCAAAGACATTCATCTCCCAGATTGAATAGCCGTAGACATTGCCCGGGCTGCGGGTCAGGCCGTTCATGCGCAGGTAACGGTACGTGCCGTTGATGTCGATTACGTCTGTTCGGTCGCCAAACTGGCCGCCGGTCTGATTCGACAGGGTCGTCCAGCTGACATTGTCGTTGGAACCGTCAAGCGTGTAGGTGCCGGCATTGGCGGCTTCCCAGTGAATCTCCACCCGGGTCAGGGGAAAGCTCCGGGAGAGGTCCAGCACCAGGATTCCCGGATCGAGACCGTGTACCGATTCCCAGCGCGTTGCCAGGTTGTCGTCAACCGCCAGAGACGCCGGCTGCAGCTCGGAATTGGCAATTGCGCTCGCGGCCAACTCGCTGGCCGTGTTGCAGGCCGTGAACAAACCGCTGGGCCCGGGCGGGGCAAAGAAATAGTCAGCGATGACATTCAGGTCGGCAAAATTGGTTTGCCCGTCGCCGTTGTTGTCCGTGTCCAGGTCGCCCGGTAGGAAGAAATTGCCCGAGTAAACGTCGAGGTCGGGGAAGTTCACAAAACAGTCGTTCGGAATGGCCACGTCAGCATCGCAGGCGTTGCCGATCCCGTCCCCGTCGGTATCGCGTTGCGCCGCGTTCGCGACCAGCAGGCAGTTGTCGACCGCGTCATCGACACCGTCGCTGTCGCCGTCCGCCGCATGGACGGACAGGGTCGTGAGGCTGTACAGCACCAGAACGGCCAGGGCCGAGGAGGAGGGGTGAGAGTTCATAGTTTTTTTTAAATGAGGCCGAATGCAGACGGTACCCTAAAATGACAGCGCTGTCATTATTCCCGGGTCCAGCGTCCGATCAGTCGCTGCCAGCATTCAAAAAATTATTTCAAAGCAGCAAGTTGTCAATTTTTCCTAGTCCCGGTCGAGTTGCCCGTCGAGGTCCCGGTCGAACCCGATGCGCTCGCCGGATCCCCAGGGAACGCACATCAGGGTGATGCGATCGCTGTCGCCGGAGAGCAGGGCTTCCAGGTCGCTTCGGGAGATTCCTGCGCTTCCGCGACGGTCGCCGTGGAACAGCCCGTCTTCCCGCATCAGCCAGCCGCGGCTTTCGTTTCCGATCACACCGCTGGCGACGAGGTCGCATTCCGGTACCGGCTCGGTCACCAGCGCGCGGGCGACCAGCAGGTCTACGCGTGCCGCGGCGGATCCCAGATTGCCGCTCATCAGGGTGACCTGCTGACCGGTGACCGGTGGCGATTCGGTTGGAAAGGCATAAAGGAAGGCGCGCAGCGCCAGCAGATCGTCCCGCGGCATACCGAGATCGGCAATGATGAAATTCGAGCTGGTTGCGCCGTTGTGATTGAAGGAAAAACCACGGATCTGCGGTCCCGTGAAGGTCGGGCTGTTGAAACCCCAGCCAAACATCCCGATCTTTTGATACTGATCGCGAAAATGCGGAATCTTGAAGTTGCGTTCACCGGCCTGCGAATTGTCGGCCATCAGTCCGCGGGTGCCGAACAGGCCAGCCGCCGGGCTCAGTACATGGCAGTCCCTGCACACTTCCCGCACGCCGGTCTGAATCCGCACGACGCCTTCCCGAAACTGTTCCTCGCCCCGCAGCTCGATGCCCTGCAGCTGGTTGTCCAGTGAGCGTACCGGGTTGGGTGGATAGCGAATCTGCAGGGCGAAGTCGGTAAACGCCTGCATCTGGTCCTGGTCGAGCGTTGCACCCAGTCCGGCGAATGCGTCGAACGCCGCGTTGAATTCCTTAAATGCCGCTTCTTCCAGCGTTTCGCCCGGTTCCCGTTCGCTGCCCGTACGATCACCGCGCCAGTGCATGGGCCCGTGACCGGCCAGGCCGCGCATCGATTGCGTCGTCATCGGTCCTTTCAGCGGGTGGAAGCGGGCCGGTGTGGCTGCCGGTGAGATCCGGATAAATGTGTTTGGAATTGGCTGCGTCGTTTCGTCAGGTTCGCCCAGGTCCCATGCGAGACCATCAGTGTCGCCAAAGACATGACAGGTCGCGCAGGAATCATTGCCGTTGCCGGAGGTGAGGCGGGCATCGTAGAGAAAAGGCCGACCGGCCGTGACGGACTCGGGTTCCGGGTTGAACAGCTGGATATGGGCAGTCTCGGTCCTGGACGCGAGGTCCACTATGGAAAGACCGTTGTCGAATCGTGTCATTACGTAGGCTCGGCCACGCATCTCGTCCAGCACGATTCCGCTGGGTCCGCCGCCGGTCAGTGGCACCTGATCGATCGATGCCGGATCGAAGCTGTCGTCTTCCAGCGCCGCTGTCGGGTAGATCGCGACCACGCCGGACCCGAAGGCTGCGAGATAGAGCGTATTGCCGTCGGAACTGACCGCCATGCCCAACGGCGTCGACAGGCTGATCTCCCGTCCAACCGGGTCGGGGAGTTCGGCCAAAAAATCGAGATGCTTGTTAAGCGTGCGTGGCTCAACTTCGCCGCCGGCGGTAATTACGGTGATCCGCGTGTCACTGACGTGCCCGCGCACGGTCGTCGCGGCCCTTGAGGCCACGCCCGCGAAGCGAATACGATTTCGCAAATCGTGGTTTGACACGTATAGCGCGCCGGAAACCGGGTTCACGGCGAAATTGAACAGGATGGTGCCGATGCCGGTGAATTCCCGTCTTTGATCGAGCGTGATGGCGTCGATCTCGAACACATCGTAGTCCGGCAAAGTGAATGGCACCCAGGCATCGAAAATCTGTCCGCGCCCGTCGGACCAGCTGTTGCCGTTGTAGCGCAGGATCAGCCCTGCATCCGGAGCCGCGACGCCATCAATACTCGTCGAAGGCTCCCCGCGATCGAAGTTGTCGGGTGCGATCGATGTCGTCCGGTTGCCGGAGAGAAATATTCCGGCGTACACCCGCAAACCGTCCGGTGAAACGGCCAGCGGCCGCGGCCGGTCGCCGAATAGCGTGACGATCTGTTCGTGCTGACCGCCGGCCTGGTCGTCGATGTTGGTGCTGTCAAACACCCAGACATCAGCACGGCCGACAGCCGCGTTGAATGCCGGGTCGACCGGGCTGTTCTGGCCGCGATGTGCGGTCGTAATGAAAGCCCGCGACCGGTCCTCGCCAGCGAAAACGATATCGCGAGGCTCGTCGCCCACCCACAGCGTCTGTACCACCCGGGCAGGCGTTGTGGAAACGTCAATGATGCTTACGCTGTCGGACAGGTGATTGACCACCCAGACCCGGCCATCGGGTGCTTCCGCCACCGCCACCGGATCCAGACCGACCCTGATCGATTCGAGCGGCGACAGGGAATCGCCGACCGACAGGATTTCCAGCCGGTTGTCGGGGGTGTTGACGGCAAACAGCTGCTGTCCATCGGCCGACAGGGCGAGGGGACGAACCTGGCCGGATTCGAAGAGAGCAAAACTGGTCGGACCGACTACCGGGCGCGGACCGGGCAGCGCGTTGCCCACCGGTGGCGTCGGCGAAGATCCGGACGGAGGCGGGCCCGGCGCGTCATTTCCGGTGTCGCCACCGCCCCCGCTGCCGCCGCAGGCGGCAAGGAGCAGCATTGCCGCGGCAATGTGGACGGGGCCGGTTCTGCGTCGCATCGCGATGCCCTTGCAGTTATCTCAGGTGATCAGATGCGTGTCATCCGTGCAAGTTCAGTTGCACGGTTTGATTTGTGCGCACCGGCCCCGAATGCTGCATCGCAGTCACGCCCGAAAATGACGCTCCGGCTGATGCGGCGTCAGTTGGCCGTGCCAACCGGTGCAACCAGCACGAGGTGACCGGGCACGACGGCGAGACCACCCTGGGAAACGCAGTCAACTGCTGTTGCACCGTTAAGCTGCACGGTCGCCGACTGTCCGGTCGAGATGTTCCGGCAGATGGCGATGATGGGCGTAATACCTGTCACAGAGGCGCCCGCGGAGCCGCTGCCGGTGGCCGATCCGGCGATGGCGCTCAATACGAGATCGCCCGGCGATACGCTCAGCGCCGCATCGGTGGTGCAATCCCAGGCTTCACCGAGCTGTGGCTGAATTGTCACCGATTGACCCGTCGTGATGTTGTTGCACACCGCAATTGCCGGTGACAGTCCGCTGGACCTGCCACCCACATGGGATTCAATGAAACGGCCGAGAGATACCGGTCCCGATCCCACCGGAAAATTAAACGTCAGGCTGAGGCTGGCGGTGTCCAGGATCGACACACTGTTGTCGCTCAGGTTAGAGACATAGACGCTGTTGCCGTCCGGGTGTACCGCGAGGCCACGCGGTCCGGCCGGCACGGCGATCGTGGTAACCACGGCGCTGCTGACAACATCGATGACCGAGACGGTATTTGCCTCGAAGTTAGCAACGTAGACCCGGTTACCGTCGGGATCGACGGCGACGCCACGGGGGTCATCGCCCACCGGTACCGAGGTCACCACGCTGTTCGTGGCTGCGTCGATCACCGTCACGTTGTTGTCGACGTTATTCGACACATAGACCCTGCTGCTGTCGGGAAGGATGGCTACCCCGTAGGGGCCTTCTCCCACCGGGATCGTGGCAATGACGGCGTTCGAGGCTGTGTCAATTACCGAGACATCGGCCGTGCTGGCGTTCGCAACATAGACACTGGACCCGTCCGGGCTGACCGACAGGCCGTGTGGTACTCCGCCGACGCCGACGACCGTGATCGGGCTGAACGTGACGGCATCCAGCACCGCTACGGTGCTGTTGAAAGTGCTCGAGACATAAACGGTGCCGCCGTCGGGGTGGACCGCAATGCCGACCGGCCTGACGCCGATCGACGTGGTGGCCAGAACCGTGCCGGTTGCCGTGTCGATTGCCGATGCGTTAGCCGTACCGAAGTTGGCAACGTAGACGGTGGCGCCGTCCGGGTGTACTTCGACGCCGCCGGGATTGGATCCGGCAGCCAGCGCGATCGTATTGACAATGGTGTTGGTCGCGGTGTCGACCACCGAAATAGA
>JAHEKH010000031.1:12934-26361 GCA_024638445.1 Gammaproteobacteria bacterium | reverse complement strand
GCAGCTGGCGCTTCGCATCCAGCATCTGCTGCACGTCGTCCGCCATCTTGTTGATGTCTGCCGCGAGGTCGCCGAGCTGGTCCTGACGGATATCGCGGATTCGGTGGTCGAAATTACCGCGTCCGATATGCGCAGCACCCCGGCGAATCGCGCTGATTGGCCGGAACAGCCACCGAACGGCAAGGTAAGTCAGTAAAACCAGCACGAGACCGACACCGGCAATGATTGCGGTCAGGCTGCGGTTGACGACCTCATCGGCCACCTTCGGCGATGACACCAGGATCCAGTACGGTCCCTGGGCGATGCGCAGGAAGGTGTGATTGTCGTGAGTTGCGAACTCCACGCCACCGAGATTCTCCAGCCAGGCCCCCGGTTCGACGCCGCCGCTGCCGGGCTGTTGAAACTCCAGCTCCGCCATCTGCGGGAAGGCAGGGTCCGATGCCCAGTCTATGTCCGGCCCAGCGAGCCGAATATCGACGGGCACCTTCTTCGTGATTGCCACCGCGCTGTCGACGCTGGGCGGGCTGCCAATGTCGGCCTTGACGTAATTGAGGTGCAGCTGCAGGTGCCCGCTCACCAGTTCACGAACCTGGTCTGTTGCGTACACATAGCGAACGCCGAGGCTGGCGCCGTAGGCAAACAGCGCCCCCATGACAAGAAAAATAGCGAGCAGCCGAAACGAGAGCGACCGCCCCAGCCGGCGAATCATTTCAACGGCTGGCCGACGAAGACATAACCACGACCCCAGACTGTCTGGATAAAACGCGACGGTTTGGTGGTGTCACCGATCTTGTGGCGGATACGGCTGACCATGATATCGACCGCCCGAGTCAGTATCGCTGCATCGAAACCACGCAGATCGGACAGGATTTCGTCGCGGGACATTTTCCTGCCCGCATTCCGGGCAAGCAGGCTCAGGAGTTCGTATTCCATGGAAGTCAGCTCAATAAGCTTGTCGTCCACCGAAATAGTTCGCGAAACGGTATCGATCCGCATGCCGTCGAATTCGAGTATTCCGGTGTCGCTGTCGTCGGGGGCATCGACTCGCCGCAGGATGGAGTTGATCCGGGCAACCAGCTCACGAGGTTCAAACGGTTTGCCGATGTAGTCGTCCGCACCGAGCTCGAGACCAGACACCCGGTCGATGACATCTCCGCGTGCCGTGAGCATGATGATCGGAACATTGCTGGTCTTGCGGACCTCCCGGCAAATTTCAAAGCCGTCTTTACCGGGCAACATAACGTCGAGGAGAAGCAGGTCAGGCTTGCCGCTGCGAAACTTCTCGAGACCGGTCTCGGCCTCGCCCGCGCAGTCGAGCTCGATGCCGTAGCGCCCGAGGTAGGTCTGCAGGAGTTCGGAATGACGCTCGTCGTCGTCGATGAGTAATACGTTAGTCATGGGCGGTATGTTACCTGCCCGGCCGGACAGATGTAGTCTAACGAAGCCGACAGATACGCCTGGATACAAATACATACCCGGCGGAGACCACAAAGTCGGCACGTATCGGCACACTTGCTGCGTGGGCTGGAGACATCAGGCCCGATATACTGTGCCATCGCGCCGGGAGCGATTCATGAGCCTTACAACTAGCGCCATTGGGTGGACCGAGATGGGCCTTGTGCCCGACAGCGCTATTCGCGCTGGAATCCGGCGTCTCCTGGCACGGCGTCTCCGGGAAGTGTCCGCGGACGATGTCGAGCGGCGAACCGCCGACCAGCAGGAATTCATCAGCCAAATGCGTGGCGCGCCAATTGCGCCGCTGCCTGAAGCAGCCAATGAACAACACTACGAAGTTCCTGCAGCTTTTTACGAGGCCGTGCTGGGCAGCCACCGAAAATACAGCTGTGGGTATTGGCCCGACGGCGTGGAGACGCTGGATGCATCAGAGGCCGCCGCACTGATGGAAACCTGCCATCACGCTGGCGTAGCCGATGGCATGCGGATACTGGACCTCGGCTGCGGCTGGGGCTCACTCAGTCTCTGGCTGGCGGAACACTATCCTTCCAGCCGGATCACGGCTGTATCGAACTCCCGCAGTCAGCGCGAATTCATTGAGGGCCAGGCGCGCGAACGAGGCCTGGGTAATATCGAGGTGCTGACTCGCGACATGAACGACTTCGAGGCACCGGGTCGCTACGACCGGATAGTCTCGGTCGAGATGTTTGAGCACATGCGTAACTACGAAATTCTGTTTCAACGGGTCGGCAACTGGCTCGAGCCGGACGGCAAGTTTTTCATGCATATTTTCTGCCACCGCAGCTGCGTTTATCCATTCGAGAATCGCGGTCCGGGTGACTGGATGAGCCGGCATTTCTTCTCGGGCGGCATCATGCCGTCCGCGGACCTGCCGCTGCATTTCCAGCGCCACCTCCGGCTGGAGAGGCGCTGGGCCTGGGACGGTCGTCACTACGAGAAGACCGCTAACGCCTGGCTGGCACAGATGGATCGACGACGTGACATCGTCATGCCCGTCCTGTCAGAGACCTACGGCAAGGAAAATGCAACACGCTGGTTTCACCGCTGGCGGCTGTTTTTCATGTCGTGCGCCGAACTTTTTGGATACGAGGATGGTCAGGAGTGGTTCGTCAGCCACTACCTGTACTCACGAAACTCATGAAACCTGCATCGCTTATTAACCTGGCTACGTTCCAGGCCGGATGGTTTGCCTGCGTGATGGGCGCGGCCAACGGCTATCCCTGGTTCGGCCCGCTGGTCATTACCGGCATCGTCCTCCTGCACCTCAAGCTCTGGGAGCGCCCTGCCGACGAGCTTCGCTTGTTGCTCGTTGCCGCCGTGATGGGCTTTACCTTCGACACGGCGCTGGTGCGCACCGGCTGGCTGGAATACCCCAACGGCATGATGGTGGCAGGTACTGCGCCCTACTGGATCGTTGCAATGTGGCTGAACTTCACTACTACATTGAATCTCTCGCTGCGCTGGCTGCACGGGCGGCCGCTGCTCGCTGCCGTTCTCGGCGCGACGGGCGGTCCATTGACTTACCTCGCGGGTGCCCGGCTTGGCGGCCTGAGCTTTGTCGATCAGCCGGCCGCACTGGCGACGCTGGCGGTGGGCTGGGGCCTGGTCACGCCATTACTCGTTTCCATGGCGCAGCGCCTCGACGGAACGACACAGCCGGTAGCACAACATGCTTGATTCAGGTCGATTCGCCGGACCTGACGATGACAGGGCGAACGCGCTGGTTGCCGGTGCGCCCGGGGAATGATCATGCGCTTGATTTTTGCACTGATGGTAACTCTCATGCTTCTTCCCGATAACGCAGGATCGTCGCATGGTCGCGACTGGTCTTTCCGGGTGCTGCTCGACGGCCGCGAGGTCGGCAGCCACCGGTTCGAGCTGAGCCACGATGGCGAGGTAACCCGCCTGGAAACCGAGGCCGACATCCGGGTCAAGTTTCTTTTCGCCACGGTCTATCGATACAAACACCGGAACGTGGAGATCTGGGACGGCAACTGCCTGAAGCAGATCGATTCGAACACACGGGCCAACCGCAAGGAGTTTTTCGTCGAAGGCGAGCGTCGAGACGGAGCATTCCTCGTACAGGCGCGCGACGGCAGCCGCGAGCTGCCCGAATGCATCATGTCGTTCGCCTACTGGAATCCGACGTTTCTCCGGGAATCCAAACTACTCAACTCGCAGGATGGGAAATACCTGCCGGTCCAGGTCGAAGGACCGGTGGAGTCTCAGCAGGTTGCAGGGGGAACCCAGGTACCTGCGCTGCGCTACCGCCTGACCGGCGAGAAGCTCGATATCAGCCTGTGGTATACCCGCGACAACGAGTGGATTGCCCTGGAAAGCCAGACAACCAGCGGCCACACGCTGCGCTACGAAATGCTGTGATGTTTACAGCGCGCCTTTTTCGTCCAGTCGCCGGACTTGCCGTGCTGCTGGGGGCCGGCGGTTGTAGCTCTGTGGCACCGCTCGCTACGGTCGACTACGTAGATCTCGATCGCTTCATGGGCGACTGGTACGTCATTGCGAATATCCCGACGTTTATCGAGAAGCAGGCCTACAACGCGGTGGAATCCTACTCGCTGGCCGATGAAACCACGATCGATACCACGTTTACCTTCCGCAAGGGTGGCTTCGACGGGCCCGAAAAACGCTACAACCCGACCGGTTTTGTGCGTGACACTGAATCCAACGCCATCTGGGGCATGCAGTTCATCTGGCCGATCCGTGCCGACTACCGGGTGATCTACCTGGATGATACTTACCAGACCACCATTATCGGGCGAAACAAGCGCGACTATCTCTGGATCATGGCCCGTGATCCCGAAATCCCCGACAGCCTGTTGCAGGAACTCATCGAGTACTCCGGCAGCGTCGGCTACGACACCACCCAGATTCGCCGGGTTCCTCAACAATGGTAATACGGCGCCTCGTCGCGCTGGTCGCGGTGGCCCTGGCCGGATGCACCGGAGTCCCCGAGGGTGTCGAAACGATCGGGGACTTCGATCTCGAACGCTATCTCGGCACCTGGTACGAGATCGCGCGGCTCGATCATCGCTTCGAACGGGGCCTGACTAACGTCGAGGCAAACTACAGCCGGCGTGCCGATGGCGGAATTCGCGTCGTGAACCGGGGCTACGACCCACGCGGTGGGGCCTGGCAGGAGGCGGTCGGAAAAGCCTACCCGATCGGCGAAGAGGGACAGGGCCGGCTTAAGGTCTCATTTTTCGGGCCCTTCTATGCGTCCTACAACATAATCGCGCTCGACCCCGGCTACCGGTATGCGATGGTCACCGGCCCCGACCGGTCCTACCTGTGGATTCTGGCCCGCGAACCAGCGCTGGAATCTGAAGTGCTGAAGGGACTGATCGCGCAGGCAGCCGAACTTGGTTACGCCACCGGCGAACTCATATTTCCGCAACAGGCCGTAGCAGAATAAAAAGCGGCGCCGGATTTTGGCCCGGCGCCGATGCCCCCTTAGCCCATGGCTCGCGCCATAAATTCAAGGGGTGGGAAGTCGGTCACGTCTCCGTAGTCGATACGGAAAACCGCAGTCTTATGTTCAATCTTTGCGGTCTGCCGGCCGCAGGATTTATCATTCTCAGCCGTCTCGCTCGTGGTGCGCGCAGAATCGTCCCCTTTTGCCGCTGCCACGAATGGGTTGTTATGACCCAAAGCGTAGTCGAAGCGTGAAAAACTTCCCGATGCGCTGCACCATTAGATCGGTTCCAGAAAAACACGGTCATCGTAACTGACCGGCAAATCAGTTCGCCGACCTTGCGATGGAATGAACACCTGCCACGACGAGATCGCGATAGCCCCCGTGTACTAATTCGGTGTAATGACCCGGGTCCCGAGTATTTCTCGTCGCGGCAGCGGCATCGCGGCGCAGGATTTTGTAGCGATAGCAGCGTGTCTTCCTGAAGACAAGCCGAAGCAAGCCGGCGATGCGTCACCCGACTTCATCGGGCCAGGATCGGACTGCGAGATACGCGGCGGCAGGTCATATCCGGCCGGTCACCGCTGGTAAGATTGGCGGCACATCACCATGAGGATATCGCGTGCCGCTATTTTGCAGTGGATCTCCGGGACCGGATTAGGGAAGTGAATCCCATGCCCGTCATCATCGACTGCGATCCCGGCCAGGACGATGCGGTAAACCTGCTGCTGGCGATGGCCTCGCCGGAACTCGATATTGTGGGAATTACGACGGTGGCCGGCAACGTGCCGCTGGAACTGACCCAACGCAACGCCAGGCTGATGTGCGATCTCGCCGGCCGCCGCGACATCCCGGTAATGGCAGGCTGCGACCAGCCATTGCATCGCCCGTTGATTACTGCCGAAAAGGTTCACGGCACCACCGGCATCGACGGCATCGAGGTTCGCGACCCGCAACACCCGCTTGATGAGCGTCACGCAGTCGAGTTCATGGTCGATACACTGCGTGCGGCGGAACAGCCGGTTACGCTCGTGCCGACCGGGCCATTGACCAACGTCGCCGCCGCCATCGGGCGGGCCCCGGACATTCTCGACAACGTCGAGCGCATCGTGATGATGGGTGGCGCCATGCGCGAGGGCGGCAATCACTCCCCGTCGGCCGAATTCAACATCCTCGTCGACCCGGAGTCGGCGGACATCGTGTTGCGCTGTGGGCGCCCGATAGTCGCCATGGGCCTCGATGTCACTCACCAGGTGCTGGCTTCGCGCCCGCGTATCGAGCGAATTCGCGCCAACGACAATCCCGTTGCCGACGCAGTCTGCGGAATGCTCGGCTTTTTTCACCGTTTCGACTCCGCCAAGTACGGCTCCGACGGCTCGCCGCTACACGACCCCTGCACGGTAGCCTGGCTGCTGGATCCCGAACTATTTACCGGAAAGACCTGCAACGTCTCCGTCGAGACGGAATCTGCGCTGACCCTGGGACACACCGCGGTGGATTTCTGGCATGTCACTGACAGGCCGCCCAACGTCGAATGGATCTATGAAGTCGACGCCGACGCGTTTTATGAACTGCTGACCGAGCGACTCGGGCGGTATCCGCTGCAATGAGTGCGCGCCCCCGAATTGCCGTCGTCGGCTCGGTCAACCTCGACCTGGTGGCGACCGCCGCACGCCTGCCCCTGCCCGGTGAAACCGTGACCGAGGCCGTGCTGGGCCGCTATCCGGGCGGCAAGGGCGCCAACCAGGCGCTCGCCGCTCAGCGACTGGGCGCCGACGTCCGGTTGATTGGCCGGACCGGAAATGACGCTTTTGCCGACGAGGCGCTGCAGCTCCTGGTGGACGGCGGTGTGGACCTGTCCGGTGTCGCCCGGGACGACCGATTGCCGACCGGGGTGGCGTTGATCCTCGTCGGCGAAAACGGCGAGAACCAGATTGTCGTCGCACCCGGAGCCAACCGCGGACTGAAGCCGGAGCACCTCGCGATCGGCGAGTCCGACGCCCTGATCTGCCAGCTCGAGGTGCCGATGAACACGATCGCCGCGGCTGTCAGCGCCTTTTCGGGATTCGTCTGCCTCAATGCCGCTCCGGCCGCACAGGTACCCGAACAGATACTGGAACGCTGCGACCTCGTGGTGCTGAACGACACGGAGGCCGCGATGCTCGGCGACGCCATATCGGCGAGCAGCGGCCTGGTTGCCCTGACCCACGGCAAGGACGGCGCCGAGCTGCTCTCTAACGATGAATGCGTTGCCCGCGCACGGCCGCCCGGCGTCGTGCCGGTCGACACCACGGCCGCCGGCGACACCTTCACCGCGGCGCTGACCCTGGCGCTGGTTGAGGGACAGGATCGCCAGGCGGCGCTGGAGTTTGCGTGCCGGGCCGGCGCACTGGCGACCACCATTGCCGGGGCACAACCCTCCCTGCCCTATCGTTCGGCGCTGGACTGAATCCGGCGGTATTCACTCTGCTAGGCTGACCCTGTTGCCGAAGGGAATCGAGCCTATGGAGGTGTCCAATGAAACGATTCGTAATTCTCGCAGTAGCGGCGCTGCTGACTTCATGCAGCGCATCAAACGGTTCCGATGACGGCAGCGAGATCGCTGCAATGTCCGACAAGTGGGAGGCAGCACTCAATGCCGGCGACGCGGAGACCCTGCTGTCGATGTACACCGACGATGCCCGGGTCATGCCGCCCAATGCGCCGATCAGCCGGGGAAGCCAGGCGGTCAAAGACGCCTTCGGCGGGATGATCGACGCCGGCCTGGGCGGCACGCTGACCAGCATCGAGACCCGTGCTGCTGGCGACATCGGCTACAACATCGGGACCTACGAACTGGTCGCTGGTGACGAAACCGTCGATCGAGGCAAGTTTATCGAGACCTGGCGGCGCACTGCGGACGGCTGGAAGATCAGCAATGACATCTGGAACAGCGACCTGCCGCCCACCGGGACCGGCGGGCACTAGAATACAGGCTATAGCCTTGCGCGCACCCGGTCGCCCCTGACCCGGCCCAGCCGGCTTTCGCGCCAGACCATAAAAAGGTTGGCCGCAATCACAATGGCCGCGCCGGCGAACACCGCCGGCAGCGGCCAGTCGCCGAAGATCAGCCAGCCGAACAGTGTGGCCCAGATGATGCTGGTGTAGTTGAACACCGTTACCACGGCCGCCGGCGCGCGGCCGAAGGCCAGCGACAGCAGCCACTGGCCCAGCGCCCCGCTCAACCCCACGCCGAGCAGCAGGGGTATTTCCCCGATGGTCGGCCGCACCGCCACAAAGGGCAGCGGAATCGCCAGCACGACCACGCCAATCACCATGAAGTAAAAGGTGACGGTTTCCGGGTCCTCGTCACGCAGGTGCCGCAGGATCACCTGCAGGTTGGCGTGCATGAAGGCAGCCCCGAGCGCCAGGGCCACGCCGGTGAAATTGACCGCACCGGTGGGCCGCACCATCACCAGCACGCCAATAAAGCCGGCAACGACCGCCGCCCAGCGGTAAGGCCCGACCTTTTCGCCAAGAAAAATGACGCCAAGCACCGGCAGGAATAACGAAGAGGTGAACAGCAGGGCCGAAGTATCTGCCAGGGGCATGACCGCAAACGCCGCAAATGTCGTCACCAGGCTGAGCGCACCGAGCACCGCACGGGAGAAAATCGCGAAGGGCTTGCGCCGAATCACCACGATCTCGCGCCGGCCCAGCACGAACACCATGAACAGGAACGGCATCACCGCGATGAGATTGCGGTAGAAACCGATCTCCAGCACCGAGTGGTTTTCGCTCAAAAGCTTGGCGAATACCACCATGACCGACAACATGAAGAAACCGCCGGCACCGGCGGCCATGCCCAATACGATATGGTCGCGATGCGGCTGCGGAGCGGCCTGTTGTGGATCTCGTTCCGCCATGATGGCGGCATTGTGAGGCCTGCGCGGCCAGAGTCAACGAGTGGTGAAGATTGGCTGCTCGGTCCAGACCAGGCCGAAAGGCTGCATCAGGACATTCATCGGGTAAATCTCCAGGAGCTCTGCGGGTGTCAGGCCAGAATCTTTCAGCGGGCCATGTTCAACCCAAGACCATCCGAGCCCCGCGACCATCAAGCCTCCGCCGTTGGCAACATAGTCATGAACGGCCATGAGTTCATTCTCCGTAAAAGAATGCCAGGCGTTGCCGATGACCAGTACGGCGATGTCGGCCAGGGTTTCAGGGGTCAGTTCTTCGATTTCGCCCACCCGGTAATCCATGGCCTCCATTTGCTCCATCATCGGGTAATAATAGTGCGGGTGATAGGCCTGCAGCGCCTCGGAGTGACCGCTCGAAAATACGATCGGCTCGCCCATCTCACCGCCCAGCCAGTAGTACGCCAGGCGCATGAAATTCGAACCGTTTGGGCTGACGATCAACTCCTCGTGCCCGGCAGCCAGGATTCGGCCGTTATCATAGGTGCGCCCCAGCATGAACGGACCTTCCTGCTCGTTCACTAACGTCCACCAACCATTGTCCAGCGGATAGACCACGCCTCCCTCCGCGTCGCCGGTTATCACGTCGCCGACGTGAAAGAAATCACCGACCTCCAGGATCTCCAGGTATACCTCATCGCGGGTTTGCCGCTGCCATTCGGCGTCGAGCGCCCGATCGATGGCGTAGCCGGCTACCGTAAGGATGATCGATGCCGCAGCACCAAGCACAAACAGGTTTCGGAATAAGATCCGGCGTTTCTTTTTCTTGCTGGCCTTGACGAACTCGCGTTCCAGCTTGTTTAGTTCTTCGCGCTTCGCGGCAATCGGCAGGATCGGGTTGTCGTTCCACAGCATGCCCCTGGCGCGCTTGTTGTTGTCCCATTCGCTTGCCGCCCGCCAGACCGCGCGCATGACCCGTTGTGAACGGGCATCGCCCAGCCAGTTGAGCAGCCGCTCCCAGGCGACTACCAGCGTGTCGTGGGCCGGCTCGATCTCGTCGCCGTCGATGACCAGCAATCGCGCCTTGACGTAGCGGTCGACCACCGCCTGCACTCTCGCGTTTTCTTCTTTGTCGGCCATCTCCAGCTCACGCAGGTCGATGCGCCGACGCGCCAGTCGGGCGCCGTCCTGGGAGATCATTCGCAGGAAGACCTGACGGATGGTTTTCTGTGTTTTCGGATCGGACTCGTCGTAGAGCTGGCTGGCGCGGCGGTGCAGCGCGCCGACAACGCCACCAGTCGCTTCGTGATCGGCCTGGGTGATGGCCCGGTCAGTCGCCCCGGTTTCGCGCCGGCGCAGCTCCGCCTGGTGGTACATCTCCGATAGCGCAAACGACAGCATCGGCAGGGCACCGGGCATGGACATGACCTCATCGAGCAGTTCGTCGACGAGATCGTCCGGTTCGAAATAGATCGCCTTGACCTGGGCCGGACCGATGATGCAATCACGGAACTCCTCGATGGTCAGCGCCGGCACCAGGTAACGGCCCCTGGCCCACAGTTCACCGATAATTTCCGAACCTGCGGCCCGCGGTTCGAAATCGGAGCGTAGCGTGACAATGATCGTCAGGTCCGGATTGTCCTTGACGAGGTCGTGCAGCCTCTGAACGAACCGCGTGCGCTTATCCGCGTCATGACTGCGAGTGTAGAGCTCTTCGAACTGGTCGATAAACAGCAGCCGGCGATGACCGGCCGGCATCTCGCCGAATTCCGCCATCGCTGCGTCGAGCTGGACACTGGGGTCCACGCTCAGGCGACTGGTGCTGACGATCTTCCACTTGCCGACCCGTTCGGCCATCTCCTCCCGGGGCTCCAGCAGTCGCGGCAGCAGCCCGGCCTTGACCACGCTGGACTTGCCGGTTCCTGACGCACCGACCACGGAAACGAAACGCGGATCGTCCGGGTCGACGATCCACTCGATAAGTTCCTCCACGACCCGCTCGCGACCGAAAAACAGCGGCGCGTCGCCCTGTGAATAGGCTTTCAGACCCAGCCATGGATTGTTTTCCGGATCGAGCGGTGGATCCGGCTCGGTCTTGGGTGGCCGCGTCGGGTTTCGGAAAACGAACTGGCCGGTATTGTCCGGTTTGAGCGGCCAGATACCCGGAGTCTGGTTTGGCGGAGCATCCGGCGGCACCAGCTCTTCGAAAACATATTGATAGAGCTCCGTCGCAGTCAGGATACCGTCGGGCTCGTGACTGCCCCGGGCCGAGTCGGCTTCGCCCGACAGGCCTTTCAGCAACGCCGCGGCAAACGGGGAATGCCCTTCGCCGCCGTGGAGATCACGGGTGTCGTGGCGGCCGGGCGACACATCCATCGCCTTCTCGTCGTAAGACGCCGACGTCAGCGCCTGCCAGGCGGTGCCCTTGAGATAGCGCTCGTACTGGGACTGATACAGCGGCCCGCTGTCCCAGACCACGGCCCGGGTCGCAGCCCAGCGAAAGGAACCTGCAAAACAACAATCGAGTATCACCAGCAGGTGCTTGCAGGGCAGCGCCTGCAGCGCCTCGCGCACCCGGTCCATCGACAGCCAGGTGTCCTGTGCGCCCGGCGCAGCGCCGTGCGGAATGAGAAAGCCCTTCGGTCCCTCGCTGCCGTCGCCACGCGCTACGCCGTGACCGGCAAAATAAAACAGGAAGGCGGATTCTTCGTCGAGCTTTTCGGGCAACCGCTGCTCGAGGTGTGCGGCGATTGCAGCCGCGCCGGCCTGCTCGTCCAGCATCACCTCGACATCGAACGAATGATGGGTCTTCAGCGACTCGGCTATTGCCGAGGCATCGCGCACCGCGCTTTGCAGCGGGCTGATCCCGCCGCTATAGGCATTGATACCCACCACGAGTGCGTGACCCTGCGGCAGGTCGTGTGAGATTGCGCTGCACAAAACGGGACACTCTGAACCTGCAATCGGTGCAGTGAGTGTAGTGCATCCGGACGGTCGAAATGGGTATTTCAGCTTCTCTCGATGAGATCGAAACTGATCAGCTGCTGACCACGACTGTCGACGGCATGCCCGTCCCGCACCCGGGGTTTGAACTTCCAGCGCTTGATCGCGTTGATGGCGGCACGGTCGAATATCGCCGGCGGTTCGGCGGCAATAACGACGGGATCGGCCACGCTGCCATCTTTCCTGATCGTGAACTCGACATTGACCCAGCCCTCGATCCCCTTGTGCATGGCGGCACGCGGGTAACGCGGGCTGATCTGCACTAATGGAACCAGGTCGCCGTCGAACATCGGCTGGTCGCGGTCCGCCGTCCAGCCGGTGCCGAGATAGGGCCCCAGGCCGGTGGCCACGGGCACTTCGATATTCGGTATGTCGATGTTCAGCGCCACCCGGGCCACAGGCTCCACTGCACCAGCTTCAATGCGGGCAACCGGTGGCGGGCGATCGAGCGGTTTCGTTTCTCGCGGCGGACGTCGCTCCTTGATCCGCAGAGACTCGTCCGGCTGGGTGCGAATGAATTCGAGACGAACGGTGTCACTCACACCGAGATCCTGCAGGTGCGCATCATCGATCAGCGAGTGACTGAACCAGAACAAGAGCAGGGCTACGATCACTCCGAGACCCGGAGCAACAACAAACCGCATCATTCCTCCCGTCGCGTGTGTGCCTCTTTATCCCCAAATATGGTTGCAGCGTAGTTAATTGAAAATTCGTAGTTGTACTTAGTTGCACCCTGGTGCAATTGGACAGTTTCCAACGTTTCTGCTGAATGTCGACTAGACTTCCCGGTGACCGCGTTGTTGCGGTCTGTGTCCTTTGGGAAAAGGGGGAAACCATGAGAGTCCTGACAGGTGTTCTTGTTAGCCTGCTGTCGCTGTCCGCCTGGGCGGACAGCCACGAGACCAGGAGCTATATCTATGCGACCTACTCCAACTGCGATCCGCTGGCGGAGGATGACGCGGATGCTACCTTCGAGCGTTACTTCAAACCGACCTACGAGTCGCTGATGGCCGACGGCGAAATCTCCGGCTGGGGCTATCTCAAGCACCATACCGGCGGGTCCTGGCGGCGCGTCAGCTATCACATCGGCCCGGGCGTGGTTGAGACAATGAAAGCCATCGGCAAGGCCGGCGAGATGCTGGATAAACGGATGAAACCGCGCGACAACGATTTCGGCAAAGCCTGCCGCGATCACGACGATTACATCTGGCAGATCCAACAGGGCAATTCGACGGAGCAGCGCGGCACGGTGGGCCTGTCGGTCTATTTTGTCTGCAAGATGGCCTCAGAGAATCGCGCCGACGAGCTGGCCGAAAAGGTTTTCGGCCCGGTTTACGAGGCGCACCTCGGTGAGGGCCAGCTCACCTCGTGGGGCTGGGCGAGTCACGTAGTTGGCGGCCAGTACCGGCGGCTTTTGACGACTTCGGCGGCGAGCCTCGACGACCTGTTTGCAGCCCGTGCGTCGATCCTCGGCAGTTTCGCCGATTCCTCAGCAGCGCGGGAATTCAACAGCATCTGCTACAGCCATACCGACTACGTCTGGAACATTGCGATGGAAGGCCGGCAGGCCAAATAATTAAACTCGAACTCACCGGGGCGCGGTGGACCGTGCCCCGGTT
>JAHEKH010000031.1:0-12924 GCA_024638445.1 Gammaproteobacteria bacterium | reverse complement strand
GTTTTTTTAGCTTCAACGCCGGCCAACGCGAGAAAAGTCAGCCGGTGAACTGCCCGCCCTTGCGAGCCAGCTTCTCGAGCAATGGCGCGGGCTCCCAGTAGCCATGGCCACGATCGAGCGTATCGCGATAGCGGCAGATCGTCTCGTAAACCCGCGCCACGCCGACTGTGTCGGCGTAAAACATCGGTCCGCCGCGATAGGGCGGAAAACCGTAGCCGTTTACCCAGACGACGTCGATATCGCTGGCACGCAGGGCGATACCCTCTTCCAGGATGCGTGCCCCCTCGTTGATCAGCGGATAAACGCAGCGTGAAACGATTTCCTCGTCGCTGATGTCCCGCTGCTCGATACCCAGCCGACCGGCCTCTTCGGCAATCAGCGCAGCAACTTCCGGGTCGGGAGCCGGGGTGCGCGATCCTTCCTCGTAACGATAAAAACCGGCGCCGGTTTTCTGGCCGTAACGGCCCAGGCGATACAACCGGTCGGGAATCAGCCCGAAGCGCTCGTCGTCGGGCCAGTTGCCTGCCGCCCGTCGCTCTTCGCGTATTCGGGCGCCGACATCGATTCCGGCCAGGTCGCTGACGGCCAGTGGACCCATCGGCATGCCGAAGTCAAAAAGCGCTTTATCGACCTGCTCGACCTTCGCGCCCTCGAGAATCATCATCCAGGCCTCGCGGTGATAACCCGCCAGCATGCGGTTGCCGATAAAGCCGTAGCACACCCCGCTGACCACACCGACCTTGCGGATCTTCTTGGCGAGCCGTATGCAGGTTTGCAGCACCTCGCCGGAGGTTTCCTTCCCGCGCACGATTTCGAGCAAACGCATGATGTTGGCAGGGCTGAAGAAATGCAGCCCGATGACATCCTGCGGCCGCCCGGTGGCTGCCGCTATCTCATCGACATCGAGCGTAGAGGTGTTGGTCGCGAGGATCGCACCGGGCTTACAGGCCGCATCCAGCTTGCCAAATATCTCTTTCTTCAGCGCCATGTTCTCGAACACGGCCTCGATCACCAGGTCGGCATCACTCAGCTGAGCGTAGTCGGTCACCGGCTCGAAAAGGCCCATCACCTGCTCCAGCTGATCCGCGGTCATCCGGCCTTTTTTGACTCCGCGCTCATAGTTTTTCCGGACGATGGCGAGCCCCTTCCCGATTGCCGCTTCGTCGACGTCGACGATCTGCACCGGGATGCCGAGACTGGCGAAATTCATCGCGATACCGCCACCCATGGTGCCCGCGCCGATGACCGCCACCCGCTCGACCGGCCGAACCGGTATGTCGTGCGGCACGTCGGGAATCCTGGCCGCCTGGCGTTCGGCAAAAAACTGGTAGCGCAGCGCCTTCGATTCGGTTGACGCCATGCATTCGAGAAACAGGTCGCGCTCGCGCTCCAGCCCCTCCCCGAACGGCAACTCCGCCGCGGCCCGCACCGCCCGGATGATCCGTTCCGGCGCGAAATAGCCACGGGCCTTCCTGGCAATCGAGCGGCGAAACTCATCGTAGAAGTCGTCGTCGAACTCTTCGGCCTCGATCACCCGGGCGCTGACCTTGCGCGGCGGCGCCTGGGTGGCTACCAGGTCGTGAGCAAACTCGATGGCACCTTCCAGCAGGTTGTCGGCGACCGTGCGATCGATGGCGCCCAGCTCACCGGCATGTCGTGCCGAAATCGGCTGGCCGGATACGATTAACCTCAGCGCGTCGGGCACACCGATAAGCCGCGGCAGGCGCTGTGTTCCCCCGGCACCGGGCAACAGCCCCAGCTTCACCTCCGGCAAACCCACTTTTGCCGAGCGCAGTGCAATCCGGTAGTGACAGCCCATCGCGATCTCGAAACCACCGCCGAGTGCTGTGCCGTGAATCGCGGCGAAGGTGAGTTTCGGCGAATCGGCCAGTTCATTAACGACATCGGGCAGGTAGGGCTCCTTCATGGGCTTGCCGAACTCGGTGATATCCGCGCCGGCAATGAAGGTACGCCCGGCGCACTGCAGGACAATCGCGCGAATGGCGTCGTCGGCGTTGGCCTCGGCGAGACAGCTCACGATGCCCTCGCGAACCGCGTGCGACAGGGCGTTTACGGGCGGGTTGTCGACCGTGATGATGCCGATCTCGTCCTGCCGGCTGAGTGAGACTACGCTCATTGTTTTCCTTCCCTTGCCGTCAGACGGCGCTGAGCCAGCCGAAGCGATCGGGCGCCCGGCCACTGTGTATGTCCATCAGAGCCTGCCGCAGCCGGATGGTGTTTGGTCCGACCTGGCCACCGTTGACCGGATGCTCGTCATTATCGTGCAGCAGCATCCCGACCCCCGTCAGCACCGCGGCGGTACCCGACAGCGCGGCTTCTCCCTGGCTGACCCAGGCAAACACTTCTTCCAGCCCGATGTCCCGTTCTTCCACGGTATAACCTAGGTCGGCAGCCAGTTCGAGTATCGAGGCCCGGGTCACACCCGGCAGGATCGTGCCGTCGAGGCGCTTGGTAACCACCTGCCGGTCGTCGATGAGCAGGAAATTGGCAGCGGCCGTTTCCTGCACATCACCACCCGGACAGAACAACACCTGGTCAACCGCGTACCTGGCTTTCGCTGCGGTGACTATCGCCAGCGCCGCGGCGTAGTTTCCACCGGTCTTGACCTGGCCGAAATGCGGGCTGGTCCGCATCTGCTTGTCTTCCACCCACAACCGCAGCGCCTGCTCGCCCTTCTCGAAGTACTCGCCCACGGGCGATGCGAGAATGTACAGCGTAGCGTCATTACTCGGGCGCGCCGCACTGCCGATATTGGCGTCGGTGCCAAACAGGAGCGGCCGCAGGTACAGCGCCGACGGGTATTCCGGAATATCGTCGCGTACCGTTTCGACCAGGCCACGAATCATCGACTCGAGCTGGTCTGCCGGCGGGACCGGCAGGCACAGCAGCCTGGCACTGTTTGCAAGGCGTGCAACATGACGGTCGAGCCGGAAAATGTGCACGCTGCCGTCGCCGTGCCGATAGGCCTTCAGCCCCTCGAAGCAGGTGCTGCCGTAGTGCAGGACGTGGGCCGCCGGATGCATGGCAAACTCAGCCAGCGGTGCAAGTTCACCCGCCGACCAGCGGCCACCGGTGTAGGCGCTGTGCGCTACCGTTGCAGAAAATTGGGAACCGAATTGGGCGACCATGCATTCTCCCGCGAAAAAAGGCTTTGTTTTTTAAGGGTCAGGGCACCACGGCCGCCGGTAGTTTATCATTCGCGCCCGATGACCGGATCGGTGTAACAGGAGCGGCGGCGTGGATGAGAAAATCGACAGAATCCTGATCAGCGAGGACGAGATCAGGGACCGGGTCGAGCAGCTGGCGGCATCGATTTCGCAGGACTACCAGGACCGCGGCCCGGTAGTCCTGATTGGTGTCCTGAAAGGCTCCTTCATCTTCCTCGCCGACCTCGCCCGCCGTCTCACGATCCCCCGGGTCGTGGAGTTCATCGCCGTTTCCAGCTACGAGCACGGCGACACGCGGTCCGGTGCGGTCCGGCTGATCATGGACGTCCGCGACAGCATCGAGGACAAGCATGTCCTGATCGTCGAGGACATTGTCGATTCCGGCCATACCCTGCACTACCTGCTGGATATGCTCCAATCCCGTCGCCCGGCCTCCCTGAAGAGCTGCGCGCTGCTGCGCAAGGCCGAGCGAGCCGAGGTCGACGTCACCGTCGACTATGTCGGTTTCGAGATCGCCGATGAGTGGGTGGTTGGCTACGGGCTGGACTACTCGGAGCGGGGACGCACCCTGCCCTACATCGGCGTCATCGCCACCTGACCGAGCTTCTTACCTGTACCCATAAAAAAACCCCCGCACGAGGCGGGGGTCTGTAGCGGCATGCTCGCTCCCGTGATTTCAGCGGCGGCGCATCGCCAGGCCGAGAAGACTGGTAGCAAACAACAACAAGGCGGGGGGCACCGGGACCAGCGTGGTCTGGATGTAGTCGATCGACAGGTCCAGGCCGTTGGTCGGTGAAGCAATACTGAGTTCGATCGCGGTCACGTTGGTGAAATCGGCGCTGCCGATGAACGCGTCAAACGGGATATAGAGGGACAGTTCGGCTGTCAGCAGCAGCGCGGGTCCCGGCCAGGTGACGGTTGAGGAGTCGGCACCCGACCAAACCGTCATCTCCAGCGTTGACGGAAGGTCATCGAACAGAAAACGAATCTCGATGGCATTCGAGATAAAACCATCGGTCAGGTCAACCGTGGGGAGGTTTTGGGCGAGGCTGTCCGAATTGTCGGCACCGTCCCACTGAAAAGTCACGACACTGTTCGCATCGGAGTTGTTATCCATCAGGAAACGACCAAACTCCACGCTGGCAGAGGCCACTGCCGGGTTTAACCCTGCCGGCACCTCAATATGAATATCGCGCTCGAACCCGAGGATGTCTCCGCCGCCGGTACTGACAGAAGATTTCGCAGTGGGGCTCGCGCCGTTTACGACCAGCGCAGTCTGGTCGGTAGAAAAATCGTCGATGGTCAGCGCGCTCACCGTCAGCGGGGCGAGAGAAAGACCTATTGCCAGGGCAGCTACGGCTGTTTTCATGACTTCTTCCTGTCGTCTTATGAGATGAGAGCCTGTCAACAAGTGTGGACTTTCGGGCGCGCCAGGATAATCGGGGAAAGCCCCCGCAGGAGAAGGTGGAAAACCCTCAGCCGGGTCAGCGCGAGGCGAACAGGTTGCCGGCGGCCAACGAGGCGGCGCGGCTGGTCTCGGAGAAACGCCGGGCGTCGACACCGGTATGCAGCATGTCTTCCAGGCAACGACGACGCTGCTCGTGGCGGTCGGCCAGCCGGCGGATCGCTGCGGCCAGCTCCGTGGAGTTCACGCTGGCGGCGTAGGTCAGCCGCAGCTTCTGGATATACAGGTCATAGCGGCCATCGAGGATTGGGTCGGCCCGGCGTATCGTATCGCCCCGCTCCAGCCGCGCGACCAGGTTGTCGCCCCAGCGTTCGAGCTGCTGGTGAATCCTGACCGCATAGTCGGCGGTTTTCTCGTCCGCAGCGACGATTACTGGCAGCGATAGTCCAGTTATAGAAACCGGCTCGGCAGCAGAGGCGGCGCCGGGGCCCAGGATCAGGAACAGCCAGCCGGCGGTGGCGACCCGGCTCATGCTTGCCTTGTTTAACTGGCGAAAAAACATCACCCGAAATTGTCTCCGTGGCGGCACCCACGGACCATGGGGAATTCACCCCAGACCGACCGGGGGAAAACCCTCAGCAGCGAAGTCATTCAAAGGCTTGACACGAATGAACGACGCATGTCGTCAGCGCCCGGTCTCGCAGGGTTGTCGAGGCTGGGAGAAATACCCTTCACATTTGGGTGTAAACCCCGATAGGCGACCCGGCTGCCGTTTGTAACGATTTGCGCACAGGGCAAATGCCACCAGGCGATGAACCCGTAACACGATTTGCAATTTGGGCAATACCTTCAAACGAAGGCAAACGACAGAGGAAACACAAAATGAAAACTGCGAATTTCTTATATGGTCTGGCTGCTGCCACTCTGTTGGGTGGGTTCAGCGCTGCACAGGCCGCTCACCTTCCCAGCCCTTGTGGAGCAGGCGAAACGGGCGCAGGCACTAACTGCATGTACCTGGTCGCATCCGGTGCAAGTGTCGTTCAACAGAGTTACGACGGTCTGAGCGGTAATCGCGAGGCCGGCGTGACTTCGCTGACCTTTGGCATCGATGTCTGGATGGACTTCGGCACCCAGGCTGTCCAGGGTGGCGGTTTTGACGTCCTGATGGACATGACCAACGTCTCCACGCTGAGCTGGACCTGGGGCGCGGACTTCAACGCCGGCGAACAGACGCTCGACGGCGCCCAGACGGCCAACGGCTACGAAGGCATCCAGTTCGATGACTTCGCCGGTAATGGCTACGGCGGCACCACCGGCACCCAGAGCGGTTTCGCCCTGGTCGGCACCCTGAGCGTCACGCTGACGGCAGCGGCAGACAACCTGCTGATGCAGATCGCCCAGCCCTACGGCACCGGCACGTTCCCGAACTGCTTCGCACCGGGCGCAGGCTCAGGTGGCTCGGGCTGCACGGCAACGAACTTCTACGACATCACGGTCTCGCAGGTTCCGCTGCCGGCCGCTGTCTGGATGATGCTGGCCGGTATCGGCTCGCTGGCCGGGTTCTCGCGCCGCAAGGTCGCGTAACCGGGTAATTATCAAACCGGGTAAACCGGAACCCCATCCCCTCGCGGGGATGGGGTTTTTTCGTTACGCTGCACCGCAATAAAGGTTGGGAATCCAACAGGATGGCCCGGCCGTGTTGCCTCAGGAGGACGCATGTTTTACCGTAAGTGTCTAAACTTAAACGAAAGTGCATCCCTGCAGGGAGCCCCCGTGATCAGGCAGTGTCTTACCGCGGTCCTCGTGGCCAGCATCCCTCTAGCTGACGCTATCGCCAGCGAGCCGGTGACGATCAGTGTTTACAACAATGAGGTCGAAGCTTCGATCGAATTGGCGAACGGCATCGCGGCAGATGTGACCGTGAGTTTCGAACAGGCAACCGGGTTGAGTGCCACGGCAATCGGCATCGATGCCGAACTGGTGGATCCCGGCGACCCGATGCTGCTGGCGCGACTGCCCGCCTCGCTGGTCTCTGTTCCAGCGGCTTTCCCTCTGCTGCTGACCATCGAACCGCCTGCCGAAGGCGGTTTGTCGTTTCTGGGCGTCGCCACCGTGGAAATTCACACCCATAACCTGGGTTACTCGGTCGGCAGCCCGTTCCGGCTCTACGTGGCGGAAGACGGCGGCGAATTCGAAGACATCACCGACCAGGCTGGCAGCGGCAGCTACCGCGTGCGCGGCAGCCAGGGTGAATTCTCCGAGTTCATGATCGTCGCTGACCTGCGCGCTGCCACCGAAGCGGTCCAGGAAAAATATGCCCGGCTCGACGGAATCCTGAGCGCCAACCGGGGGCTGGTGAACAGCAACCTGTATTCCGACCTCACGACCCTGCTGTCGGCCTCCTACACCGCCTACAAGTCCGCTGACGAAGTCACCGCAATCCAGACGCTGGACGATTTCTCGGCCCTGGTACGCAGCAATGCGGGCGGAGCCGTGCCGAACATGTGGCGGTCGCGCGACGACATCGTCAACCTCGACGGCTTGCTTCGTGCCGCTACGTCAACGCTGCGGTACAGCCTGACCCTGCTGGCAAACGACCTGCCCTGACGAGCACTGGATGATGCGTTGCGTGCGCGACTGACCGTACATTTTCCCGACGCCCCGGCGCGACAAGTTCCGCTCGACGCCTTCCGCCGCTATGTACTCGGCAGAAATGCGGCGTGTGACATCGTCATCAACGACCCGGACGTCTCGCGGCGTCACGCCGAAATATCCCGGATCGACGACCAGTGGACCATCGAAGACCTCGGCAGCAAGAATGGAATAGCGGTCGACGGCGCCGGGGTGGATCAGGCGGCACTGGAGAAAGACTGCTGGATCTCGATTGGCCAGCTCCTGGCCCGCTTCGAACTGCGCACGGACGAGCAGGCGCGCGCTGATCAAACGATTCGGCGCCGGCGTTTCGATACCTCGCTGGAGTTGCGCCGCTCGTTGAGTCCCTCGGCCGGTGCCGAACCGCTGCTGCGCAAGCTGTTGTCCTCGGCGGTGCACCTCGCCGGGCTGGACCGCGGCTTCGCCATGCTGGCACGGCCGGACGGCGACATGGACGTAATCTCGGCCATCGGCGTCGAGGACGTCCATGCCTTTCGCGGCAGTGCAGGCGCAATTGACCGCGCGCTGGAGACCGGAAAAAGCGTGGTTTCCATGGATGTGCAGGAATTTGTGCCTCTGGCCGACAGGCCGAGTATCATTGCCGGGCGGATCAAGGCCCTGATCTGCCTGCCGATGAGCTTCATGGATAAAACGATCGGTATGGTCTATGCCGACAGCCAGACGGTCGCCCGGGTGCTGACCGAACTCGACCTCGAGATACTCGAAGGCCTCGTGGCGCATGCGACCACCGCACTGGCGGTCGCCCAGCTCGACCAGGAAATCATCGACATCAACTCGATCATCGATAAAGGCGAAATCGACGCGGCAAAACTCAGCGACTGGCAGCACAAGGTGCCCGCGTATCGAACGCCCGTGGCCGGCAGCGAAACCGGACAACGCGATGAAGCCGGCCAGGTAACCTGGTCGAAGGTCGTTGCCGGTAGCCGATGAACGGGGAACTCCCCCAGGACGACAATGAGGCGACTCGCACCAGCGTCGGCGCCGCCACCCTGTTGCGCAAGGATCGCCTGCTCGCGAATCGCTATCGCATAATCAGCCCGGTTGGTGCCGGCGGTATGGGCCTGGTTTATCGCGCCCATGACGAACGGCTGGACCTCGATGTGGCCGTCAAGGTGCTACGCCCCGAGCGCGCACCCGATCAGGAGATGCTCGAACGCTTCGAACGTGAGCTGGTCCTGGCCCGTGAAGTATCGCATCCGAACGTCGTGCGCATTCATGACATCGGCCAGGACGGCGATCTGCACTTCATCACCATGGACCTGGTCGAGGGCCGCTCTTTGCGCGACCTGCTGGAGGACGGCAATACGCTGGAGCCCGAGCATGCAGCGGCCATTACGGCCGACATTGCCGATGGCCTCGACGCAGCACATCGGAAAGGCGTCGTCCACCGCGACCTGAAACCGGCCAACATTCTCATCGACGGCGAAGGCCAGGCCTACATCTCCGACTTTGGGGTCGCGCGTTCGCTGCATGCGGCCAACCTCACGGTGACCGGCATGATCGTGGGCAGCCCTGACTACCTTGCTCCCGAGCAGGCCCGTGGCGACGAGATTGACGGCCGCACCGACATTTACGCGCTGGGCCTGATTCTCTACGAGATGCTGAGCGGTGAGCTGCCGTTTCGCGGCGGCACCATCGAAGAGCTGATTGCCCAGCGCACGACGGCCGAGCCACGCGATATCGCTGCCGTCGCGCGGGTACCCCGCTGGCTGCGGCAAATCATCTATCGCTGCCTGCGCAAGGACCCGGACGACCGTTTCGCTACCGCCGGCGATCTCGCAGCTGCTTTGCGCGCCCACAGCGCCCCCGCATTTCGCCTGCCAAAATCGGCGGTGCGGCGCACCGGCGTCGGTGTAACCGCGCTGGGCATCCTTGCCCTGGCGGTTTTCGGATTCCAGGCCTTTCGCGGCGAACAACAAACCAAAACGCTACGTCTTGCGGTTGCCCCGCTGGCCAACGAAACCGGCCAGACCGACCTGCAGTGGCTGACCAATGGGGTCAACGACATGCTGGCGTCACAGTTTGCCGGCAGCGCCGGTGTCGAGTTCATCGAGTCTGCCCGCATTTCCGAAACGCTTTCAGACCTTCGCATCGACCCGGCTTCGCTGGATGACCGCACCACGACCCAGCTCGGCGACCTGCTCAGCGTCGACCGTATCGTCACCGGCGCCATGCGCCGCAGCGGCAACAAACTGCGTATCGATGGGACAATACGCCGCGGCGACGGCTCCCGTACCCGGCCGCTGGTCGCGGAAAGTCCCGCAGACGAACCACACACACTGATCCAGTCCTTCGCCTCAGCGGTGCGCGACGCGCTGGCCGTCGCGCCCGAGGTTGGCGCCGGTGTGTCGTTATCGAGTTCGCCCGAGGCACTGGAGGCCTATGCCATCGGGCTGGGGCACCTGAACCAGGCCGATGCGCCGGCAGCAATCCCGCTGCTGGAAATCGCGGTCGAAGCGGACCCGGGATTTGCGCTGGGCTGGTTCCAGCTGGCGCGCGCACTCGACGGGGCGGGCTACGCCGAACGGGCTCAGGCAGCCATAGTCCGGGCCGAAGAGGAACTCGACGCGCCGGATTCACGACTGGGAATGCGGGTCGGCGCGTTGCGTGCCGGGCTGGACGGTGATTACGAAAGCAGCCGGCTGCAGCTGGCAACCCTGATCGAGCGATTTCCGTCGGATATCGCCACGCGCATGGGCCTGGCCGAGGCCTACGGCGATGAGGGTCGATTCGACGAGGCCAACGCCATCCTGGATTCGGTAGTCGCCGATGACTCCAATCACCCGCGGGCATGGTTCCTGTTGGGCAAGTACGCAATCCAGTCCGGCGACAGCCGCCGCGCCATCGATGACTACCTCGTGCGGGACCTGGTTATCCAGAATCGCCTGGGCAACGACCAGGGCCGGGCCGATGCGCTCAACGCAATGGGTATTGCCTATAACCGGCTGGGGCAGCTCGATACCGCACGTAAAAACTACGAACAGGCCGCCGAATTGCGCGGCAAGGTCGGAGACAAGCGCGGCATGGCCACCTCGCTGAACAACCTCGCACGCATCGAGATGATCTCCGGCAACTTCGACGCTGCGCGCGCCAGCCTCGAGCGAGCCAAGCAGCTGAGCGTCGAACTCGGCGACCAGGCCGGACTGGCGGCGTTTACCAACACGGTCGGCTCGCTGGAGGAGGAAGCCGGCAACTATGCCGGAGCGCTGACCGAATATCGTGACGCCCTCAAGATCCGTGAGGCGCTGGGCGACCGCCGGGCGCTGACCGAGAGCTATAACAACGTCGGCTTCGCCTATTACATGCTGGGCGAGCTGGACAACGCACGGCTTTATTGGGAGAGGGCCCTGGCCGAGGCTCATGAGCTGGGCAATCGCGACGGCGAAATGCAGGCTCTGCAGAGTCTTGGATTGCTGCACACGGCACAGGCCCATTGGCAGGAGGCACAGAAAGCGTTTCTCGAGGCGCTGGCGATTGCGCGGGACGTCGATTATCCGGAAGCCGAAGCGGTCTCAGTAGGCTTCATGGGCTACATTGCCGCGCTGCAGGGGCGTTACACCGCGGGTCTCGACCAGCTCGATGAGGCGCTGGGCATACTCGAACCGGTCGGCGACACCCGCGGCCTGGTTGAATTCGGGCTGCGTCGTGCCGAGGTGCTGGCGGGGATAGGCTTGCCCGACGAAGCCAGGAACTTACTGGCCAAAACAGCAGCCTGGCTCGAAGAATCGCCCAACCTCGAACAGCGCGCCGATTACCTGAGACTGCATGCGAAACTAATAGCAAGAGACACCGGCGAGGCACTGGCGACACTGGACCAGGCGATCGAGGCGGCCCGCAGCAGCGGCAGCGTCGCGGCATTGATGCGCAACCAGCTGGCCCGGGGCAGACAGGCCCTCGCCGATGGCGACTATGCCAGAGCAATCGACCTGGCAAACGCGATCTCGGAGAAGTCCCGGCAGAGCGGGCACACCACGATTCGCATTCACAGTCTTGCCACCCTGGCGGCAGCACGACGGGCTTCCGGGGCCGAAGCGCTGGATACCGCTACCGAGCTGGTCGCTTTGCTCGACCGGCATACTCCGTTTGGCGAGGCGTACCGGATCCGCGCCCTTTGTGCCGAGATACTCGGCCAGGACGGCCAGGAAGAAAACGCGGCGCGGCAGCGGCTAGCCGCTGCCAACGAGGTCAGCCGGCTGCGTGACAACCTGCCGGCGGCCGCGCTGGCGGCCTTCGAGGCCAGCGAAACCGTGACGGCTCTTTCAGACGAGGCGCTGGTGGACGGTCAGCAATGAGACAGGATCAATGAAAAACCGGAAAGAAGATGCCGCTTTCGATGCCGAGCAGGCGATCGGGGAGATTTCCCAGCGCGTCAAGACGATGACCCTGGAAAACCGGGCGTTGTTCCAGCGGCTGCTGGACGAGGAACGCCGCTTTCGCCGCGTGGCCAAGGCCGTATGGATGGTGCAGGAGGAAGAGCGCCGCCGGCTGGCGCGAGAGTTGCACGACGGCATCGGGCAGACGCTCACCGCGCTGAAAAACCAGCTGGCGAACCTGCACATAAAGCACGAAGATGCCCATCCGTCCCTCGTCGAGGGCCTGGCAGACTCGGTCGAACTGGTGTCGATGGCGCTCAACGATACCCGCGAGCTGTCGCGACTGCTGCGCCCGGCGGTCCTGGACGACCTCGGGCTGGAGGCCGCCCTGAGCTGGCTCGCGCGCACGCTGGGCAAGCGCGCTGCCATCAAGATTCACGTGGCCTGCGAAATCGGCGAGGCCCGGTTCACCCCCGATATCGAGACAATGGTGTTCCGGATCGTCCAGGAATCTCTGACCAACGTTATCAAGCACGGGCGCTCGGCAAACGCCAGGATACGGCTATCCATGCGCAATGAGCATCTTATCGTTACGGTTGCGGACGAGGGTGCCGGCTTCGATGTCGAGGCGGCAATGGCCAGTTCCGACAACCCGTCAGGGCTGGGATTACGCGGTATGCGCGACCGGGCCGAGCTTTTTGGCGGCAGATTGCGTATTCGCTCGACGCAGGACGAGGGTACCGTTGTAGAATTGTCAGTGCCCTACAGCAGCGACGACTAGAGAGGCCCGGATGGAGGAACTACGTCCCATACGCGTAATGATCGCGGACGACCACACGATCGTTCGGGAGGGTATCGTGGGCCTGCTGACCGAAAGCGGGACCTGCACCGTCGTGGCCCAGGCGGCCGACGGGCTGGAGGCGGTCGAGAAAGCGATCAAGTCCCGGCCGGATGTCGCCATCTTCGACCTGACCATGCCCAAGCTAAGCGGCCTGGAGGCCGTACGGCGGGTCAATGACGCCCTGCCCGATACCCGCATCCTGGTGCTGACGGTGCACGAGGAGGACGAGTACATCATTCCAATCGTTCGCGCCGGCGCCTCGGGTTACCTGGTCAAGGACACGGCCTCCGCCGAGTTGCTCACCGCGGTCAAGACCCTGTATGCGGGACAGGCCTACTTCGGCCCACAGGCGGCACGCGCGCTGGCCGACCAGTACCGCAAGCCCGACGACCACCCGGAAGATCCCTACGGCTCGCTGACACCGCGCGAACGGGAAGTCTTTCACCTCGTGATCGAGGGCAAGACCACCAAGGAAATTGCCCGGGACCTCGACATCAGCCCCAA
>JAHEKH010000030.1 GCA_024638445.1 Gammaproteobacteria bacterium | reverse complement strand
CAGCTCTCTCGCGCAATCCCGCAACAAGGCCCCAGGGATCGCGGCTGCAAGCCGCCGGCCCGGGAAAACACGATAACCGTATCTACCTGAAATTAATGTTATTTACCCACCAGCTTGACATCCCAAACCGAACATACATACTGGTCGGTATGTTAACGGTGCCCGGCAGCACCAGGACACCCCTCGATGGCACAGCACGCGCGCAACCCCGACCAGACCCGCGAAAGCCTCCTGCTGGCGGCCTTCGAAGAGATCTACCACCAGGGCTTCCGCCAGGCCAGCCTCGACAACATCCTGCGCCGCACCGGCGTTACCAAGGGCGCCCTCTACCACCACTTTCCCAACAAGATGGCCCTCGGCTACGCCGTCGTCGACGAGATCATCGTGCCCCACGGCGAGACCCGCTGGCGCCGGCTCGGCGACGAAAGCCTCAATCCCATCGACACCCTGATCGAGATTGGCGAGGAGGAACCGTTTCCCTTCGCGCGTGACGTCAAGCTCGGCTGCCCCATCAATAACCTCGCCCAGGAAATGGCCGGCATCGACGCCGGTTTCCAGGAGCGGCTCAACCGGTTCCTCGACCGCTGGCGTAATGCGATCGAGTTCGCATTGCAACGCGGCCAGCGTGCCGGCCAGGTTCGTCACGACATCGACCCACGAGAAGTTGCCGCGTTCATGGTCGGTGCATTCGAGGGCGCCTATGGGCTGGCCAAGTGCGCCGGCTCCGAAGAAGTACTGGAAACCTGCCTCAACGGGCTGAAAAGCTACGCGAACTCTTTGCGCGCGATGGAGGCAACGCCATGACCAGGACCTGGACCCGGGCCGACCACGCAGTCGTCGCCTACGCCGAAGGCCTGCTGCGCTTTCGCTGGCTGGTGATTGTGGCCGCGGTGCTGCTCGCCGTCGTGGCCGGCTACGGTGCACAGCACCTGTCGTTCAACAACAACTACCGCGTGTTCTTCAGCGAAGACAACCCGCAGCGCAAGGCTTTCGACGAAATCCAGAATACCTACACCCGCAACGACACACTGCTGTTCGTGGTGGCCCCCGCCGGCGGTGACGTATTCGAACCCGCCGTGCTCGATGCCATCATCGAGCTGACCGACGCCGGCTGGCAGCTGCCGCACGCGCTGCGCGTCGATTCGATTACCAATTTCCAGCACACCCGGTCCGAGCTCGACGACCTGATCGTGGCCGACCTGGTCGCAGACCCACGGGCCCTGAGCGACAGGGAACTGGAGAATGCCCGCAACGTAGCGCTGGCAGAGCCGGTGTTGCGTGACCGGCTCATCGCGCCGGACAGCTCGCACTCGGCGGTGTTCGTCACCTTTCAGCTGCCTGACCCCGAGGAAGATTCCGCGGCCGCACAAAGCGCCGTCACCAGCGTGATCGCCCAGGCGCGTGCCCTGGTGGCTGATTTCGAGGCACGCTATCCCGACCTCGACCTGCGAATGACCGGTTCGGTCGCCATGAACAACGCGTTCTTCGAGGCGGCCATCAACGATCTCAGGAAGCTGGTACCGCTCATGTATCTGGGCATTATCGTCACGATGCTGCTGCTGGTCCGCTGCGTCAGCTCGACGCTGGCGACCGTCATTGTCATTGCCCTGTCGATCGCCACCGGCATGGGCCTGGCGGGATGGCTCGGCATCAAGCTCACCAGCCCCTCGGCCTCCGCACCGACCGTAATCATGACCCTGGCGGTCGCCGACTGTATTCACGTCATCGTGTCGATGTTCAACGCGATGCGCCGCGGGATGCCAAAACGCGAGGCCATCGTCGAATCGCTGCGAATCAA
The DNA here is from genome assembly GCA_024638445.1 of Gammaproteobacteria bacterium. GTDB lineage: Bacteria > Pseudomonadota > Gammaproteobacteria > Steroidobacterales > JABDKV01 > JABDJB01. Next base: position 24,741 of record JAHEKH010000030.1, on the reverse strand, counting down.
CATGCAGCCCATTTTCCTGACCAGCGCGACGACGGCCATCGGCTTTCTGACCATGAATTTCAGCGACGTTCCGCCGTTCCGCGATCTCGGCAACATCACCGCGATGGGCGTGATGGCCGCCTTCCTGTTCTCGGTGACGTTCCTGCCCGCGCTGCTGTCGCTGCTGCCTTGCCGCAAGAGGGTCTCTAACGACCGAACCACCGTCATGGTCGACCGGTTTGCCAATTTCGTCGTGGAGCGACGCAATGCGCTGCTGGCCGGCATGGCGGTCGCCAGCGTCGTTCTGCTCGCGCTGATCCCGGTCAACGAACTGGACGACGAGTTCGTGCAGTATTTCGGGGAGTCCATCGAGTTCCGCCGGGATACCGACTACACGATCGGTAATCTCACCGGGATCGCACAGGTGCATTACTCGATGCCGGCCGGCGAGAGCAACGGCGTCAGCGACCCGGAGTTTCTGCGCCAGCTCGACGCTTTCGTCCAGTGGTACCGCGAGCAGCCAGGCGTGGTCCACGTCAACAGCATTACCGACACCTTCAAGCGTCTGAACCGGGTCCTGCATGGCGACGATCCGGCGTGGTACCGGCTCCCGGAGCGACGCGACCTCGCGGCGCAGTACCTCCTGCTCTATGAGCTCTCGCTGCCCTTCGGGCTGGACCTGAACAACCAGCTCAATATCGACAAGTCCGCGACCCAGCTCATCGTCGCCACCGAGAGTCTCAGCTCGGTTGAGCTGCGCGCGCTCGTTGCGGAGAGTGAGCAATGGCTCGCCGAATACACCCCGGAACTGGCCACTACCGGGATCGGTATCAGCGTGATGTTCTCGCATATTTCAGAGCGCAACATCCGCAGCATGCTCGGTGGCGCTCTGCTCGGCCTGGTGCTGATCTCCGGGCTGCTGCTGGTAGCGCTGCGCAGCCTGCGTATCGGCCTGCTGAGCCTGCTGCCCAACCTGTTGCCTATCGGGCTGGCTTTTGGCCTGTGGGGCATCCTGGTCGGCCAGGTGAATGTCGCGGCATCGGTGGTTTCGGGAATGATCCTCGGCATCATTGTCGATGACACCGTTCATTTCCTGAGCAAGTACCTGCGGGCGCGCCGCGAACGGGGACTGTATCCCGCCGACGCGGTTCGTTATGCCTTTCACACCGTCGGGCTCGCGTTGACGGTTACGACCCTGATCCTGATAGCCGGGTTCGGGGTACTGAGTTTTTCGGACTTCGAGATCAACGGCACGATGGGTGCGCTGACCGCGATCGGCATCGCTGCGGCCCTGGTCGTCGATTTTCTGCTCCTGCCGCCGCTGCTGATCAAGCTGGACAAGCGGCAGACTAAGACAAGGGAAAGTAGTGAGGAAACTGTTTATGTATCGACCTGAGAAGACCCTGTGGATCGGCATCCTGGCAGTGGCCCTGTTGGCCGGTGCGGCTCAGGCTGACGAAGCCGCGGAGAAAGGGCTGGCGATCGCCGTCGAGGCTGACCGGCGTGACGAGGGCTGGGGTGATAGCCAGGCAACGCTGCAGATGATCCTGCGCAACCGTCATGGCGACGAAACCACCCGCCAGATGCGCAGTCGCGCGCTCGAAGTTGCCGACGACGGTGACAAGAGCCTCATGATATTCGACGATCCACGCGACGTTAAAGGCACCGCGTTCCTGAGCTTTTCACACAAGTCAGCTGACGACGACCAGTGGCTCTACCTGCCGGCGCTGAAACGGGTGAAACGTATCTCGTCCAGCAACAAGTCGGGGCCATTCATGGGCAGCGAGTTTTCCTACGAGGACCTGTCGTCGCAGGAAGTGGAAAAGTACACCTACCGTTACCTGCGGGACGAGAGTTTCGACGGTCGCAACCACTTCGTCATCGAGCGCAAACCGGTCGACAAGAAGTCCGGCTACACACGACAAATCGTCTGGATGGACAAGGATGAATACCGGGTATTCAAGGTCGAGTTTTATGACCGCAAGAATGCGCTGCTCAAGACACTGATGTTCAGCGACTTTCAGCAGTACCTGGACAAGCACTGGCGCGCAAGCCTGATGGAAATGACCAATCACCAGACCGGCAAGAGCACCACGCTGCGTTTCGATGGCTACAAGTTTGCCAATGGATATACGGATGCAGACTTCAACCGCAACAGCCTTTCCAAGGCACGCTAGCCTGCTGCTGGCTGCCCTGGCGGCCGCCCTCCCGGCAGCCGCCGGTGAGTGGTCGGGTGACTTCGGGCTGGAAGCCCGCGGTTTCACCAGCGGGCCGCTGGACCCGGCACAGCACGAAAACAACCTGTCGCTGTACGTCCAGCCCGAGCACTATCACGACTGGGACGACGGCAACCAGCGTTTCGTCATCACCCCGTTCCTGCGTATCGACCAGGGTGATCCGGAGCGCTCACACTTCGACCTGCGCGAGCTCTACTGGCGCAAGAGCTTCGAGTCCATGGAGCTCTCGGTCGGTCTGAAGAAGGTGTTCTGGGGAGTCACCGAGTCGGCTCACGTGGTCGACATCATCAACCAGACCGATGCGGTCGAGAATGTCGATACCGAAGACAAGCTCGGCCAGCCAATGATCAACCTGACTTTCCTGCGTGACTGGGGAACGGTCGATCTGTACGTCATGCCCTGGTTCCGGGAACGCACGTTTGCCGGTCGCGTGGGCCGGCTGCGGCCCCCGGTTTATGTCGATGAGAGTGGCGCCCGTTATGAGTCCGCGGCTGCCGAGAAACACATCGATCTGGCGCTGCGCTACAGCCACTATTTTGGCGACTGGGATATCGGGGTCTCCCATTTTTCGGGCACCAGCCGGGAACCCACCCTGCTGCTCTCCGGGTCCGTCATTGACTATCTGCCAGCCGGCGCCCTGCTGGAAGTCGTGCCGTTCTACGATCAGATCGAACAGACCAGTATCGACGTGCAGGCCACCAAGGGCAGCTGGCTGTGGAAAGCCGAGGCTTTCAATCGCACCGGCCAGGGCGACAGCTTCCAGGCGCTGGCCGCCGGTTTCGAATACACCCTGGTGGGGTTGTTTGGCAGCGTGATCGACCTGGGACTGATCGGCGAGTACCTGCGCGACAATCGAACCGGTCAGCCTGCGCTCGGCAACAAGGACGTGGCAACCGGCTTCCGGCTGGCGTTCAACGATGTGCAGAGCACCGAGCTCCTCGCCTTTTCCGGGATCGACCTCGATACCAGGGAGAGGTTCTCGTCAGTGGAAGGGAGCCGGCGGCTGGGGCAAAGCTGGAAGCTGGGTCTCGAGGCGCGCTTTTTCTCGAATACCGAGCCCGGCAGCACCCTGCACACGCTGCGCGACGATGACTACCTCCAGCTTTCGCTGGCGAGGTTTTTCTGATGTTCCGGCCGGCGCTGATCCTGTTGCTTGCCGTGACGGCGTCTGCCGTCGTGGCAGACGATCGCGGCGCCGGCACCCTGTCCTGCGCCGGCCTGTCCGAAACCCGCTTCATGCCCGCGGCAGGCAGCTTTCGCTGTCACGTTCGGGGTGCCACCCTGGCGGCTGAAGATGACGCAATAGCCGTTTATATCAATGACACACCGCTGAACCAGCGCAGCATTCATGCCGTCGATCGTGCTGTGCGGGTCGATTACCGGCTGGATCCGGGTCTCAACGAGGTGCTGGTCGAGGCGCGTAGCCGTGAGGGCCGGCTGTTACGCGCCGATGCCCTGGTCTGGTCCGGCACCGCGGAGCTTATCGTCAGCGTTACCGACTCCCGCGACCATCCGGTGGAAAAGGCGCGCATAACGGTCGCGCTGGCGGAGCAAAGCAGCGTCCAGTTCCGCGGTCTGACCGAGGGCGGAAACCTTTACGTGGCCAACCTGCCTCCGGAGCCGGTCCTGGTGACCGCGGAATCGAATGGCCGCCGTGCACGAAAAGTGGTTGATTCCGCAGCCGGTTTTGTTCACCTCTCGTTGCGCTGAATTCCGGCACACTAAATGTAACGTTTGTGTACAACTCCAGGTTATGACGCACTCTGACAATCTATAACCTCGTCCATTCGAATTTCTGCGCACAGTGCTCTAGTCTGGAGCAGCAACAACAGCGGTCGAAGAATACTGAAAGATTGCAACCACGGACTTGGGGCCGTGATCTGGGAGTCTAATGTCAGCCGGCCATTTCTGGATATTTATCTTCGGCGCCGCCAGCGTCGGCGCCGTGCTGGGTGCAACCTTTGCCCTCCGCATCCTGGAATCCCGCCATCGGCGCGGCCGGGTTCTGCTGGAGCGTGAGCTTCGGGAATCCCGCGACACCTGCCAGCGCGAACGCCGCCGGCACGAAAAGGTGCTGCGCCAGGCCGTCGAAAAACAGGAAGCACTTCGAACCGCACTGGCCGAATCGGAGGAAACCGCCCGGCTGTTGAGCGCGGAGCAGGCGCCCGCCTGGCGCGACGAAATCGAGCATCGCATCCAGCGCATCGGCGAACTCGAGAAACTGCTGGTGCGAGCGCGGGCGCGCGCAGACGACGCCGAGGACCACGCGGCGACGCTCGAACAAAGCGCGCGCGATCTGCGCGAGGAACTCGAACTCCGCGACCGGCGTGTCGATGAACTGCTGAACCGGAATGCGGAATTCCACGGGCTCCGCGAAATCACGGCTGAGCAGGAAGAACGCTGCAGCAGGCTGCAGGCCGCGCTGGACCAGGCCATGGCCCAAAAACAGGAGCTGGATGCTCAGCTGGTAAACGACAGGACCAGGAACGCTTCCGCCGACTCCAGCGGGGGTGCCGGCGAGGCAGAGCGGCACGAACACAATGAACGGATCGCCGACCTGGGGCAGCAGTTCGAGGACATGCGTCACCGGCTGCCGGCGCTCAACGACGCGCTGCGCGAAAGAGAAAGCGCGATTGACGACCTGGTCAACGAGTTGTCACGTGAACGCCAGAGATCCCTGTTGCTGGAACAACGCCTCGCGCACACCCAGTCACGCAGCACGGAGGCCCCGCCAGCGCGGCCAACCGCACGGGTCATCAGCATCCACGGTCACCCCGCTAACGCACTGAGGCTGGTTGAACGCGACCGCCCGGCAGAAGCCGACAACCTGCAACGCATTCGCGGCATCGGCCCCGTACTCGAACGCACCCTGAACGAGCTGGGCATCTATCGATACGAACAGGTTGCGGCGCTGACGACTGATGACATCCGGCGGCTGGAACAGCGCGACCACTCGCTGCCGGGGCGCCTGCGCCGCTACGACTGGATCAGCCAGGCTGAGCGGCTCGACCGGTCCGGCCGGTCGAACCGAACACCCGGTGCCTGACCGCCACATCGCTCAGATCAACATCGCGCGCATGCGCGCCCCGCTCGACGACGCGGTGATGCACGGCTTTGCCTCACGGCTCGACGAGATCAATGCCCTTGCCGACCGTAGCACTGGCTTTGTGTGGCGGCTGCAGACCGACGATGGTGATGCAACCGCGCTGCGGATATTCGAGGACCCGCTCATCCTGGTCAACCTCTCGGTCTGGGAAACGATCGAGGCCTTGCGCGAGTTCGTCTACGGTTCGATGCACCGCGAGCTGATCCTGGGCCGAAAAAACTGGTTTCTGCCCATGGACGGACCGCATCTCGTGCTCTGGTGGGTGCCGCACGGCCACTTGCCTGATGTCGATGAGGCACGCACGGCGCTGGAGCGGCTCCGGGAGGAAGGACCTTCGACCGAAGTGTTCAGCTTCGGTAGCATACCGAAATAACGTCAGCCGAATGGAGCACTCGAAATGAGACTGATCGGGCTATTGTTTTTGGCAGGTTTGATGCAACCGGCTTTCGCCAGCGATGAGGACGCCATTGCGTTGACGGTGTTCGACTACATGGACGGCTGGTACCAGGGGGATGCCGCTCGCATGGAACGGGCGCTGCACCCGGACCTGGCCAAGCGGGCACCGATGCCTGCAGCGAATGGCGAGACCAGGATCGAGCACATGGGTGCCCTGCAGCTGGTCCAGATGACCCGCGCCGGCGTTGGCCGCTCCACGCCCAAAGAAGCACAGAAAAAAGAGGTGGTCATCCTCGATATCGACGATGACGTTGCCAGCGTCAAGGCGATCATGCATGCCTGGGTCGACTACATCCACCTGGCCAGGCTCGATGGCCAATGGAAGATCGTCAACGTACTGTGGGACCTGAACGACTGAAACGGCCCGCTAGGACCCGATGACACCCAGGCCCTGCAGCTCCGCCAGCGTAGCCGGATAGCCGGTATGCCGGATAGCGTGCCAGCCCACATCACGGCCGGCCGCCGCATTTTCCGGCAGGTCGTCGATAAAGACGGTTTTCGCAGGATCCAGGCCAAAACGCTCGTTTGCGATGGCATAGATTGCCGGATCCGGTTTCATGACGCCCTCTTCGTAAGACTTCAGGCAATCGTGCGCCAGCCGGTCCAGCGCAAACTGCCGCCTGGCCTGCTGCCAGTGCAGCGGACCGACATTACTCAACACGAAAACGCGGTGCGTTCCACGTAGCGCGTGGGCCAGCGCCAGCATCTGCTCGTCGGCCGCGAAGAAGCCAGTCCACCAGCGCAGCAGTTCCTCCCGCGAAACCGGTCTGTCGAGCAGGCCGTTGACGATGTCGAAAAAACCGTCGCCATCGAGACTGCCGGTTTCGTGATCCCTGAGCCTTGTTTTCTCGACGAACTCCGGCACATTGGCCGGCGCAAATCCACGGGCCTCGAGCCAGCCGAGCGCCTCGAGGTAACCGACCCGGATGAGCACGCCGCCGAGGTCGAAAATGATGTTATCGATATTGTTGTTGTCAGCCATGGCGGCGAGTATAGCCGTTGCGGTGGTCAGCGTTACGCCGCATGCGGTAAGGTGTGAACCGCATTCCGGCAGCAAGATCAAACGATGCCCCGTTTTCGCGGTAACGCCGATTTTCGTCACGACACGCAGCCTGCGCTGGGTGTCCTGCTGAGCAACCTTGGCACCCCGGCGGCACCAACCCGACGGGCCGTGCGTCGTTACCTGCGGGAGTTCCTGTCCGATCCCCGCGTTGTCGAAGTACCCCGGCCGCTGTGGTGGCTGATTCTCAACGGCATCATCCTGCAGACCCGGCCCGCACGCTCCGCCAGGGCCTACGCAAAGGTCTGGACCGAAGCCGGTTCCCCGCTGCTGGTCCACACGCTGGCTCAACGCGATCGCCTCGCGGCGACGCTGGCGCCGCGGTTTGACGTGCCGGTCCATGTCGAGGCCGGAATGCGTTACGGCGAACCTTCGATAGCGCAGGCGCTGGAGCGGCTGGAATCGGCCAACTGTTCCCGGGTCGTGCTGCTGCCGCTCTATCCACAGTACTCCGCGACGACCACCGCCTCGACCTTTGACGAGTTCGCCAGGCTGGCGTCCGGTCTGCGCAGGATCCCGTCGCTGCATTTCATCGACAGCTATCACGATAACCCGGCCTATATCGCAGCACTCGCGGACAGCGTCCGTGCCCACTGGAAAAAAAACGGCCAGAACCGGCTGCTGATGTCCTTCCACGGTATTCCGGAACGCTATCGCCTGGCCGGTGACCCCTACCCCTGCCTGTGTCACAAGACCGCCCGCCTGCTGGCCAACGCCCTGGAACTTCGCGATGACCAGTGGGCGATCGCTTTCCAGTCCCGTCTCGGCCGCGAGGAGTGGCTGCGTCCCTATACCGATGAACTGCTCAGCGAGTGGGCGGCGCAGAAAGCAGGCGACATCGACGTCATTTGCCCGGGCTTCTCCGCTGACTGCCTCGAGACCCTTGAGGAAATCGGCATCCAATACAAAGCGCTCTACGAACAGGGTGGCGGCGGCCGGCTGCGCTACATTCCCGCGCTCAATGAAGACGACGCACATATCGGCTGCCTGGCCGGCCTGGTCGAGCGCGCCCTGAAGGCATTCGGAACCGCGCCGCAGACGCCGCCCGCGGTCACACTGGCGCAGGCAAAGAAGATGGGGGCGCAACAGTGATAGGCCGTTTCCTGGAGTTGGGGCTGCAGTGCGACCAGGTTCTCGATTCGATCGGCTTTTTCGAAGAGCTGCGGTTTCGTCAGCTCAACGTCGGCGATATCTGGCAACACCCCTATGCCGTGCTGAGCGATGGTGATATCAACATAGGCCTGCATGGCACCGCTCTGCCCGGGCCAATGGTGACTTTTGTACAGCCCGATCTGGCCGATGAACTGATCGAATACCGTTCCCGCGGCGTCGAGTTCCTGACCGTGGTAACCGGCGACGACCGGTTTAACGAGCTGGTGTTTACAGATCCCGACGGTAACCCTGTCAGGATCCTCGAAGCCCGGACCTTCTCACCACCGCATTTCGACCCGGTGCCATCCACGTGTGGCAGGTTTCGCGAGATTTCGCTGCCGTCGCGCGACCTCGACCACAGCGTTGCGTTCTGGGAGCGGATGGGTTTCGAGGAACTCGGCCGCAGCAGCGACCCGCATCCGCATGCCTGGCTGCGTGGCAACGGCGTAGTACTCGGTCTGCACCAGGGCGCGATCAATCGCCCGGCGCTGAGCTTTCAGTCGGAGAATCTTTCCACCCGGCTTGCCACGCTCCGGCAGATCGGAATCGATACCACCAGTGAAGGGCCCGCCGGTGTCGCCGGCCTGAAATCCCCCGACGGCCTGCCAATCTTTTTGCACGGCGTCTGATGGACGGCGTAGTCAGGCTGGCCGACAAGCTGGCCAGGATCGGCGATTACTGGCAGCCCGGCATTGTCGCCTGCCTCAACGACTATCACGTCAAGGTCGTGAAGCTCAAAGGCGAATTTACCTGGCATGCGCACGAGCAAACCGACGAGCTGTTCCTGGTGCTGCAGGGCCGGATGACGATCCACCTGGGCGACGGTGCCGTCACGCTGCAGGAAGGCGAGCTCTACGTCGTTCCCCGCGGCGTCGAACACAAGCCGGAGGCGACCGAAGAATGCCATGTCCTGCTGCTGGAGCCTGCCGGCACCGTCAACACCGGCGATAACCCGGGCGACCTGACGCACGCCCGGCCGGAATGGCTATAGGTTCACTCTGCCGCTTTCAGCAGGTCCGCCATGCGGCGGTTGAGGTAGTCGAACTTGAATTTCGGCACCTCGTAGACCCAGCCGTCAAAACGGTCGTTCAGTGATTCCGCTTCGGCAGCCACCGCGGTGAGATCGGGTACGGACGGCGTGACGGGCGCCGGCACATCGGTCGACTCGCCACCCGTCTCCGCGTCCGTTTCCGGTTCGGGAAGGTAGCGGGCTGCTACGGCCGCGTTGGTCCCTGCCGAAATCCGGGCGTAGTACTTGTCGTCGCGGGCCTGCGACTCGACCGCAATCTCCAGCCCGTCGAAGGCGCGATAAACCGTGCGGGTCAGCCCCTCGTCGCTCATCACGCCGTCACTGGCAGCAAAGACATCGTCGAAGCTGAAGTTCTGCAGCACCGCGCCGACCGGGTTCGCGACGTTGTTGCGCTGAAGCTCGCGACCGGCCGGGATGCCCTCGACCTCGAAGTCCGCCTGGCCAAATTCGGACTTGCTGACCACGACGCGCTCGCCGTCGGGGTGCAGGATTTCGACTTCGGCGATACGCGCCGCGTCGACATCGAGCAGGCTGGTGTCCAGCCACAGGCCGGTCTCCCGCGGCACGAAATGACCGCCACTGACCAGCCAGCTTTTTTCTTCGTCGGCCAGCCTGGCATACATGGCGTCGCGGGTGGCCACCTGGTCGCCGAGTATCACGGCCGGAAACTCGCCGCCGCCCAGCTCGACGCGGATACCACCGGCATCGGCCTCCCCGACCGGCTCGACACCCAACCGCTCGTAATAAGCCGGGTTCGAGGTCTTCTCTTCCAGCAGCTTTGCCTCGGACAATTTTTGCAGCAGGGTCCGCAATTCGCCGACGTTGGCGCGGTAGCCCTGCTTTTCTTCCAGCGCCCAATAGCCGTCGGCGCGGACCAGCGTGGCGATAGACTCATTGCCTGCGCCGACCAGTCTTACCCGTTGCAGGCCGTTTGCCGCGTCCGCCAGGCCAGGCAGCAGGTCGCTGCCAATCCCGGCTGCTGAACCCGGTGCCGGCTCACGCACCGACGACGCCCAGAATGCCGTGATCAGCGCAAGGATCGCCGCGGCGACGAGCACTGACAGGTGGCGACCGCTCATGCTCCGCCTCCCTTGCGGCGCCGTGACCGCATGACCACGGCACCCAGCGCACCCAGCGAGATCAGCAGCGGTACCAGGCCGATATTCACCAGCTTGACCGTCGTGCCGAGCTTCTCGATGTCTTCGTCGAGCTCACGACGCACGCGACGCAGCTCTTTGCGAATACGCACCCGTTCGTCCATGAACCGTTCGATTTCCGCGGTTTGCTCTTCGGTCATCATCAATACGTCGCCAGCGTCCTCACGGCTCGACTGGAGCTGGCCGAGTTTTTCCTCGGTGGCCGCAAGCTCGTCCTGCAGCTCCTGTTCCTTCGCGAGGTAGCGTTCGTCGGCCTGGCGCTTGATTGCCTCGACCCGGTCGAACGGCCGCCGGTAGGTGGCACGGCTGCGAATACCGATCAGGTCGCCCGAACCGGTCAGATTGTCGAGCGTGTTGATGACGAAATCGCCGTTGCCTGCCCAGGCAGTCACCAGGCGCTGGCCGAAGAAACTGCGCACCTGGACCCAGAAGCGGTCCGTCAGCAGATCCACGTCGGCAACCACGACCACGTTGATATCGCCTTCCGATTCCGCGATGTGCCCTTCGGTGTCGCCGTCCCCCGGCGCGCCGTCGGGAAATGCGCTGGGCACCTTGCCGCTTACCCGGGCCGCCAGCGTGTAGCGTTCACCGCTGGGCTCGAAGACATTCCGCAGGTCGTTGGGATCGCCGAGGAAGCGCAGGCGCTCGGACGGCAGGATCCCGGCCTCGGTGGAAGACTGGATCAGGGGCGTTACGCTGACCGCGGCGCCTTCTTTTGTCCGGATGTGGCCGGCGGTGCCGACATTGACCGCGGTCAGTTCAGCGGTGACGACATCGTCGGCGGCAAAGGATTCCTCGGTCAGCCCCAGCAGGCCCAGGTGACGCACCGGCGGCTCACCCGGACGGCCGCCGACCTGCAGCGCATGGACGTTATCGCCGACGATCTCGCCGACGGGCACCTCGATACCCCAGGCACCGAACAACCGCTCCAGCGAGGAACTGCGGTTGGCGGCAAAAGCCGCCGCCGGGTTGTTGGGATCCGGTGGCGGTATGTCGGCGTCGGCCAGGGGGTCGACAAAAATCAGGGCGCGCCCGCCACGAAGAATGAACTGATCGATGCCGTACAGTGTCTCGTCGCTCAGCGCCTTCGGATGGACCAGCATCAGCACGTCGATCTCGTCATCGATTTCGGTAACGCCGGGGCTGAGGTCGCGCATCTCGAATAGTGCGTTGACCTGGTCATCGATGACCCAGGCCGGGTCCATCTGTCGGGTTTGCGGATTGAAATCGCCGCCCATTGGCAAACCGGTCATCAGGCCGACGACGGGTTTTTCCGGATTGGACAGGCTGTAGACCAGTTTCGCCAGGTCGTATTCCAGCGTGGCTTCCTTGGTCGGATCGAAGAACGGGATCGTTTCTTCGTCACCGACCGAGTTGGTCGCGGCGAGACCCAGGTAGATCGAACCGCCACCAGACGTCGGTAAAGCCTGGAGACCGAACTGGGCGGCCTGGTCTTCTTCCTCGCTGAACGGCAGGGGATCGATGACCTGCAGCCGCAGCTTGCCGCCGGCACGCTGGGCAAACTCCTCGAGGGTCTCGCGCACGCGGACTGCGTAGGGCCGCAGCGACGGTGCGTCGCGCGCCGTGGTCTCGGAGTAATAGAGGTAAAGGTTGATCGGTTCATCGATCTTGGTCAGCACGTTGCGGGTGCCTTCGCCGATCGTGTAGAGGTTGTTCTCGGTCAGGTCGATACGCATGCCGCGCAGCAGCGTGTTGCTCAGCATGATCAACCCGACCAGCAGCACCGCGAGGACGACAAGACCCGACACGCTGAAAAGATTGCGATACCAGTTGCTCATCAGCTTGCCTTTTTCATGTCGAGGACGACGGCATTGGCTACCAGGAAAATGCCAATTACCAGGCCAAAATAAACAAGGTCGCGCAGGTCGATGACGCCCTTGATGATCGATGAAAAATGCGTCAGAAAACTCAGGCTCGCGATCGCGTCGACCATCGGCTGTGGCAGCCAGCCCTGGACCGCGCTCAGCACGACGTCGTAGCCGGCGAGCAGGAACAGGAAGCAGACGGTTACCGTGATGATGAACGCGATGACCTGGTTGCGGGTCACCGCCGACAGGCACGCACCGATGGCAAGGAAACCACCCGCCATCAGGAATGAGCCGATATAGGACGCCAGTATGACGCCGTTATCGGGATCACCGAGATAGTTGACCGTGATCCACAGGGGAAAAGTGAGAGCGAGCGCGATACCGGTGAAGAACCAGGCCGCGAGAAACTTGCCGACCACGGCCTGCCACAGCGTTACCGGCAGGGTCATCAACAGCTCGATCGTTCCGGTTTTTCGCTCCTCGGCCCACAGGCGCATCGACAAGGCCGGCACCAGGAACAGGTAAAGCCATGGGTGGAATGTGAAAAATGGCACCATGTCGGCCTGGCCGCGCTCGTACAGGTTACCGACCTGGAAGGTCAGCGCACCCGTGAGCACCAGGAAGATCACGATAAACACGTACGCGACCGGGGTTGCGAAATAGCTGCGCAGCTCGCGTTTCAGGATGACCAGTGTCTGGTTCATGCCGCATCCCTCGACGTGGTGATGTCACGAAACACTTCGTCGAGCCGGCCGATTTCGAGGTGCAGTTCGTCGAGATGCCAGCCGTGGGAATTGGCCAGCCCGGTGATTGTCGGCAGCAACAGCTCGCCCGGCTTCGGAAAGGCCGTAATCTGGTCGCCCTCGCCCTCGATCCGGCTGACCTGTGGCTGCGCGCGCAGCACGTCGCGTACTGCATCGGCCGCGGTCCCTTCACCAACCCGGATTGAAACGGCATTGTGGTAGCGCGAACGTGCCTCCAGCGCCTGCGGCGTATCGTCGGCCAGCAGCTTCCCGCTGGCGATGATGATGGCGCGGGTGCAGACCGCATGCACCTCTTCGAGGATATGCGTTGAGATGACGATGATCTTGTCGGACGCCATCTTGCGAATCAGTTCGCGCACTTCGAACTTCTGGTTCGGGTCGAGACCGTCGGTAGGCTCATCGAGGATCAGCACCTGCGGATCGTGCAGGATGGCCTGGGCCAGCCCGACCCGGCGCTTGAAACCCTTCGACAGCGTGTCGATGGCCTGCGGCAACACCGGCGCGAGATGCAGCCGCTCGATTACGTCGTCGAGGCGTGCCTGCCGGTGCCCGCCGGACAGACCGCGAACGTCGGCGATGAATTCCAGGAAGGCGCCGCAGGTCATTTCGGGGTAATTCGGCGCCCCTTCCGGCAGGTAGCCGATGACTGACTTGGCGGCTATCGGGTCGGCGAGGATGTCGTGGCCACAGACCGTCGCGGTGCCTTTCGTCGGGGTCAGGAAGCCCGCGATCATGCGCATGGTCGTCGACTTTCCGGCGCCGTTGGGCCCGAGGAATCCCAGCACCTCGCCCGGCTGGACCGTAAAGGACAGGTCGTCAACCGCGGTCAGTTCACCGTACTGCTTGCAAAGTCCTATCGCTTCGATCATTGCTATTTTCCACTGTTATGGCAGCCGCACGACTTTTAGCGGGTGCTTTTTATACCCACGGGTAGAAGGATTTTCAAGATGCCGCACGGCGGAATCCCGGGGGAAACCAGCCTGAAAAGTCAGGCACCTGACATATTCTCCCGGAGCCGCCCTCTGGCCGGGAGAAGCACCGCATCCGCGTGCCGCGGACACCCAAGTGCTCCCGGCGGCGCTCGCAAGTATAATCCGCCCATGAATAATTTGCCTGACAACAAGGTTCGCGAGATTCGCGAGAGCTTCGAGTATTTCGACCGCGACCAGAACGGCTTCATCGACTTCGATGAGTTCACGGAGCTGCTCAAAGTGATCTCGCCGGAATCCACCGTCCAGCAGGCGGCGGAAGGCTTCTCGATCATCGATACCAATAGCGACGGCCACGTGGACCTCGAGGAATTCATCACCTGGTGGAAAACCACCTGGTGGGAATTCTAGGGGGGAGAGAGGGAGATAAGGGACAGTGACCTAATTCGGAGAATTTGGTCACTGTCCCTTATCTCCGAGCAGGTGCTCCATCATTCTTTCGGCCTGGGCGCCATAACCGCCGCCGAACAGGTGGTCGTGGTTGAGGACGTGATACAGGCGGTAGAGCTGCCGCCGGTGTTCGCCGCCCGGCAAATCCGGCCACACCGCGCGATACGACTCGTAGAATGCCGGGGAAAACCCGCCAAAGAGCGACGTCATCGCGATATCGGTTTCGCGGTCGCCGTAGTACACCGCCGGATCGTAGATCACCGGTTCGCCTTTACAGGCCGACCAGTTGCCGCCCCACAGATCGCCGTGCAGCAGCACCGGCTCGATCTCGACGCCCTCGAAAAACGCGGGGAGCTTGTCGCAGAGCTCGGCCCCCAGCGCAGCCAGCCGGCGTGCACCACGCCGCTCCGCCAGCTCTAACTGGAATCCCAGGCGGCATTCGCGGAAAAATACGATCCAGTCGTCCGTCGGGGTGTTGACCTGTGGCGTGCTGCCGATGGTGTTGTCACGGTGCCAGCCAAAGCGCTTCGCACGACAACCATGGAGGCTCGCCAGCCGTCGACCGAGCCGCGAAGCGGCGGCCGGGTCACCCGTTCCCAGCTCGAGATATTCCAGCGCCAGCCAGGAACGGCCATCGCCGGTTCCCAGGCCGGCGACCGCCGGCACCCTGACCGTGCCGGTCGCCGCGATCTCATCGAGTCCCGCGGCCTCGGCCTCGAACATCGCAAGGCGCTCGGCGGAATTGAACTTCACAAAATACCGGCCGCCGTCGGCACCGCTGACCCGCCACGACTCGTTGATGCTGCCGCCGCCTACCGGCTGCGCACTGTCGGGGACAACATCCAGACCGGCCGTCCGCAGTGATTGCCACATCGGCTACAGCGCCGCGAGCCGCTTTGCCTGCCGCCGCAGGGCTTCACCCACCGCCAGCTCGTCATAAAGCGATTCGAGCGCGCCGAGATCGGGCGCTCTCCAGCGCATGCTGCGCAGCGTGGTGGGTACCGGTGCTTCGAGCGACACGCCGGTCAGTCGTCGCGACAGGCGCGCCATCTCCTCCTGGGCCTCCAGCCGGGCACCGAGAGTCTTCGCGCCGCGCACCGCGACACTGGCTACCTCGTCGAGCTTTTCGTAGATCGCGTCGAGCGTTCCAAAATGGCTCAAAAGAGCTACGGCAGTCTTCGGACCAACGCCACGCACGCCGGGAATGTTGTCCACGCTGTCGCCGGCCAGCGCCAGCAGGTCGGGTATCTGCTCGGCCCGCACGCCATAGGTCCCGGGAATGTCGGTATAGCCGAGCCGCCGGTCGGAGGCGTAGTCCCAGAACTCGTCACCCTCGCCGATCAGCTGAGCCAGGTCCTTGTCCCGGGTGACCACGACGAAGTTTCTCCCCCGGTCCCGGACCGCATAGGCCAGCGTGCCGATGATGTCGTCCGCCTCGTAGCTGTCACTGGCATAGCCGGTTACCCCGAGCGCCTCGGTGATCCGCCGGCACTGGCTGAACTGCCAGATGAGATCTTCCGGCGGGTCTTCGCGATTCGCCTTGTACTCGGGAAATATCTCGTTGCGGAAAGAGGTGTTCAGGCTCTCGTCGAAAGCCACGACGATATGACCCGGACGGACCCGCTCCAGCAGGTCACCGAGAAATCGTGCGTAGCCATAAACCGCGTTGATCAGGCGGCCCTCGGGGTCGGTCATGTCTGCCGGCATCGAGTAATACGCGCGAAAGACATAGACGCTGGCGTCGACGAGATAAATCATCGGCGCAGAATACAACATCGATGGCGCAAACCCGGCGCCCGGGACGGGCGGCGGTGGCTGCAGGCCCTCAGGCCGAGCGAATCTTGCGCAACATGCGCTCGCGCAACGGACTGCGCCGCGGGATGTGCGCGAGCAGGTACTCCATCTGGTCGGCGAGCACCCGCCGGCCCTTGAGGTAAATATACTCGGCGAAACTCGGCGTGAACGGCACCGCCAGCAGCTTCATGTTGGCCTGCTCCGGCGTTCTGCCCGCCTTGTGATTGTTGCAGCGGCGGCAGGCGGTGACGACGTTGGTCCACACATCGGCGCCACCGGCAATGAGCGGTGTGACGTGGTCGCGTGACAGCTGCGACGACAGGAAGTGCTCGCCGCAGTAGAGACACAGGTAGGCATCGCGCTTGAACAACGTGTGGTTGTTCAGTGGCGGCGTGTAGTTGGAACGTACCTTGCCGAGGATATGGGTATCGCCCTCGGTGGCGATAATGGAGCTGACGTCGATGACCGAGCGGCGGCCGCTATGGGCATTGATGCCGCCACGCAGGCGATAGAGGAGCGACCCACAGGAGTAGGCAACCTGCCGCGTGTGGTAAAGACGCACGGCATCGCGATAGTCGATCCACTCCAGCGGCATGCCGGAGATATCGAGCCGCAGAACCTGCTGTCCGAGATCCATCGTTCTCTTCGCTCTCGCCGGTCACAACCAGCGCATTCAATCTTCCTGAAAACAAGCACGAAAATCAATTAAATACATTCACATTGACCCAAACAGAACAGGACGGTTCCGTGATGCGGTGTCGTTATGTTGCACGATCCCGGACCACCGGCCGGAGTTCCGCGTTCAGCGATCGTGACGCCGGGGAGGGCGCCGCGGTGCCTGCCGGTCCCGGGTCCGGTCCGGCAGCCGCTCCAGCTGCCTTCGCCGCTCGACGTTTCTCAGGAAACGCCGGCGCTCCTCGGGGGTCATCTCCTGGTAACGCTCACGCAGCTTGCGACGCTCGTCGGCCGACATCGACTTGAAACGGCGAAAGTTCTTGCGCAGGCGTTCCTGATCTTCCGGCGACAGCTCCTGGAAGCGGCGGTAGCGCTCGCGTATCCGCTTGCGTTGCTCCGGGTTGAGCGACTGCCAGCGGCGAAAGCGTTTACGCGCCTCCTTGCGCTGCTCCGGTGTCATCTGCGACCAGCGCCTGGCGCCGGCCACGAGCCGGTCGCGCTGTTCGTCCGCCATGTCATCCCAGCGATCGGCGTGCCGTTTCAGGATTTCCTGCTCGGCGCTCTCCAGTTCGTTCCAGTCCGGCGCCGCCTGCACCGTACCGCCGAGCAGGAGCCCGCCGGCCAGCAACAACACCGCAAGACTAGTTATCCGGGTTTTCTTCATCATCATCGTCATCTTCAGGTTCGAGACAGGCATCCTCTTCCGAGGCTTGCCCGCCCTGTTCATCGCAGGCCTCGGCCCACGCCTCATCCCACACCGCGAGAAACTCCAGGAAGTCATCCTCCGGCAGTTCGTCCACACTGCCGGCCAGCCCCGGCAGCAGGCAGCACAACGCCAGTGCGGCAACCCGCCGGCTAACCGGCATCGCCTACCGTGTCGAGCCAGGCGTAAAACTCGAGTTCCTCGTAAAGCTCCAGGCTTTCTTCGGCCAGGAGTATTTCCATGTCCTGTTCTTCGCTGTCATCTGCAGCGACCGGCAGCCCGGTCCGATCCGGGGTGCCGGTGACCAGCATTACTCCGACGACGAGTGCCGCCGCTGCGGCGCCGGCCGGCAGCCACCTGGTCCGGAAGGAGCCCGGGCCGGCCGCATCCAGCGCGGCCCGGCGGCGGCGCGCCAGCTCATCGCGGGTGCGCTGGTCGATCCGCCCGGCACCGGCATCGAGTGTCTTCCTGATGTCTTTCTCAAAAGCGTCATTCATGGCCAGTGATCCCCGAGCCGGTCACGCAACGCGTGTACGGCTCGTGAGTAGTGTGTCTTCACGCTGCCTTCGGAGCAGCCCATCGCGCGGGCGGTCCCGGCGACATCGAGCCCCTCGACCATCCGCAGCAGCAACGCCTGCTGCTGCCGCGGCGCGAGCGTCATTATTGCAGCATCCAGCGCGCCCATAGCGTCGTCCAGCGCGGCTTGTTCATCCGGGGCGCGGCCGGCCGGGTCTGGGAATGCCGCGATGACATCGTCCCGGCTGTCGTCAGCGTCGCGGCCGACCGGCAGCCAGGCCATAACCCGCCGGCGCACGGTCCGCCGGCGCTGCCAGTCGCGCACCCGGTTGGTCAGCACGCGGTAAAACAACGGCGCCCATTCGTCCGCCGGTTTAGCCGCATAGCGCCTGGCCAGCTGCATCATCGCCTCCTGGACGACATCGAGAGCATCCTCGCGATTGCCGAGCCCGTACAGGGCGATCCGGTACGCACGGCTCTCGACGCTGGCCAGGAATCGATCCAGTTCCGCTCGGTTGTCCAGTCAGTCCTCCCTGGCGCAGGTCGCCCTACCGGCCCGGCCAATACTAGCCCGGCATCAGGAATGATTGCGGTCATACCGGTCGAGACGGCGGTTGATCGTGTTGCCGCGGCGATCCAGCCGGCGGTCGACCCGCTGTCCCTTGCGATCGAGACGACGGTCGATGCGATCACCTTTGCGGTCGAATTTCTTTGCGGCGCGTTCATGGCCACTGGCCCAGGCGCGATCCGACGCGCGGTCCAGACGCCGGTCGATGCGGTCACCGCGGCGGTCGAAAACGCGTTCGACACGGTCACCCTGGCGATCCAGCCTGCGGTCGATCCGATCGCCAATGCGGTCGGGGTCGGCGGCAACGGCTGTGCCGGCAGCCAGCAGGCAGGTCATTGCAGCGGCAGGAATGAGGTAATTTTTCATGGCTTGACTCCAGTCTTGGTTGTCCTAAGGTGGGTCCTCACCCGGTACAACGCGCGACCCCGCGTTTCGTTGACACGGCGGTTTTATTCACAACCCGTGAGTTAACAGAGCAGTAGGGGCGATGTCTAAAACCTTATGTCCGGTATACCTGCCTAAGTTGCTGATTTTTATTGGCTAGCCGCGGCGAACAATTTTTGAGCAAGTGAAGAATTTTCCCATTCCGGGCCCATTTGAGTGCCCTTTGCCCCAGAGTATCCACAGCGCTATCCACAGCATCTGTGGACAAAACCCCACCTGATGCCCGCCGTGGCCGGCATCGCGCGGGTGGCGATTCGAACGCCGCTGTACCACCTGTTCGATTACCTGGCGCCGGCCGGCGGCGTGACACCCGGGACCCGGGTCCGTGTTCCCTTCGGTCGCGGCGAGACCATTGGCCTGGTCGTGGAAACGGCGGACAGCTCAACCCTCGAGCGCTCACGCCTGAAACCGGTGCGCGAGGTGCTCGATGACCGGCCGGTACTCGATACGATCCTGCTGCGGCTGCTGACCTGGGCCGCCGACTATTATCACCAGCCGCCCGGCGAGGTCTTTGCTGCCGCCCTGCCCCGCCTGCTCCGTGCAGGCCGGCAACAGCTCGCTACCGTCACTGCGTGGCGGCTTACCGCCGAGGGGCGCCGGGCTGATCCGGACGCGCGACGCAAGCGCGCGCCGCGCCAGGCTGCCGCGCTCGACTGTCTTGCGCAGCACACCGACGGCGCCGATGCTGAAACAATCGAATCGGCAATGGGAGACGGCTGGCGGCCGGTGATGCGGCGCCTGGAGTCGAACGGGCTGGTGACCCGGATCGAGCAACGCAGGCCCGAACCCGTGGTGACCGGTGAGGCCGGCGTCGCCGGCTTCGAGCTGAGCCAGTCCCAGCGAGATGCGGTGGATGCGGTCGCCACCCGGCTCGATGAATTCGGCGCATTCCTGCTCGATGGCGTCACCGGCAGCGGCAAGACAGAAGTCTACCTGCAGCTGGCGCAACGCGTCCTCGCTGCCGGTAAACAAGTCCTGGTGCTGGTTCCGGAAATCGGCCTGACGCCCCAGCTGGTCGGACGTTTCCGCCGGCGGCTCGACACCTCGATCGTCCTCCTGCACTCGGGACTGGGCGACAGCGAGCGACTCTCGGGATGGCGTGCCGCACACGAGGGTCGCGCCGGTGTCATCGTGGGGACACGTTCCGCGGTGTTCACCCCGCTGACGCAACCCGGCCTGGTGATCGTCGATGAGGAACACGATACGTCTTACAAACAGCAGGAAGGCTTTCGTTATTCGGCGCGCGACCTCGCGGTCCTGCGGGCCCGTTTGCACGGCATCCCGCTGCTGCTGGGCTCGGCCACGCCATCGCTGGAAAGCCTGCACAACGTCGACCGGGGCCGTTACGAGCGGCTGGAGCTGCCGGCCCGGCCCGGCGCAGCGACGCTGCCGGCCATGGAGCTGCTCGACATGCGGCGCGAACCGGTCGACGGCGGTCTGTCGGGCACGCTGGTCAACGCGATGCGCGAACACCTGGCAGACGGCAGGCAGGTGTTGTTGTTTTTGAATCGCCGTGGTTTTGCGCCGGCGTGGTTCTGTGGCGGCTGTGGCTGGATCGCGCCGTGCCGGCGCTGCGATGCGCGGATGACGCTGCACCAGCACGCCGGCCGGCTGCGTTGTCATCACTGCGGCGCCGAGCGGCAGCCGGAAGCGGACTGCACGGAATGCAGCGGCGAGATGATGCCCGTCGGCATGGGCACCGAGCGAATAGAGGAAACGATCACGCGCCTGTTTCCCGGCGACAGTATTGCGCGCATCGACCGCGACAGTACCCGCCGCCGGGGTTCGCTGGAAAACCTCCTGGCGGAAATCCAGCGCGGCGAACGCCGGATCCTCATCGGCACCCAGATGCTGACCAAGGGTCATCACTTTCCGGATGTCACCCTGGTGGGCATCGTCGATGCGGACCAGGGCCTGTTCGGCACCGATCCCCGCAGCAGCGAGCGCCTGGCGCAGCTGGTCATCCAGGTCGCCGGACGGGCCGGTCGGGCCGACCGTGCCGGCCGGGTGCTGATCCAGACCCAGTGCCCGCAACACCCGCTGCTGAATATCCTGGTGCGCGACGGTTATGCCGAGTTCGCGTCGGCGGCGCTGCAGGAGCGCGAGGCCGCGGGATGGCCGCCCTACACGGCCCTGGCGCTGCTGCGCGCGGAAGCCGCGGACGAATCGCTGCCCGTGAAATTCCTGGAGCGGGCACGCCGGCTTGCCGGGCAAGTCGACGAAGTGGCGATACTCGGGCCGGTCGCAGCACCGATGCCACGGCGCGCCGGCCGCTATCGCGCCCAGCTGCTGGTCCAGGGACCCCGGTCGGCGTTGCGCCCTTTCCTGTCTGGGTGGGCGCCGCAGCTCGCGGAGATTGACGGCGCGCGGCGGGTGCGCTGGTCACTCGATATCGACCCGGTCGACCTGTTTTGAAGCGTTGACAGGAACAGCGATCCGGGCTGGGTTAGACTTCGCCCCGCAATGAAAACCCTCATCGAAAAACTGGTCCGCGAGGCTATCGAAACCGCAGGCCTGCCGGCGGACGCGGTGCCCGAATCCATCGGCGTCGAGCGCACCCGCGATCCCCGGCACGGCGACTTCGCCTGCAACATCGCCATGGTCATGGCGAAGGCGGCGCGCACCAATCCGCGGGAGCTGGCAACCCGGATCGTCGAGTCACTGCCCGAATCGGAGGCGATTGCGCGGGCAGAAATCGCCGGCCCCGGGTTCATCAACTTCCATCTCGCCACCGACGCCCGTTTTGCCGGAGTGCGGCGAATCCTCGAGGAAGGCGACACCTACGGCCGCAGCGACGCCGGCGAAAACCGGCGTGTCCTGGTCGAGTTCATCTCTGCCAACCCGACCGGCCCGCTGCACGTCGGCCATGGCCGGCATGCGGCCTATGGCGCCTGCGTGGCAAACCTGCTGGAGGCAACGGGTCACCGGGTCTATCGCGAGTATTACGTCAACGACGCCGGCCGGCAGATGGACATACTCACCGTCAGCCTGTGGCTGCGCTACCTCGAACAGGCCGGTGAGCAGCTCAGCTTTCCCCGCAACGGCTACCGTGGCGACTACATCCACGATATAGCCGGCGCGCTGGCACGCGATCATGGCAACGCATTCGTCCGTCCGGCGGCCGAGGTCTTTGAAGACATTCCGCCCGACGGCGAGGACGACGCGAAGGAACGGCATATCGATGCATTGATTGCGCGCTGCAAGACGCTGCTCGGCGATCAAGACTACCGCGTCGTTGCGGATACCGCGCTGCACTGGGTGCTGGATGACATTCGCGACGACCTGGAAGAATTTGGCGTCAAACTGGATAACTGGTTTTCCGAGCGCAGCCTGGTCGAGGCCGGCCTGACGGAAAAAGTCCTGGAGTCGCTGCGAGCCAACGGTGACCTGTACGAAGAGAACGGCGCCACCTGGTTTCGCTCCAGTGCCTACGGCGATGAAAAAGACCGCGTGCTGATTCGCGAAAACGGCCAGGCCACCTACATTACACCGGACATTGCCTACCACTGGGACAAGTTCCGGCGCGGTCATGGACTGCTGCTGGACGTGCTGGGGTCCGATCACCACGGCTATGTCGCGCGGGTGCGTGCCGGCCTGACGGCGCTGGACCAGCCAGCCGATGCCCTGGAAGTCAGGCTGGTGCAGTTTGTCACGCTCTATCGCGGCGGTGAAAAGGCACAGATGTCCACCCGCTCGGGTCAGTTCATCACCCTGCGCGAACTTCGCGCAGAGGTCGGCAACGACGCCGCCCGGCTTTTTTACGTGATGCGGGGTAACGATCAGCATCTGAATTTCGATCTCGACCTGGCCAAGTCACGCACCGAGGAGAACCCGGTGTACTACATCCAGTACGCCCACGCGCGGGTTTGCAGCGTCTTCCGCACGCTCGAGGAACGGGGCTACAGCTGGGACCGTGATGACGGCATTGCCAACCTCGGCCAGCTCGACGACAGCCATGAAACGTCGCTGATCGCGGAACTCGATCGTTATCCCGACATGGTCAGCCTGGCGGCCACCAATCGCGCTCCGCATACGCTGGTGCATTTCCTGCGTTCGCTGGCCAACGAGTTTCACACCTATTACAACGCGTCGCGGTTCATCATCGACGACGATGCCGGGTTGCGAAATGCGCGTCTGGCGCTGATTACCGCCACCCGGCAGACCATTCGCAACGGCCTGGCCCTCCTGGGTGTGGCTGCACCGGAGCGAATGTAGGCATGCCGCGGGATTACAAGCATCGCAAGGTAAAAAAGAAGCAGCCAACCCCCGGCTGGATCTGGGGCCTCGGCGGGCTGACGATCGGGCTTGCCGTAGCGCTGGCGGTGCACCTGCAGGGTGAACGGCAGCTGCGCCGGCCGGTGGAACCGGTTGCGAACACCGCCGCGATACCTTCGTCTGCCCGTGATGACGCCGAGCTTGCCGAACAGGAAGACGAGGGATCGCGGTTCGATTTTTACGAAATGCTGCCGCGTTTCGAGGTGGTTATTCCGGAATCCGAGAGCGAAGTGACCGGGGGCGGCGCGGAAACCGAACCCGTGTCGCGCAGCGGCACCTATGTTCTGCAGGCCGGATCGTTTCGCAATTTTGCCGATGCCGACCGGATGAAGGCGCAGCTCGCATTGCAGGGTCTGCAGTCACAGATCCAGAACGTCACCATCGACGACCGCCGCTGGCACCGGGTCCGCCTGGGACCCTACAACGATCTCAAGGAGCTGCAGCGAATCCGGCGCCGGCTGCGGGAAGCCGATATCGACGTGCTGGTTCTGCGGGTAGGCGACTGATGCCGGAGATACAGGTCAACGGAACGACACTCTTCTACGAGGAGCACGGCACCGGTCAGCAGACCGTTTTCATGGCCCACGGGCTGGCGCTCAACGGCCGGATGTACCACAACCAGGTCATGCCGCTGCGCCAGCGCTTCCGCTGCATCACGATGGACTTTCGTGGCCAGGGCCGCAGCGCCGTCGCCACCACCGGATACGATATGGACACGCTGGCCCGCGACGTTGCCGCGGTACTGCGCAAGCTGGGCGCTGGACCGTGTCACTATATCGGCCTGTCGATGGGCGGTTTCGTCGGGCTGCGCCTGGCGCTGCGCGAACCCGCCCTGCTGCGCTCTTTGACGCTGATCAACACCGGCGCCGAACCGGACTCACTATCAGAGCGGATTCGCAGCGTTGCTCTGACAACGATCGTCCGCCTGTTCGGCACCCGCCCGGTAGCGGCTCCCGCGATGCGGTTGTTGTTCGGCCCGTCGTTCCGGCATGACGCCGAGCAGCGGCGACGCTGGCATCGCGAAGTGCTGGCTAACAATCGGACCGGCATCGTCCGCGCTGCTGCCGGGGTCAGGCAGCGTGCCGGCCTGCTGGACCAGATCGCCGAGATCGACCTGCCAACGCTGATCATCGCCGGCGAAGAAGACCACACGATGCCGGTGTACCGCTCGCGCCAGATGCAGGAACGCATTGCCGGCTCGGAGCTCGTAGTGATACCGGGCGCCGGGCACAACTGCTGTCTCGAGGCCCCGGACCTGGTCAACAACCACCTGCTGCGATTCCTCGGCTGACCGGTTCAGGCTGAGCACCCGGCGGCACGCCGTAGCGCACAGGCCGGCAAGCCGCCTGTCATGTGCATTACCCGGGCCTTCTGACTTCCGCCGTCAGGGAATCGGCAACACCGGTCGGCCGGCATTCAGGCTGCGGCACAGGTACGCGGCCTTGCCGGCATCGCCGTCGGCAAAGGCCGACTCGGCGCGCTCATAGTGCCGCCACAGCCGGTCACCGGAATTGTCGAGCGGGACCAGCGAGTACCAGCCCAGCTCCCCTGCAGCAATGTTGAGGCGCACCGCGAGGCATTCGCGCCGGGCCTGACCGTCTGCCGATCGCGACGGCT
>JAHEKH010000029.1 GCA_024638445.1 Gammaproteobacteria bacterium | reverse complement strand
GTCGTCGTTGTCGCCAATGCCGTCGTCGTTATCGCCGGCACCGTCGTCGTCGTCATCGCCGGCGCCGTCGTCGTCGTTGTCGCTATGGCCGTCATCGTTGTCGCCCATGCCGTCGTCGTCATCGTCGCCGTCGTCGCCTTCGTCGTCATCGCCGGTCGGGCACTCGCCGGGAGCCGCGGGACGGGTACCGAGGGTACCCTTGGCTTCGCCGCCGAAATCGACGCCGAAGTCGCCGGTAAAGGTGGAGTTTTCGCTGGTCAGCTCGACACCGATGTTGTCGCCGTTGAGCGCGAAGGCGAGCTGGCCGCCGGTCGGTGTGAACTCCATGTCGTAGGTGTCGGTCGGGCCGCCCGAATCGGTGGCGCTGAACGCCGATACCGTTCCGGTCATCAGCTCGCCGTCAAAAACGCCGAGCGCGCCGAGGTCAACCATGCCGCTGACGGCAAGCGTGCCACCGGTCGGTTGCGCCAGCGGATCCAGGGAAATCGATATCTGGAATGTACCGCCGGCAAACGCGATAGGAATACTGCCGCCGTCGAGCCTGATGAAAAGAGGTGAAGCGTCTACCGAGAATGTCCCTGTGGCTGCTTCGTACGTGGTCGTGCCATCGTTATCGAAAACTACCTGGGGATATCCAAGGTCTGCGACTGCTGTCGACGCTGTACCCAACAACAGGGCAAGCACGCCGATTAAAGCACTGAGTCGGTGCATAGTAAGACCTCGCTTTTTCTAGTTTATTTATTAGTCAACGACTGTCGTGCGGGATTGCTCCCAGCAGATGCACTCGGCCGTTGAACCTGGCGGCGCCACCCCCCGGTAGCGCCGCCCGGATTTTTTTACTTACGCCGGCGAATACCGATGAGGCCTGCCATGGCAGACAGCATCAGCCACACGGCTGCGGGCACGGGAATTGCCGCTACGTCGGCAACACCGGTACCGGTGTTCTCAAAGTCCTCGGTAAAGCTGCCGCCGAAGCCGGTGAACGACATGATGATGCCGCTTTCCGCGCTGTACAGCGGAGCCAGGTCTCCGCCGGTCGGCGCAAACAGGAACTCAAGCGGATCGCCGCCTGATTCATTAAAGCCGAAGTCGGTCAGCACCCCTGTCAGCAACGTGCCGGAGTTGGCACCAAGCGAGGGGATTGTGCCGCTGATCGTGAAAGAGCCACCGAGAAGATTCCCGGAGTCATCAATCGTGGCGGTGAGGGTGTAAAGCCCCCCGGTAATTGTGGACGTGTTTTCCGCGCCGCCGCCGTCATACTGCAGGGCAAATCCGGCTGCACTCAGCGTATCGCTTGCTGCGTCATAGCTCACCGTGATGAAACCCACGGCGATATCTGGCGCATCGGCAAGTGTCAAACCCAGCGGTGCGGCCTGAACGTTCCACGCAAGCGAGAGCAGAGCAGCGCCCACGGTGAACTTCAGTGTGGTGAAAAGTTTTGAACGGACCATTCGCTTGGTCTCCCTTTTTATTCGCGCAAATTTATTTAAGTTATCCCCGACGGCGTCCCGCGGGAGTTCTTATTGCTTTAAGCAGTCTTGACTATAGTGAGACGCGCGTCTCATTTCAAATAAAACTTTGTCCAGCATTGTAAAAATAATCAGCGACTTAGGTGATTTCTGCATATCTCGACAATCCCACCCTGAGGCTGCCGCCCGGCGTCCCGGCACCCCTTGCGGGTCCCGCCCCAGACTGGTATAAAGTTGCGCTCTTTGCCCGCCGCAGCGGGCATTTGAAAAAACCCAGAGGATTCAGTCATGTCCAGAGTTTGCCAGGTGACGGGGAAACAGCCGACGAGCGGTAATAACGTCTCCCACGCCAACAACAGAACCCGCCGCCGGTTTTTGCCGAACCTGCACACCCACCGTATCTGGGTCGAGAGCGAGAATCGTTATGTCAAATTACGCCTGTCGACCAAGGGGCTGCGGCTCATCGACAAGCACGGCATCGACAAAGTTTTGGCCGATCTGCGCGCGCGCGGCCAGAAAGTCTGAGGAGTTTACGATGGCCAGTAACCGCGAAAAGATCCGCCTCCGGTCCACCGCCGGCACCGGGCACTTCTACACCACAACCAAGAACAAGCGGCTCCATCCCGAAAAGATGGAGGTGATGAAGTACGACCCCAGGGTTCGCAAGCACGTGCCCTACAAGGAAGCCAAGATCAAGTAATAAAAAACCGGGATTGAATCCCGGTTTTTTTTACTTGCGATCAGGGGATCAGGCGACCTGGTACCCCCGCAGCCTTGCCGAAAACTCTTCAAGGGAACGAACCCCGCTGGCCTCGGCCTGGGCTACCCACTCGCGCAGCTGCTGCACCAGCTTTTCGTTGCTCACGTTGCGGCTGCTGCTCCACAGCTCCCGCAACCGCTCACGGAACTCGTGCACTGTCTTGAGCGTCTGGCTGCGTTCGAGCAGTTCGCCGAGGCGGCTGCTGGCATCTTCGTCAAGCAGACGCGGCTGACGCACCATCAGACGGCGGGCACCGCGGGCCAGGCGCTGCGGCAGACCTGCCAGCTCGTGCCGCAGGGTCGGCACCGTGACGCTGCGGGTGTAGTCCCGCAGGACATGCATCCGGTTGACCAGCACCGCCTTGAGCGTTTCCACGTCAACGTTCTTTCGATCTTGCTCGATGACCGGCACCGGCGCGACCTTGCGCACGCGGGCCAGGCCAAGCAGCCCCAGCACCCTGATATAGAGCCAGCCGATATCGAACTCCCAGCGGCGCATCGAGAACTTGGCTGATGTCGGGAACGCGTGATGGTTGTTGTGCAGCTCTTCGCCACCGAGCAGCGCCGCCACCGGCACGATGTTGCGCGCGGCGTCGTCACATTCGTAGTTGCGATATCCCGTGTGGTGTCCCACCCCGTTGATGATCCCGGCGGCCAGGAACGGGATGGTGGCCATCTGGATAGCACCGATGGTGATGCCGATGGGGCCGAACAGCACAATGTTGACCGTAAACATGATGCCAATGCCCAGGTAGGAATGCCGGGTGTAGAGGTTGTTTTCCAGCCAGTCGTCGGGGGTGCCGCGGCCGTACTGCTCAATCGTTTCCGGATTCCTGGCTTCGTCGCGATACAGCTCGGCGCCCTCGAACAGCACCTTCTTCAGTCCGCGTGTCTGCGGGCTGTGTGGATCGTCCTCCGTTTCACAGCGGGCGTGGTGCTTGCGATGAATGGCAACCCATTCCCGCGTGTTAATGCCGGTAGTCATCCACAGCCAGAAGCGGCAGAAGTGCCGGATCGCCGGGTGCAGGTCCAGCCCGCGATGGGCCTGGTCGCGATGCAGGTAAAGGGTGACCGCCGCGACCGTCAGCTGGCAGAGCACCAGCGTAATCAGCACCAGGGCCCATGGGCCGAGATTCAGCAGTCCGGTGAGATAGTTCATGAAGTATCCTTGAGGTTCTGCGGGCACGAAGGCCCGGGAATATAGCTCATCAATCTGTAACAGACCAAGGCCAAACCGTCCGTGGTCAGGGTCCTTATAGACCCTGCACACGGTCCGGATTGTGCCGCAGGTCACACTCCTGCCGCCTGGACCATGCCTGAATTACCCGAAGTCGAAATTACCCGGCGCGGCATCGCGCCCGCCATCGTCGGTAACCGCGTAAAAAACGTCGTAATTCGACAGCGCCAGCTGCGCTGGCCCATCTCTGCTGCATTGCAACGAGACCTACCAGGTCAGACGGTCGACCGCGTCGACCGGCGAGCCAAATACCTGCTGATCCGGGCAGGGCGAGGCACCGTGATCGTCCACCTCGGTATGTCGGGCAGCCTGCGGGTGCTGCCAAAACCCGGTAATCCGCGCAAGCATGACCATGTCGACTTCGAATTGGACAACGGAACCTGCCTGAGATTCACCGACCCCCGCCGGTTCGGCTGCATCCTCTGGACCCGCCGCGACCCCCTGCGCCACCGGCTGCTACGGCAACTCGGCCCCGAGCCGCTCGAGGACGGTTTCGACGGCGACTGGCTACACGCTACCGCCCGCGGCCGGCGCTGCGCCATCAAGCAACACATCATGAACGCTGCCACCGTGGTTGGCGTCGGCAACATCTACGCCAGCGAAGCGTTGTTCCTGGCCGGCATCAATCCCCGCTGCGCCGCCGGCCGCATCGCCCTGCCACGCATGCAGCGCCTCGCCGACGCCATCCGCACCGTTCTGGCCAACGCCATCGAGGTCGGCGGCACCACCCTGCGCGACTTCACCGGCGGTGACGGCCAGCCAGGCTATTTCCAGCTCGAACTCAATGCCTACGACCGCGAGGACCACGACTGCCCGCGCTGCGACGGCACCATCCGCCGCATCGTGCAGGGGCAACGCGCCACCTACTACTGCCCCCGCTGCCAAAATTAATTAATGCGTGACGAACGCAAAGCGTTCGTCACTCCTTATCTCCCCACCTCCCCCCACCAGCGGCGCCAACCCCACACAACGCAATCGCCGCCGGAAGCCGGTCCCGCGCCGGTCGTAATCACAATGGCCTCAGCGAGAGAGCTGCCGGTGCCTTTCTTTGATGACGTCAGATCCTCGGCAGCAAAGAAAGGTGCCGGCAGATCGCTCGCGCAATCTCGGAACAAAGCCGAAGGGATCGCGGCTGACAGCCGCTCCCGCGCCGGTCGTAATCACAATGGCCTCAGCGAGAGAGCTGCCGGTGCCTTTCTTTGATGACGTCAGATCCTCGGCAGCAAAGAAAGGTGCCGGCAGATCGCTCGCGCAATCTCGCGACAACAGCGATCGCGGCGGAAAGCCCCTCCTACCGCTCGAGGCCCAGCCCTTCGGCCCGCGGATCCGCAGCAGCATCGATCCGACCCGTTTCGTAGTCCCAGGTGATCGCCTGCAGATTCCCATAGTTACGCCCACTGGCCCGCAACACATGCCCCATCGACTCCAGCGCGCCGCGAACCTCCCCATCGAGTGCCTGTTCCTCGAAAAACACCGCATCCGGCAAGTACTGGTGGTGATACCGCGGCAACGCCACCATCTCCGTCGCGCTCGCCCCATCGTGAATCCGCGCCAGCGATCCCAGCAACACCATCGAGATGATCCGGCTGCCGCCCGGCGTCCCCAGGATCGCCAGCCCGTCCTCCGACTCCAGAAACGTCGGCGTCATGCTCGACAGCATCCGCTTGCCCGGTGCGATCTCGTTCGCATCGCCGCCCACCAGTTCATAGCCGTTCGGCACTCCCGGCTTCACTGAGAAATCGTCCATCTCGTTATTGAGCAGCACCCCGGTCCCCGGCGGCATGAAACCCGACCCGAACCAGAAGTTGATCGACATCGTGCCACCGACCCGGTTGCCCTCCCGGTCGAGCACGCTGAAATGCGTGGTTTGCGTGCCGCCGGCCATGACCTGCCGAACGACTCCCGGCAACGTGTCGCTGGGCGTCGCCTTGTCCATCCGGATACCGGCACGCTGCCCGGCGGCGTAGAACGGGTGCAGCAGCCGGTCCATCGGCACGTCGACAAAATCCGGGTCACCGAGAAACTCCGCGCGATCCCGGTACGCCCGGCGCATCGCTTCGATCACCAGGTGTTTCTGTGTCGTCTCTTTCATCGCCGGCAGCTCGAAACCCGCCAGGATGTTCAGCGCATTGACGATCAGCACGCCACCCGAAGACGGTGGCGGTGCCGACACGATACGGGTTCCGCGGTAATGACCGACCACCGGCTCACGCTCCTTCACGCGATAAGACGCCAGGTCGTCCAGCGTCCAGATGCCTCCGGCGGCACGCGTGCCCTCCACCAGTTTCCGGGCTACGTCTCCGCGATAAAACCCGTCGATGCCCTGCTCAGCCAGCAGGGTCAACGTGCGGGCAAGGTCCGGCTGCACGATCAGCTCGCCCTCTCGCGGCGGCTCGCCATCACGATAGAACACCTCGGCCGCGGCCGGCCAGCGGTTCATCAGCTCCTTCTTGTAGGCAAGATTTCGCACCATGTGGTGCGTCGCCGGGAAGCCGTCGCGCGCGAGCCGGATTGCCGGCGCCAGGCTGACTGACAAGGGCAGCCGGCCATATTTCGTTGCCAGGTGCACCCAGCCTGCAGGCGCGCCCGGGATACCGGCCGCCAGCGGCCCGTCAACCGAAAGCCTTGGAACCGGTTCGCCGTCTTCGTCCAGGTACATGTCACGCGTTGCCGCCGCCGGCGCTACCTCGCGGCCGTCGACCATGACCTTGAAACCGTCATGGGCGCGATGCAGGAGCCAGAAACCGCCGCCACCGATCCCCGAGCCATACGGCTCGGTCACGCCCAGAGTTGCGCTGACGGCCACAGCGGCGTCGAAAGCGTTACCGCCTGCTTCGAGAATCTCCATGCCGGCTTCGGTCGCCAGCGGACTGGCGCTGGCAATGGCCGCCTTCTGCGGCCGCTCGCCGGCCACCGCACTCGCGGCAGCCATGGAAATGGAAACCGAAACAACAAAAATGCCAGGCAGGAGATTCTTCATCAATCGGTGCTCCCGCCTGCTTGCTGCAGGCGCTGGTATTTTTCCAAAAGTTCTTCGCGGCTTTCCGCGTGATCCGGGTCCAGCGGAATGCAGTCGACCGGGCAGACCTGGACACACTGTGGCTCATCGAAATGACCCACGCACTCGGTGCATTTCGCCGGATCGATATGATAAATCTCGGGCCCCATGTAGATCGCGTCGTTGGGACACTCGGGCTCGCATACATCGCAGTTGATGCACTCGTCGGTGATCTTCAGCGCCATGACTCAGCCCGCTTTGCCCGGCCCCTGGTAGAAGTTGGACAGCGCGCTGGCCACCTCCGGATGCACGAAGCGCGTGACGTCGCCGCCGAAAGACGCGACTTCGCGCACGAGCGTCGACGAGATGTACGTGAACTGCTCTGCCGGCGTGAGAAAGACGGTCTCGATGTCGGGTGCGATGGCCCGGCTCATCGTCGCCAGCTGAAATTCGAACTCGAAATCGGATACCGCGCGCAGACCGCGGATCATCACGGGCAATCCGTGTTCACGGGCGAAGTCCACGGTCATACCCTCGTAGCCGGTGACTTCCACATTATTAATGTCGTCGAGCACGACCCGTGCCATGGAGACCCGGTGCTCGAGATCGAAGGTCGGCGCCTTGCGCGGGCTGGCGGCGATTCCCACCACGACACGATCGAAGATCCGCGCAGCCCGGCGGATCAGGTCATTGTGGCCATTGGTGATGGGGTCAAAGGTCCCCGGATAAAGCGCTGCGCGGCTCATTGCGATTCCCCGGCGGTGGTCACCAGATGATAACCCACGCGACCGGCCTTCTTGCTGCGCGCCAGCAGCAGCCCCTCGGGAAGCTCCGGAACGCCGGCTGACGCCAGGGTTTCCAGGTAGATCTGTCCGCCGGGGAGCAGGAGCTGCCGCTCGACGATAGTCCCGAGCAGGTCTGCCCAGGGCTGGGCGTCGAACGGCGGGTCGAGAAAAATGACATCGAAACGGCGGCCGCTGCCGCGCAGGAAAGCCAGGGCATCGCCGCCCACGGTCTCGGCCCCGGTGGCCTCGAGCCGCTCGCAATGAGCACGGATCGCGTCGAGCGCGCGGCCGTCACGTTCCACGAAAACACAGCCTCCCGCGCCACGGGACAGCGCTTCCAGCCCCAACGCACCGCTGCCGGCATAGAGGTCCAGACACCGCGCTCCCTCGATCGCCCGACTGAGCCAGTTGAACAATGTTTCGCGGACCCGGTCGGGGGTGGGCCGCAGCCGGCCAGTGTCGGGAAACTCCAGCCGCCGGCCACGCCAGCGCCCGGCAATGATTCGAAACCGGCCGCTACCCGGTACTCCGCCGTGTTTACGCCTGCCGCTCATAGCCTCGGTCCGTTGTCTTTTATCCTGACGGTGGTGCAAACTCGCTGCCTGAAACCGGGATCGATCATGCTGAGAAAGAAAAAACCTGCCGAAAAGACCGCCGGCGAGGGCGAGAAAAAGCCCGGTTTCTTTCGCCGCCTGCGCGCCCGCCTGAACCAGGGTGACTCGTGGCTGACCACTGACGTCGCCGACCTCATCCCCGGCGGCAAGATCGACGAAGACACGCTCGATGAGCTGGAAACCCGGCTCCTGGTCGGCGATGTCGGCGTCGATGCTACCGAGGATATCATCGAGAGCCTGCGCAAGCGGCTGAAACGCTCCGAGCTGAAAGACCTCGACGCGCTGTCGGCCGCCCTGCGCGAGACCATCCTTGAAATGATCGCCCCGGCGTCGGTTCCGCTCACGATCGATACGGCACAGCGTCCGTTTGTCATTCTCATGCTCGGCGTCAACGGCGCGGGCAAGACGACCACCATTGGCAAGCTGGCGCGGCGCTACATCGCCGACGGCCACAACGTGATGCTGGCCGCCGCCGATACTTTCAGGGCCGCAGCCATCGAGCAGCTGCAGGCCTGGGGCGAACGCAATGAGGTGCCCGTTATCTCCCAGCACTCCGGGGCCGACCCGTCGGCAGTCGTCTATGACGCGCTCGAGGCCGCCCGGGCACGCGACTACGGTGTGCTGATCTGCGACACGGCCGGCCGGCTGCACACCCAGGGCAACCTGATGGAGGAGCTGAAGAAGATCAAGCGGGTGCTGGGCCGGCTCGACGAGAATGCGCCGCACGAGACTCTGCTGGTCATCGATGCAACCAATGGCCAGAACGCGCTGGCACAGGCACGCAAGTTTCACGAAGACATCGGGCTGACCGGGCTGTGCATCACCAAGCTGGACGGCAGCGCGAAGGGCGGCATCCTGCTGGCGATTGCCCGGGAGCTGGCGCTGCCGGTTCGCTATATCGGCATCGGTGAACAGGCCGAGGATCTCGATGTATTCAACGCCGAAGACTACGTCGATGCCTTGTTGATGCAGGACGAGGGATGATTCGCTTCCAGAATATCTACAAGCGATATCCCAACGGCCGCGAGGCACTCTGTGACCTCTCCCTGCATATCACGCCGGGCGAGATGGTATTCCTGACCGGGCACTCCGGCGCCGGCAAAAGCACGTTACTCAAGCTCATTGCACTGATCGAGCGTCCCACCCGCGGACAGATGATCGTTCGCGGCCAGAACGTCACCCGCATCGGCCGCCGCCGGGTGCCGCACTACCGGCGCCAGATCGGCATCGTCTTCCAGGATCACAAGCTGCTGTTCGACCGCAGTATCTACGACAACATCGCGCTGCCGCTGGTAATCGCCGGTTTACCCGAGCGCGAGATAGGCAAGCGCGTGCGCGCGGCGCTCGACCAGGTAGGCCTGCTGGGCCGCGAGAAGCGATCGCCGATCGAACTGTCTTCCGGTGAACAGCAGCGTATCGGTATCGCCAGGGCAGTGGTCAGCAAACCGCCGATCCTGATCGCCGATGAGCCGACCGGGAATCTCGACCCGGAGCTGTCGCTGGAGATCATGAACCTGTTCAAGCGCTTCAACGCGGTCGGGGTCACCGTGATCATCGCCTCTCATGACCTGGGCCTGATCGAACGCCTGGGTAACCGCGTCATCCGTCTCAGCGGCGGGCGGCTCGCAGCAGCGACCGGACCGGATGGCCGCGACGCCGCCTAGGGCCACAAGGCGGCCGGGTCCGCTGCAACTGCTGCGTGGCTACGTAATCCGTCACGTGCAGACGATGACCGGCGCGCTGGGCCGGCTCTGGCAACAGCCACTGGCCAACCTCATGACCGTGGCGGTCATCGGTATCGCGCTGGCGCTGCCCACCGGTCTGCACCTGCTGGTGGAGAACGGCCGGGCCATGAGCGGCAACTGGTCCAGCACCGTCGATGTGTCGGTTTACCTGCGCAAAGACACCCTGCCCGAACGCGTCGTTGCGATTTCCGAGGAGCTGGCCGACTGGCCGGAAGTTGCCTCCGTCCGCACGGTCCCCGCCGAACAGGCGCTGGTCGAGTTTGCCGAGTTGTCCGGCTTCGGCGAGGCGATCGAAGCCCTCGAAAACAACCCCCT
This sequence comes from Gammaproteobacteria bacterium, assembly GCA_024638445.1. Lineage (GTDB taxonomy): Bacteria > Pseudomonadota > Gammaproteobacteria > Steroidobacterales > JABDKV01 > JABDJB01. Next base: position 16,726 of record JAHEKH010000029.1, on the reverse strand, counting down.
GCCCGACACGCTCGTGATCACGCCCGGGGAGGGCTACACCGACGCCGAATCCCTGGTGGCGCTGGCCGACGCGCTGCGTCTGGTCGACGGAGCGGACATCGTGCAGGTCGATACCGACTGGGTGCGGCGGTTCAACGCCATCCTCGATCTGATCCGGCGCACGGTAGGCCTGTCGGCTTTTCTGCTGGCGCTGGGCGTCGTATTGATCGTGGGCAACACGATCCGGCTGGATATCGAGAACCGCCGTTCCGAAATCGAGGTCACCAAGCTCGTTGGCGGCAGTGACGCTTTTGTGCGCCGGCCGTTTCTCTACAGCGGCTTCTGGTACGGTTTTGGCGGCGGCCTCCTGGCGCTGGCGCTGACCTTTATTTCCCTGCTGATGCTGCGCGGACCCGCCGCCCGGCTCGCCGGTCATTACGGCAGCGGCTATACGCTGTCGGGACTGGGCTGGTCGGGCACCGCCACACTGCTGGCCGTGAGCGCGCTGCTCGGCTGGGCCGGTTCCTGGATCGCCACTACCCGTCATCTGCGTCAAATAGAGCCCTGATGTGAACTATAGAATTTTCCGATTAGTTATTCCGGCCGCACTGTTGATCCTGGCGGCCTGTACGGCAGAGGTTCCGCTGAAAGAGAGCGCCGCTGACGCCGCGCTTACCGAGAGCACTGGCCCGATCCTGCAGCAGACGCCAGCCGGCCGGGTTGCCGGCGAAGTCATGGCGGTCGCCTATTCCGGCTTCCGGGAAGGGCAACACCCGGATCGCGGCAATGGCGCAAAAAATCCCGGCCGCGAGGAAATCCTGGAGGACCTGCAGATACTGGTCGACCACGGCTTCGGTCTCGTGCGTATGTACGACGCCCGCGAGAACACCCGCACGACGCTGGAGCTGATCCGTGAACACGACCTGCCGATAAAAATGCTGCTCGGCCTTTGGCTCGTCGCGGAGTTCAGCAACCACGAGGGCTGCCCCTGGCTGGACGAGCCGATACCCGAAGAAGAGCTGGCCGCCAACACGCTGGCCAACGAGGCCGAAGTGCTGCTCGGTATCGGGCTGGCGCATGAGTTCGACGATATCGTCGTCGCCGTCAACGTCGGCAACGAAGCGCTGGTGGACTGGAACGATCACATGGTGCCCCTCGACCGGGTCATCGGTTACGTGCGGCAAGTGAAGGCTGCAATTGAGCAACCGGTGACCGTGGCCGACAACTACGTTTGGTGGATTCGCGACGGCGCCCCGCTGGTCGCCGAGGTGGACTTCATCGGCGTGCACACCTATCCGCAGTGGGAAGAGAAAACCATCGACGAGGCAATGCCGTACACCATCGAAAACCTCGAGGGCATACGCCGGGCGCATCCCGGCAAGCCCATGGCGGTGCTGGAGGCGGGCTGGGCAACGACGGCCAGTGAATTTGGCGAACGGGCCAGCGAGGCGGACCAGGTCCGTTACTACGACGACATCGGCCGCTGGGCGGAAGCGATGAACATCACGGTGTTTTTCTTCGAGGCTTTCGATGAGCCCTGGAAAGGTAATCCGGCCAACCCACTCGGTGCCGAGAAGCACTGGGGACTTTTCTTCGTCGACCGCAGCCCGAAGGCCGTCATGCGCCGCTAGACTCCGCCGGTGGCCAGCCCCAACGGCCCGGCCGCCCGAGGCCGGGCGCTGCGCTATATCGACCGGGTGCCCAGGGCCGTGATGCGCCGCCAGGCTGTGCCGGCCTTCTCGTCCCGACGGCCGGCCAACGGTACCTTCTCTTCTCTCGGTATTCCGTAACTAACTGTTTTAAAATTAATTATTGATGAAACCTTGGCGTTGTTTAGCACTCCAATGTAACGAGTGCTAAAATGCGCCCGGGAGGAACCTATCGATGACGACAGCCCTGACAGCCCTGAATACCGGCCTGGTGCCCGGCCTTTCGGCCGGCAGCCTCGAGACCTACATGAGTACGGTCTCGACGATTCCCGTGCTCAGCCGCGAGGAAGAGACCCGGCTGGCACAGCGGTACCGCCAGGACAACGATCTCGACTCGGCCCGTCAGCTGGTCATTTCCAATCTCCGTTTCGTGGTTCATATCGCCCGCGGCTACGGTGGTTATGGACTGCAGCTCGGCGACCTGATCCAGGAAGGCAACGTCGGCCTGATGAAAGCGGTCAAGCGCTTCGACCCGGACTACGGGGTACGGCTGATCAGCTTTGCCGTGCACTGGATTCGATCGGAGATCCACGAGTTTGTGTTGCGCAACTGGCGCATCGTCAAAGTGGCCACGACCAAGGCGCAACGCAAGCTGTTCTTCAACCTGCGCAAGTCCAAGAAACGGCTGGGCTGGCTGAACGCCGACGAGTCGGCGGCAGTCGCCAGCGACCTCGGTGTCAGCGTGGACGAAGTCAACGAGATGGAAAAACGTCTCGCTGCACACGACCTGGGCTTCGACGGCGCCGACAGCGACGACGACACAGAAAGCTTTGCGCCGATGGCCTACCTGCCGTCGGCCGAACCCGGTCCCCAGGACCTGGTTGCCGAAGACGAGTGGCAACAGGACATGCGTGACCGGCTGGCCGAAGCGCTGGAAGAGCTGGACGACCGGAGCCGGTCGATACTCGAAAATCGCTGGATGCGCGAGGACAAGAAAACGCTGCACGAGCTGGCCGGCGAATATGGCGTGTCTGCGGAACGCATCCGGCAGATCGAGGCCAATACGCTGCGCAAGTTGCGCAAACAGCTCTCTGCCTGAGCGCCGACTTACCGTGACTTGACCTGCCGCGCCGGTACTCCTTAGTATCGGCGCCCTTTATCGTGCCGCCAACAAGGGAGACAGACATGTCCGTAGCACGCGTTACCGAGATTACCGCATCCTCCACGAAGAGCTTTGACGACGCCGTGGAATCCGGCATAGCCCGCGCCACGAAGACGCTGAACAATGTCGCCGGCGCCTGGGTCGACAGCCAGAAGATCGTGGTAGAGAACGGCCGCATCACCGAGTGGCGGGTTACGATGAAAGTAACCTTCGTACTCGAAGACTGATTAACCCGCATCCCGCGAGACAGGAACGGCGGCCCCATGGCCGCCGTTTTTATTTGCAAAAGCGTGCTGGCTAGTTTCCGGTACCGGTCACCGGGATTTCGAAAGCCGGCGTCACCGGATCATTGCTTTGAATGGTGAGCGCACTGTTGACCGTGCCCTCTTCGGACGGCGTGAACCTGACCCTCACTATCACCTGCTCTCCAAAGCTGACTGTTGCAGGGAACACCGGCGCATCGACCAGTTCGAACGCGGCATTGCCAACGTCGATCCCGGTTACGATGAGATCGTCTTCGCCGGTATTGGCAAAGCCAAACGCCCGCTCTGATGCAAACCCGGTTGGCACCTGCCCGAAATCCAGTGTTCCCGGTCCTGCCAACAACGACGGAGGCGTCGGTTCTACGCTGACGGTCGCAATGTCTGACCAGGTGGCATCGAAGACACCGTCGGTGTTGTCGTCAACCGCAAACAGTATCTCGTGACTTCCGGTTGCCAGGCCCGCCATCGTCAGGGAGAAGTACGGGCTCGCATCGGCGATTGAGCCGATAAACAACGGCAACGGGGTCGCCGACTGCACCCAGCCCGCTCCCTGCACGAGCCAGGAAACCGTTCCGGCCGGGTCCGTGTGACGTAGCCAGAAATCGGCCTGCTGCCCTGCATAGCTGCCCGCGGCCAGGTTGTTGCTGACGCTTACCGTCGACCCGCTCGCCACACTGAGCGGTCCATCCACGCCGTTGAGCGTGACATCGGGCGCAGGTGAGATCGCGGCCAGACCCTCACCCGACACCTGGACATCGAGCGTCGGTGCGTTGGGATCGTTACTGTGGATCGTGATAACGCCATCGACCAGGCCCGCAGTCTGCGGCTCGAAGAGCACCTTGACGATGAGATAGCCGCCATAGCTCACGGTAGCCGGCAGCGTGGGCGCCTCGAACAACTCGATACCCGGCAGGTTGACGTCAATGGCGCTGACCACGAGATCCTGCTCGCCGATGCTGATGAGCGCAAAGCCCGTGGCCGCCGTGGAGCCAACGTTGACCTGTCCGAAATCGAGCGTCATGGGCCCGGCGAGCAGCGCCGGGGGCAGGGCCTCGACCGTAATCGTTGCAAGGTCCGTCCAGGTGCCATCGAAGACACCGTCGGCGTTGTCGTCAACGGCAAACATGATCTCGTTGGTGCCCGTTGCGACTGTCCTCAGGTCGGCTGCGAAGTAGGGAACGAGCTCGGCAATCGTGCCGGATTTCAACGGCAGCGGTGTCGGCGAATCGATCCAGCCGAGACCATCGACCAGCCAGAAGACCCTGCCACTCGGGTCGGTATGCCGCACCCAGAAATCGGCTGGCTGGCCGCCATAGTCACCAGCGGCGAGATTGCCCGTTACGCTGACGATCGCCCCGTTAGCCACGGTAATTGGGCCATCAGCACTATCGAGCCTCAGGTCCGGAACAGCGGCATCGGGAATCTGTCCCTCCCCGCTCACCGCGATGCTGTAGGCCGGTGTCACGGGATCGTTGCTGTGGATCGTGACCTGGCCGTTCACGATGCTGGTCAGCAGCGGCGAGAAACGCACGACCAGGGTCGAGTAGCCTCCCGGCGTGATCGTCACCGGAAGCGGAAAATCGACCAGGCTGAATGCCGGGTTGCCCGGCACCACACTGTCAATGACCAGGTCCGCCTCACCGGCGTTGGTGATTGTTACGAACAGGTCTTCCGAGAAAAGGCCGGCCGGCCCCGCGTTGAAGCCGAGACTGTCCTGGTCCGTGGTTATCACCGGTTGCGGGTTCGGGTCCGGCGCCAGCTGAAACACCGCGCCGCCCAGCGTGCCCGCATACACCACGCCCGAATCGTCGATCGCGAGCGACAGCACAAACTTCTGCCAGAGGCCCTCCGAAAGATCGTGCCACTGGCTGCCGCCATCGGTGCTGCGCAGGAAGCCTGTGCCGGTCGCCGCATAGAGAACGGCCGGGTTCTGCGGGTGCAGCAGCACGTCGTTGACGACCGCCAGGTCGAACAACGACTGCCAGGTTTGACCGCCATCCAGCGTCTCGTGAATTCCGTCGGCGGCCGCCGCCACGAAACGCTGTGGATTGGCCGGGTCGGCGTCCAGCGCGTAGACCGCAGTGTTTATTCCCAAAACCGCCGACCACTGGCCGGCGTTGTACCGGTAGAGGCCGCCGTTCTCGTCTTCGTACGGGGCCCAGGTCTGTTCCGGCATCGCGGTGATGTCGCCGTTGTCGGTGCGGGCCGCCGCCAGCAATGGAAAACCGGTGTCATCGAGAGCCAGGTCGGTAATGCTGACGGGCAGTGCCAGCCCGTCGTTCAACGGTGACCATGATCCACCCTGGTCCTCGCTGACCAATACACCGTCGTCCTGTGTCGCCGCATAGATCGTCGACGGCCTCAGCGGGCTGGTCACGACCCGCCAGACACCGGTATCGCTGAGCAACGGTTGCCCCAGCGCACAACCATCGCCGAAGCAATCCAGGCTGGCGCGATAAATGCCGCGATCGGCCGTGAAGGCCCGCGCCGGATGCCCGGTACTGTAGTAAATCGAGCTGGCGTCCAACGGGTCCGGTGCAAACGACCAGGAATAAATAATGCCGGGCGTCGCGTATTGCTGGGTCCAGACGGGTGACTGGTCGATACGCTGATAAAGTCCGCTCTCGGCGCCAACAAAGACCATCGGCTGGGCCGGTGGTGGCGGCGCGGGATGCACCCAGACCGTGTTGGCAACCACACTGTGGATGCCGTTGTTGCTCTTTTCGAGCGTCAAACCACCGTCGATTGTTTTCATGAAGTTTTCGACGCCGTACGACGTGCCATACCAGACACGTGAACGCTCGATCGGACCGAACGGCGGGAAATCGGTGCTGACCGTCTCCACCGAATCGAAGTGCAGTCGCACGAACGCACCGATGGGAATCAGCGGCCAGCTCGTACCGCCGTCGACGCTGAGGTAGCCGCCCAGCCCCTCGGTCTGGGTCTGGAAGTCGGGCGTAAACAACGGCGTCTCGTTGGCGATAGTCGCGTCGATCGCCAGGACATAGACCAGCTCTGGATTGCCTGGATCCAGGGCAACGTTGTAGACCAGAGGCAGAACAGCGAGATTTTCGAGTGCCGGCGGCAGGGCTATCGGACTCCACGTCAGCCCGTTGTCCAGCGATTCGTATATCCAGTCGAGCTCCGTGCCCAGCAAAAGGTGGCCGGAGTCGGCCGGATGGTGCGCCAGGTAGGTGCCACGCAGTGCACTGGCCGGAAGGTCGCCGTTGGCAGGCTGCCAGGCACCACCCTCGTTCACGTACACACCGCCCCCGTAAACCATCGCCCACACGCGGTCTGCAGCATCGCGGCTGAGTAGCACGGCGACATCCTGGTTAAGTGTCGGTGCGCCAAAGGCAATACCCGTGTCGTCGGCGACCCAGCTGCAGTTGCCATCGGAGCGGTAGATCCACGCGGGAGGATCCGGCTGACCTTCGAGCTGCGCCAAACCGGCATACACGTACTGGTCGGGGCCGACGGTCAGGGAGGCAACCGGGTAGAACTCATCGGGGTTTTGCGGACTGACAGGTAACCCGGTATCGCAGCGGCTCCAGGTGTCGCCCTGGTCCTGGCTCTCAAAAACACCCCTGGCGTTTGTCGACAGGTAGAGATGATTGGCATTGAGCGGATCGAAAGCGAGCGAGATCAGGCCGGCACCCATCTCCGTGGTGTGCACGGACTGCCAGCTGGCCGCCGCATCGTTGCTGCGAAAGATGGACAGGAAACCCAGCGCGAACACCGTGTTTGGGTTTGCCGGGGAAACCTCTATGCCGTAGAGGTCTCCACCTCCCGGACCAATTGATTCCCACTGGACGCCAGCACGCGCCGACGCAGCCAGCAACACCAGCGCGAGGCATACCAGTCCTGATGGCACTCGCGAAAACGAGTGCTGAAAAATCCGCAAGACGACTCCCCTCGTACAAGCAAAACTCGCTCACCATGCCCATACGGGACCAGCTATTCAAGGAGACGTGTTTATTTTTTACGTTCGCGACTCGTGACAGTTGCAAGACTTAATGCAAAGTTTTGTGTGCACGCCCTTGAGAACGCAACAGCGGCATTCACCGCCGCAAATAGTGGAAAGAGGCAACTGGAATTGCTGCGTTGGACACTTGACATAACGCGCCGCGGCGGCAACGGGAACAGATTGTGGGCCAGTTTCCGCAGGAAGTCAGCGGTAGACAGTGCCCTTGTGCTCGATCCAGCCGCCATCGCGACGACCACGCGGATCGTGATGCGTCCAGTGCACCACGCCGCCACGATCGTTCCACTCGTATTCGCCGTAAAAGGAAACCGGGTCACCGGCCTTCAGCGGTACCCGTTGAGCCAGGTCGATGTTGTGCGCGATCAGCACGGTGTGGTCGTTCGGCAGGCGCACAATGAAACGCTGGTGCCGTGAGCCTTCGCTGTCGTCGGCCAGCACCCGCTGCACGCGGCCCCCGGCCTCGATCCATAGATCGGAACGCTGCGCGTTGAACGCAGCCAGTATCCGTTCCGCTGCGTCACCATAATCGTCCGCCGGCTGAATGGCGGCCGGCGCCGTGCCAACCGCCTGTCCATCGCCGTCTATGCTGCTGTAGCCCAGCCAGCCGAGTATCGCCGCGATGATGACCCCGGCGGCGGTGCGAATCAGCTTGTTCAAGTCTTAGCCCTGCACGAGCGGAACGAGCGTAATTTCGACCCGGCGATTGAGCTGCCGCCCTTCCGCCGTATCGTTGTCGGCCACCGGGTAATTCGAGCTGAGACCAAACGATGCAATTCGCATGGGCAGCACTTTGCGGCTCTCCAGGTAGCGCGCAACGCTGGAGGCACGACGCTCCGACAGCGGCTGGTTGATCGCGTCGGTACCGGTGCTGTCTGTATGACCGGCCACTTCGACCAGCGTCTTCTCGTATTCGTTAAGCACTTTAGCCACCGAGTCGAGAACCGGATAAAAGCCGGCCTTGATGTCCGCCTGGTTCACATCGAAAGTGATGTTACCGGGCATGTTCAGAACGATGTTGTCGCCAACGCGCACAACGCTGACACCGGTCTGCTCAAGCTCGGCGCGCAGGCGTGCTTCCTGCACATCCATGTAGTAGCCGACACCGGCACCGGCAATGCCGCCGATACCCGCACCGATCAATGCACGCTTGCGACGTTCACGGCTGTCGTCGCCCGACACGATGCCGGCAACTGCTCCGATGGCCGCACCGATCAGCGCACCCTTGGCCGCCTTGGAGGTCTGCTCCTCGCGCGTGTAGGGATTGATGGTCGTGCACGCGGTCGCGGCGAAAATCACGGTCAGAAATACCGTAATACTGCGTAAAGAAATCGAATTGCTCATCGGTTGTTGCTCCATCTGGAAAGCCGCAAAAACCCGCCGGCCGGTGACCGGGGGAGCCAAGAATAGTGAATTGCGCGTTGCCGCGCTACGGGCTGGCGCTGCCCTTGCGCCGGGCCTCGTCGAAGAAGTCCCGGGCCGCGTCACGCTCGCGTTGTGCGTCGTGGGTGGTCCGGCAGTGCTTGTCCTGGACATGAGATCCAGTGCGCTTGCCATAGCTGCAGCGGATATCCGGCTTGCCGTTCGGCAGCTTCAGCGTCATGGAATACTGAAAGTTGTCGGACATGACGGTGACCTGCGATTCGATGCCGTCGGTCTCCTTGCTGTCAGCCGCCTCCGCCGGGTCCGCGTCACCGGCAGCCTCCGTCGCCGCTTCAGCCACCGCTTCCGGTGTTGCGACCCCGGCAGCCCTTTCGGCAGGCGCCGCGGCGGGTTCCTGCGCCAGGGCCACATCGCCGCCGGGCTGGCCTGCCTGCTCCACCGGGGCGCTGGCGCATCCGGCGAGCAGAAACAGTATTGGGGTGCAACGCAACATGATAATTACCCCGGGGCTCAGTGACAGACCATACTGGATCAGACCGCGCCGGCGCCGCAAGATTCAGCACCCGGTTATTGCGCCAGCCGCCACCCCGGCGTTATGGTTTCCCAATAATTTCAGGGGGATTGAGACCATGCAGCCCGTCACGACCTGGCTCGACGAATACGGCGAGAGCCACCAGAACCCGACCAACAAGTTCCTGCACTGGATTTGCGTGCCGCTGATCGTGCTCAGCCTGATCGGCCTGCTGTGGTCGCTCCCGGTGCCCGAGGCCTTCGTCCGCATGTCGCCCCTGATGAACTGGGGCATGCTCTTCCTGCTCGCCTCTCTCGTCTATTACTTCATCATGTCGATCACGCTGGCCATCGGCATGGTGCCAATAATCGCCGGCACCATCGCCCTGGTGCACTGGGCCGACGGCCTGGCTACCCCCCTGTGGCAAATCTCCATCGCCGTGTTCGTCCTCGCCTGGATCGGCCAGTTCATCGGCCACATGATCGAAGGCAAGAAGCCATCCTTCTTCAAAGACGTGCAGTTCCTGATGATCGGCCCCATCTGGCTGCTCTCCGCCGTCTACCGCAAGCTCGGCATCCCTATCTAATTCGTGACGAACGCAAAGCGTTCGTCACTCCTTACCATCCTTTACCCCCCCAGGTTGCGCCCACCCCCCCAGCCTGGAATCTCCCCGCGCTTGCAATGACCTCAGCAAGAGAACTGTCGGTGCCTTGCTTTGGCGACGTTAGATCCTCGGCACCAAAGTGAGGTGCCGGCAGATCTCTTGCGCATTCTCGGAACGCGTGGCAATCGCGGCTGGAAGCCACTCCTACGCGTTGTTGGGATGCGGTGGTTCGATCTCGGTTTTGGAGGCGAGGTTACGTGGTGATGGCAACGGCAGCTACGGCGGCGGCGACGGCGTCGTGGACTTTGCGGTTAAGGGGATCGGGGACGAGGTCGTGTTCGCCGGCGAGGTTGGCCAGCGTGCGGGCGGCGGCCAGCAGCATGGCGTCGTCGAAGCGTTTGACCCGGGCATCCAGCGCGCCGCGAAACAGGCCCGGGAAACCCAACACATTATTAATGCCCTTGCCGTCCGCCGCGAAAGCCGCGCCGGCGCGGATGGCATCCGCCGGCTCGATTTCCGGGTCCGGGTTCGACAGCGCCAGGATCACCTGACCCTCGCGCACCATCTCCGGCCTGATCAGGCCCTTCACACCGGTGGTCGACACGACCACGTCCGCCTTCGCCATGATCTCATCCAGCGTCGACGGCTGACCGCCCATCGACTCCAGCCGTGCCAGCGCGTCCGGGTCGAGGTCGGCACCCATCACCTGCTTCATGCCAAATTCCTGTAGCAGCCGAACGATGCCGATACCCGCGGCACCGAGGCCGATCTGCCCGACCACGCTGTCTTCGGGACGGCGCCCGACCCGCCCACAGGCATTGATCAGCGCCGCCAGCGTGACGACCGCCGTGCCGTGCTGATCGTCGTGAAGAACCGGAATGTCCAGCGATTCCACCAGCGCCTTTTCGATTTCGAAACACTCCGGTGCGGCGATGTCCTCGAGCTGGATTCCGCCAAAGCTCGGCGCGATGGCCTTCACCGTGTTGATGACTTCCTGCGGGTCGGTGCTGTCGAGCAGGATTGGCACACCCGTGAGGTCGGCAAACGCCGCGAACAGCGCCGCCTTGCCTTCCATGACCGGCAGACCTGCCAGCGCGCCGATGTTGCCCAGCCCCAGGATCGCCGTGCCGTTGGTGACGATGGCCACGGTGTGGCCGACGTTGGTCCAGTCATAGGCCCGCGACGGATCATCCTGGATCGCCAGGCACACGCGCGCCACGCCCGGCGTGTAGATATCGCGCAGCACCTGCTGGCTCTCGATGTTGACGCGGGAGACCGTGTGGATCTTGCCGCCGGCGTGGCGGTTGAAGACGCGGTCGGAGCGACCCAGCACCTTTGCATGCGGCAGCGCCTCGATCTGATCGAAGACGGCGCGGTCCGCCTCGGCGTCCATCTCCAGGGTGACTTCCCAGACCGTCTTGCCGCCTTCCCGGTGCACCATCGTCAGATGCTCGACCGTCAGGCCGTAATCGCCGATCACCGTCAGGATCCGCGCCAGGTTGCCGGGCTTGTGCTCTGACTCGATCAGTAATATCTCGGGTATCTTCATGCGGCCGCTCCCTTCGCCTGACCCAGTTTCGCCGGGCCTAGTTTAACCCTCTCCCGCCGGGTAATCGGTCCGTTTTTTCTCATGCGACCATCGCCGCGGGGGTGCCGGTCCCGCGGGCGGTCGCGTATCATTGCCCCTCCGGAATATTCGCAGGAGCGCCGTAATGGCCACCGCAGCAGAAAACGTGACGAAGGCCCGCAACTCGCTGGACCCGATGGATCTTTTTGACGTTCACAGCGAACTGAGCGAAGAAGAGCAGCTGGTGCAATCCACCGTCGCGCGCTTTGTCGACGAGAAAGCGCTGCCGATTATTCCGGAGGCGTTCGAGAAGGGCCGCTTCCCGGCGGAACTCGTCCCGGAAGTCGCCGCGCTCGGTTTGCTCGGCAGCTCCATCGAGGGCTACGACTGCGCCGGCCTCAACAGCGTCTGCTACGGGCTGATCTGCCAGGAGCTGGAACGCGGCGACAGCGGTCTGCGCAGCTTCGTCTCCGTCCAGTCCAGCCTGGTGATGTATCCCATTTATGCCTACGGTTCCGAGGAACAGAAACAGCGCTGGCTGCCCGCGCTGGCCAAAGGCGAAGCCATCGGCTGCTTTGGCCTGACCGAACCGCAGGGCGGTTCCGATCCGTCCAACATGCAGACCCGCGCGAAGCGCGACGGCGGCGACTGGATCCTCAACGGCTCGAAGATGTGGATTACCAACGGCACCATCGCCGATGTCGCCGTGGTGTGGGCCAAGACCGAAGACGGCATCCAGGGTTTCCTGGTCGAAAAAGACATGAAGGGTTTCGACGCCCCGGAGATCGAGCACAAGTTTTCCCTGCGCGCCTCGGTAACGTCGTCGCTGTTCTTCGATAACGTCCGTGTGCCCGACGCCAACCGGCTGCCTAACGTGCGCGGTCTCAAGGGCCCGCTGGGTTGCCTCACGCAGGCACGCTTCGGTATCACCTGGGGCGCCATCGGTGCCGCCCAGGCCTGCCTGCGCGAACTGATCGATTACACCGGCACCCGGATCCTGTTCGACCGCCCACTGTCGCACACCCAGACGGTGCAGCGCCGGCTGGCCGAGATGTCGCGCCAGATCACGCTCGCGCAGCTGTTGTCGCTGCGGCTCGGCCGGCTGAAGGATGCCGGGCGCATGTCGCCGACCCAGGTGTCGCTGGCGAAATGGAACAACGTCCGGATGGCGCTGGATATCGCCCGCGATTCCCGCGACCTGCTCGGCGGCAGCGGCATCAGCGTCGAGTTCTGCCCGATCCGCCACATGCTCAATCTCGAGAGCGTCATTACCTACGAAGGCACGGAAACCGTGCACGAACTCATCGTCGGTCGGGAGCTGACCGGTGTCAACGCGTTCTGAAGACGTGGGCCCCGGCAAACCGGGGCTGGCCAAGTCCGCGACGCGAGGCATCAACCGCGCGGAAATCGTCGGCCGTAACTTCATCGAGTTTCTCGAGAACTGGGACGAAGACTTCGAGCCACGCGACCCGTCTTTAACGGTCTCCGGCGATACCGGGCTTCGTGGCGAGGATCTGCTGGCGCTGTTCGAGACGATGATGACGTCGCGCCTGCTGGATTTCACCGCGCGCGAGCTGCGGGCCCGCAACCAGGGTTTTTACACCATCGGCAGCGCCGGTCACGAAGGCAATGCCATCGTCGGCATGCTCAGCCGCACCACCGATCCGGCGTTTCTGCATTACCGCAGCGGCGGCTTCATGCTGGCGCGCACCGGGAAACTGGACGACTGCGACCCGGTTTACGACACCGCGCTGTCGTTGTCGGCTTCCCGCGAAGACCCGGCATCGGGCGGCCGGCACAAGGTCTGGGGCAGCCGCGCCGCCTGGGTGCTGCCGCAGACTTCCACGATTGCCAGCCACCTGCCCAAAGCCGTGGGCACGGCGATCGCGCTCGGCCAGGCCAAACGTCTCGGTACCGAGACCCCGGTGCCGGCCGACAGCATCGTCATCTGCTCGTTCGGTGATGCCAGCGTCAATCACTCCGCCGCGCAGGGTGCCTTCAACGCCGCTCAGTGGGCGGCGTTTCAAAACCTGCCGGTGCCCATCCTGTTCGTCTGCGAGGACAACGGGCTGGGGATCTCGGTCAAGACCCCGGACAACTGGGTGCGCTCGGCGTTTCACAGCCGCCCCGGCATGGCCTATCGCTATGCCGACGGACTCGACGTGCTCAACGCCTGGGATATCGTGCGCGAGTCCATCGATGACTGCCGCCGCACCCGCAGCCCGGTATTCCTGCACCTGCAGGTCAGCCGGCTGCTCGGTCATGCCGGCACCGACGTCGAAACCGAGTACCGCGCGCTCGCCGACATCGAGGCCACCGAAGCACGCGACCCGCTGCTGCTGACCGCCGAAACGGTGCTCGAAAGCGGCCTGATGAGCGCGGAAAAAATTCACGAGCAATACGAGAACCTGCGCAAGCGAATACGCCAGGCTGCCGACCGTGCCTCCAACCGGCCGCGGCTCGACAGCGCCGAAGCGGTAACCCGGACACTCGCGCCATATCATGCCAGCGCCGTCGATGCCGAAGCCGGTCGCCACGACTACGACCGCGAAAAAGCCTTCGGCAACCGCACCCTGCCGGAAAACGCCGGCCCGCGGCACATGGCGCTCAACATCAACCGGGCGCTGCACGACCTGATGGCAAAGTACCCGGAGATGATCCTTTTTGGCGAGGACGTCGCGCAAAAAGGCGGCGTGTATACGCTGACCACGGGGTTGCACAAGACCTTTTCCGGCGGCCGGGTGTTCAACACGCTGCTCGACGAAACGACAATTCTCGGAATGGCCCAGGGTGCCGGTTACATGGGGCTGCTGCCCTTCCCCGAGATCCAGTACCTGGCCTACTACCACAACGCCTGCGACCAGTTGCGCGGCGAGGCCTGCTCGCTGCAGTTCTTTTCCCGCGACCAGTTCCGTAACCCGATGGTGATACGGATGGCCTCGCTGGCGTACCAAAAGGGTTTCGGCGGCCATTTTCACAACGACAACTCGTTTGCCGCGTTACGCGACATCCCCTCGCTGATCATTGCCTGCCCGTCACGGGGCGACGATGCGGCCATGATGTTACGCACCTGCGCCGCGCTGGCGAAAACCCAGGGACGTGTCGTCGTGTTTATGGAACCGATCGCGCTGTACATGACGAAAGACCTGTACGACGTGAAGGACGGCCAGTGGTCGTTCGACTACCCGGCACCCGACCGCTTCATCCCGTTCGGCGAAGGCCGGGTGTATTTTCCGGCCGCCAAAGATCTTCTGATCATCACCTATGGCAACGGCGTACCGATGTCGCTGCGGGCCGGACGACGACTGCACGAGGACGGCGTCGCCGCCCGGATCCTGGACCTGCGCTGGCTCAAGCCACTCAACCGGGACCTGATCGCGCTGCACGCCGGGCAGATCCGCAAGGTCCTGGTCGTTGACGAAGGACGGCGGACCGGCGGGATCGCCGAAGAAATTTTCACCGCCATTGACGAACTCCTGGGACCGGGCATACCGAAACGCCGGGTCACCGGGGAAGACAGCTATATTCCGCTGGGCGATGCGGCCAACCTGGTGCTCCCGCACGAGGACGACATCGTCGAAGCGGCACGGAGGTTACTGTAAATGCGTGCAATTACTGCTGTAGCGCTTGCTTTCCTGTTCAGCGGCTGCAGCACGGTCGTGCCCGAGCCTGCCGAGACGAACCCACCCACCCAGGTAGCCCAGCCCGCCAGGGTTAACCATGCCGCCGAGGTTGCCGCGATTGCCGGACTGATCGACGCCTATGAGCAGGCCTGGCTGGATGGCGACGCCGATGCGGTGCTGGATTTATTTACCGGCGACGCGGTGCTGATGCCGCACCACGGCAACACGCCGGTCACCGGCAAGGTGGCCATGCGCCTGTTCTGGTGGCCCAAGGGTGCCGACGACATCACGGTCACCCGGCTCGAACTCGAACCTGTCGAAGTCCTGGCCGGTGGGCTGCTGGCCTTCAGCCGCGGACGCTTTCAGCTGGCCTACACCATGGACGGCCAGTCGTTCAGCAACTCGGGTAACTGGGCGATGGCATTTCGCAAGGTGGCCGGCCAATGGCTCATCGCACGCTATATCTGGAACGATCCGATAGCCGACACCGGATGATCGGCCTCCCGCGCTTCCCACCGGACCCGGGTTCTTGAGCCGGGACCGTTACGACCATCGCGCGGTCTGGAATATTGCCGCGCCGCTAATCCTTTCGAACATCACCGTCCCGTTGCTCGGGATGGTCGACACCGCCGTCGTCGGTCACCTCGAAAGCCCCCATTACCTGGGCGCCGTCGCCGTCGGCGCGATCATCTTCAGTTTTATCTACACCGGGCTTAACTTCCTGCGCATGGGGACCACGGGGATCACCGCGCAGGCGCTGGGAACGCGGGACAACGACGAGCTGCGCACGGTGCTCGGGCAGGTAATGGCCATCGCGCTGGGCATGGCCGGCCTGCTGCTCGTGCTGCAGTGGCCGATCGGCAAGCTGTCGTTGTGGCTGATCTCGCCGAGCGCCGAGGTCGCCGCCGAGACGGAGCTCTATTACCGCATCCGTATCTGGAGCGCGCCGGCGGCGCTGGCCAATTTTGCGCTGGTGGGCTGGTTCATCGGCCTGCACAACTCGCGTGCACCGCTGCTGATGATGATCCTGGTCAACCTGGTCAATATCGCGCTGGATATCCTGCTGGTCGTTTACCTGGGTTTCCGCACCGATGGCGTGGCCATTGCCTCGGTGGCCGCGGAGTACAGCGGGCTGGCCGTGGGCCTGGCGCTGACGGTGCGGGAGTTGCGGCAAAGACCCGGGCACTGGTTGCGCGACCGGGTGACCGACCCTGCACGGTTTCGGCGGCTGCTCGGGGTGAATGCAAATTTGCTGGTGCGGACCCTGACGCTGATGTTCGCCTTCGGCTTCCTGACTGCGATGGGGGCACGCCAGGGCGACATTATTCTTGCCGCCAACGCGATCCTGCTGAACATGCAGTACTTCATGGCCTGCGCGCTGGACGGGTTTGCCAATGCCGCCGAAGCGCTGGTCGGCCGTGCCGTGGGCGCCGGACACCGCGATGCGATTCGCAAGGCGATCCGCCTGTCGATGGTCTGGTCGGTCGCCGTCGCGCTGGTGTTCATGCTGGCCTGGCTCGCCGGTGGCCGCAGCCTGATCTGGCTGCTGACCGACATCGACTCAGTACGCAGTACTACGCTGCAATACCTGCCGTGGATAATCGTCCTGCCGATCGTCTCCACCTGGAGCTTTCTCTATGACGGGGTTTACGTCGGCGCCACCCTGGCCACCGAGATGCGCAACACGATGCTGGTGTCGACTTTCGGGGTGTTCGTCCCGGCCTACTACCTGCTGACACCGCTCGGCAACCACGGCCTGTGGCTGGCCTTCACCCTGTTCATGGCCGCGCGCGGCCTGACCATGCACCTGCTGCTGCCGCACCGCCTCCCCGCCATCCGCGGGTGAAGGGGAGATAGGGGACAGTGACCTATCTCCCCCTATCCCCCCCTGTCATGGAGCGTGCGCGGCAACCGGGATGCGACGCGGCAGTTTTTCGGCGCTGACGACGTAACGCAACGGGCCGCCGGGATCGATGGCGTCGAAGGGATAGCAGGTGACCAGG
>JAHEKH010000124.1 GCA_024638445.1 Gammaproteobacteria bacterium | reverse complement strand
CTCGCGCAATCCCGGAACTATACCCAAGGAATCGCGGCTGGAACCCGCTCCCTACGGAATCTCCCCGGGGCTTGCGACAACCCCAGCGAGAGAGCTGTCGGTGCCTTTCTTTGGTGACGTCAGATCCTCGGCAGCAAAGAAAGGTGCCGGCAGCTCTCTCGCGCAATCTCGCGACAGCGCAGGATCGCGGCTATTTATCAGGCGGCGAGCAGCGCGGCGAGTTCTTCTTCGAACTCGGTGCAGATGCGCTCCCACTCCATGCGGAACCATGGGGTAAAGCGCTCCGGATCGTCGGCCATCTCGCGATCGAGGTCCTCCGGGCTGATCCAGCGCCAGGCGTTGACCTCGTTCTCGTTAACCTGGACCGCGTCGTTGCTGCGGCCGATATAGACCCAGCAGAACTCGTGTTCTGCGCCGAGATCGCCGAACTGCGCGTGATAACGGAAGCGAAACAGGAACTGCAGGTCGCTGGCCATGCCCAGCTCTTCGTACAACCGTCGCTGCGTGGCGCCGTCCATGTCCTCGCCTTCACGCGGGTGGCTGCAGCAGCTATTCGACCAGTACATCGGCCACAGCCGCTTGTCGTCGCTGCGCTGCTGCATCAGCAGCTCGCCGCGGTCGTTGAAGATAAACAGTGAAAAAGCGCGATGCAGCGTGCCGGCGCCGTCGTGCGCGTCGCCCTTCGAGACAAAACCGATCTCGCGATCCTGCGGGTCGACCAGGACCAGGCGCTCGGATTCGCTGGAAACCACCGCCGAGCGGTGCCCGCCTTCGCGTTCAGCCAATTTCGACTTCCATGGCCTGGTAACCCGCTGCGCGTATCGCCGCAACCACCCGCTGTGAATCCTCGGGGCAGATCGCGATGATCGAGCCGCCGCCACCGCCACCGGTCAGCTTGGCGCCGGCCGCACCGTTCTCGCGCGCAATCTGGATCAGCTCCTCGAGCTCCCAGCACGACACCTGGAGAGCGTTGAGCAGCCCCTGGTTGATGTTCATCAGTTCGCCCAGTTCCTCGAGCCGGTGGTTCCGCAGCGCGTCGACGCCCTGCAGCGTGAGGGCATCGATTTCGTCGAAAATGCGCTCGTACAGCGACTCGTTCTTTTCCCAGGCGTTACGCACGCGCGCGACCATTTTCGCGGTCAGGCTCTCCACGCCGCTCATGGCAATGACGACCGGCACTTTATGCGGCAGGTCGAGTTCGTCAATCAGCGCCGGATCGCCGCGCCGGAACAACACCGTGTTGCCGAAAGTTGCCACCGTGTTATCGATACCCGATGGCGTGCCGTGGGCGACCTTTTCACTCTCGTAGGCCAGCCGGTTGACCTCGCTCTCGTCGAGACCGAGATTGAAGTGATCATCCAGCGCCCGGATGATCGCCACGGCGGTCGCGGCCGATCCACCCAGGCCCATGGCACGCGGCACGTTCGGGTAGACCTCGATCCGCATGGCCTGGCCGGTGAGACCGAGCTTGTCCAGAATCATCCCCGCCGGTTTCTCGAAGGAACGGCGCTTGTCGTGCTGCTCGTGCATGCGGTACTCGACGCCCCAGCGGGGTACCACCAGGTGCACACCCTCCTCGCAGTCATGCACCCGCGCCTGCACCGCCAGCTCCACCGGCGCGGCGATGGCGTGGCGGCCATACACCACCGAGTGCTCGCCCAGCAGGATAATCTTGCCGTTGCCGGCCTTGGCGCCCTCGGCGTCGAGCGGCTGCACGCCCTCCTCGCCGGGCCGGGACTGCGCGGCGACTTCGGTCACCAGCTCGCGCGCTTTCCAGATCTTGATATTGCCGCTCTCGATCAGCCGCTCGACGACGGTATCGAATACCTCAACCGGTGCACCGGCCGCCTGCGCCACGCTGCGCGCGTGCAGCGTCATATGGCCGGCCTGGATGCCCTCGGTGGCCAGCGCCCGCAGGGCCGAGAAATTCTGTGCCAGTCCGACCGCACCCATCACTTCGGCCAGCTCCCGGGCGCTGCCCACGTTGAGCATCCGCAGGTTCATTGCCACGGTCGGGTTCGACTCCAGCGGCCCACCCACGGTGCCGACCTTGAGCGGAATCTCGATGCGACCCTCGAGCGCCCCGTCAGCACCACGGCTCCAGCGCGTCAGCGAGGTATAGTGCCCGCCCCGTGCCGCATAGGCATGGGCGCCGGCCTCGATCGCGCGCCAGTCGTTACCGGTTGCCAGCGCCACGGCATCGACGCCGTTCATGACACCTTTATTATGCGTCGCCGCACGGTAGGGATCGGCAGCCGCGAATTCGCTGGCCAGCACGATACCGTCGCGCACCTGCTCGCCGTCGAATCCCTTGCCGCCGAGGTTGTCGCAGGGAATCGAGCAATAGCCACGAACCAGCGCGCGGTCGGCAAGATTCGACAGGATGCGCAGGAATACTTTTCCGCCCGTGATTTTTTCTACCAGCGAGGCAACGCCCTCGCACATGGTATTGACCAGGTTGGCACCCATCGCATCACGGGTGTCGACCAGCAGGTGCGCCACGACCATGTCGCCCAGCTGCTCACTGGCGCCGGCATGGATCAGCACCTCCATGTCGCGTGCGCCGCCGCCACGGGCGACCATGTTCGGGTGCAGGCTGTTGGCGAGGTTGAGTATCTCCTGCTTGTTGTCGAGCAACGCCTGGCGTGCCCGGGTCGGATGCTGCAGGTCGACCACCTGGATCTGGCCGATCAGGATCGGGTCGGTGCTCTCGACCTCGAAACCGCCAGACTGGCGAACGAGCTTGGCCGCCGAGCTTAGTGCAGCCACGATCGAGGGCTCCTCCACCACCAGCGGCACGACATGCTCGACCCCGTTGATCACAAAATTCAGGCCCAGGCCAACCGGCAGACCCATCACGCCGATGACGTTCTCGATCATCTTGTCGGCACGGTTGACCGTCAGCAGGTGTTCCCCGCTCGACAGCGCTTTGTAATCGTCGCGGTTGAGTACCCCGAGGTCACGCACGGCCCGCACCCTCTCGGGGACGGACATCTTGTAAAACCGGGGAATGCGCGATGTCTGCATGTCGCTCTCCTGGCGAAAAGCTGGAACTGGCGCCGGCGCCGGGCCGGACGGCTGGCTATTATGACGATTCCCTTAACCCGATGCATCCCGCAGCGGGCCGGGGTCATTCAGCCTCGTGCACCCCCCGCCAGGGCCCGGTACTCTTCGCCGCCGGCCAGCGGCAAACCCCGGGCGGCCAGGGAAAACATCATTTGTAACGCGGTGTTACTGCGCACCGCCAGATTGGTGGCCACGATTGTGGCCTTGACCGAGCGGCGGGAAATCTTGACCTCTCCACCCTGCCGAAACTCCGGATTCTGATGAATCTTTCGAAGCGTTAAAACGGCCATGCCGATGGCCCACAGGCAGAACCGCCGGATACCCGTTTCCGCCGACGGAATCATCTGGGTATAGCCCAGTGCATTTCGCAGGCAGGCATGGGCAACGCCGATCAGTTCATTGAGCGCTGCATTGAACCCATTAAGAGAATCGTCGCTTTGCAGCGACTTCATATCGACGCCGGCTTCGTCCAGCACGTCACGCGGCAGCCAGCAGGCGTTGCGGTCGCGATCCTCCCAGATGTCCTTGAGGATATTGGTCATCTGCAGGCCCTGGCCGAAGGCCACGGCAAGGCTCATGAGTTCTTCGCGCCGGGCATCGATATCGGGCGAGTAATCGCAAAACAGTTCGGTCAGCATCTCGCCGACGACGCCCGCCACGAAATAACAGTAGCGTTCCATTTCACGCAGGCTCTCGAGACCGTCGAGCCCCGCACCGTCCTGGAATTGCGGCATGCCCTCACACATGATCGTGACACAGCGCTCCAGCGCGCCACGCTGGGCGGGCGGCAAGGCACGCGTGACATGCAGGACTTCCGGCGAGTGCAGGATCAGCTCGCGTTCGGCTTCCAGGGTTGCGTCGGACAGTCGCGGATGCAGCGCCTGCGCGAAAGCCGTCGCCGAGGCATCGCCACGCAACGCGGCGACAAATTCATCATGGAAGTATTTCTTGTCGGCCGCGGTCAGGGCCGGCTCGTCCTCGATCGTGTCGGCAATCCGGCACAACAGGTAGGCATTGGTGACCGGTACCCGCAACGCCTCGGGCAGCTGTGGAATCGTCAGTGCAAAAGTGCGTGACACGCCCGGCAGCAGGGCATCCTGCAGCGCCAGGTCGGCAGCAGCGGGCCGGTCCGCATCCTGGCGCTGCGGCGGCGCCTCGGTGCGAACTGCCTGGCCGTCGTTCATGGGTGCTCCTTCAGGCTGACCGGCTGAGCGGCCGGCGCCGGCAAATACTGGCTCTGAGCCCCGAATGATAACGCAACCGCAGTCAGGACAGGGCCAGCCCGCGGCCATCGATACCGAGTCTGAGCAACCCGACCGGCGCTGGCGGCAGGGCTGAAACGAAGGCCGCGAGGGCTTCTTCGTCGTCGCTGACGGCGATACCGAGGTCGCCGCCGCCCGCACCGCTCGGTTTGTAAACGACGTTGTAATCAGCCGCCAGGGCCATCAGCTCGCGATGACCACCGCTGAGAATCGGCAGCGAGGTGCTGCGGGCAAACGCCGCCAGGGCGCCTGCATAGTCCCTGACCGCTCCGACCCAGGAGGCGGCATCCTGACCGAGCGAGGCGACCGCCGCCTCGGCTGCCTCGGTCAGCGGGGTAAGTGCCGCCCGGCGGGGACCCAGCGCGGCAAGTCCGCGCAGGAACCCGGTCGTCGACGCGGCATGCCCGGTCCAGATGCCGCGCAGCTGCAGGCCCGGTGGCAGCGACAGCGGCAAGACCTCCAGCGGTTCGGCCCGGTAGACGATTGCCCCGCCATGCAGGCTGGCAGCCACATCGAATCCACTGCCACGACCACCCTGCGCCGCGCGGTGAACCGCCACCACGGTGGCAAGCTCGGGCCGCCGGCCCGACAGCGCCGCCGCCGCGGCCACGGTAAGCGCCGCGCTGGAACCCAGACCGACCTTGATGCCGTCCTCGTGAAATTCGGCGGTGTCGGTTTCGATCCTGACCGGCTCACCAGGCGGGAAACGCGTCAGCACCTGCTCGATGACTCCGAGCCGCGCCGTCGTTGCCGGGTCCACGCCGAACCACGACACGTTGCCCGATGGATCGACGCTGAATGGCACGGCTGTCGTGGTGATCTCCGGGGCATCCAGCACGTTGTGGTCCGCGCCTGCCGTGATGCGGACGCGTGCACGGCGATCGACCGCAAGCACGACCGCAGGTGCGCCTTCGAGCACGGCATATTCGCCCAGCAGGATCAGCTTGCCGGGAGCGCTGGCGCTAGCTACCGGCAACGACCCGCGCCCCCTCGCCAAGACCCGTGTGAACAATCTCCTGGAGGCCGTCGATCGTGGTCAGCGCATCACGAACCGCGGGCAACTCGCCCGGCAAGGACACGACTTTCAGCTGCGGCCCGGCATCGATGGTGAAAAATACCGCGTGCCCGGCGCGACGCAGCGCCCGCACCCGGTTGATGCCGGCAACGGTGGGCGCCTGCCAGTACATCAGGCCCGGGTTGGCCGACATCGCCAGCGCATGCATCTTCAGGCAGCTGTGCTCGCTGACGTCGGCCAGTTTCTCGAAATCGCGGGTATCGAGCGCGCTGCGTGCAGCCTGCAGATCGGTTTCGGCATTGTCGACCCATGCGGAATAGTAGGGCGAGGTCTCTCGCGTCAACTCCATCCCATCTGTCGAGCCCACGGCTTTCGCCGCCTTGCTGACGATACCGACGGTCACGGCCAGCGGCCATTCCGATGCCGGCAGCAACGGCTCGGCGATGCAGTCCGCACCGTCAGTGCGGCGGCCGTGATGCATCTCGACGAAGCCGCCAAAAATCGAGCGCGCTGCAGAACCCGAACCGCGCCGCGCCAGCTCCGAGAGCCGTGCGGGAGGCAGACCGAGATCCAGCGCGGCGTCAGCGGCAACGACCAGCGCGGCGAATCCCGAAGCCGACGACGCCAGCCCGGCGCCGGTCGGAAAGTTATTGCTGCTGACGACGCGCGCACGCGTATCGGCACCGGCAATATCTCTCAGGAGATCGAGACAGGCGCTCACCCGGGATTCACCGGCGCCCCCGGTTACGCCGTCGAGTTCCAGCCGGTCAACGTCCAGGGTGTCGTCGAATTCCACGCGCGTGGTGGTCTCCAGCGTATCCAGCGTAATCGACAGCGAGCCGACGGCCGGCAGGTTCAGCGCCGTGTCACGCTTGCCCCAGTACTTGACCAGCGCGATATTGGGGTGCGCTGTGGCGGTCACGTTTTTCACTTCAGGTATCCGTTCTCGTCAAACCAGTGCACCGCTTCCTGCAGGGCTTCGTGCGCCGGCCGGGGCCGGAAACCGAGCTCATCCATGGCCCGCTGCGCCGAAAAATACATGTGCTTGCGCGACATTCTCACCCCATCCACGGTTGCGACCGGTGGCCTGCCGGTCAGCCGTGCCAGCGATTGTGCCGCGTAGGCTACCGGCAGCACGACCGAATACGGAATCCTGACAAGCGGTCCGCGCACGCCGGCAATATCGGCAACCGTCTTGCAGATCTCGCGCAGGCTCATGTTCTCACAGCCGAGTATGTAGCGGCGCCCGGACACCCCCTGTTCGGCAGCGAGCAGGTGACCGGCCGCCACATCATCGACGTGAACGATGTTCAGCCCGGTGTTGACGTAGGCAGGCATGCGCCCGCTTGCGGCATCGACGATCACCTGGCCGGTGGGAGTCGGCTTGATATCCCGGGGCCCTGCGGGGGCCGAGGGATTGACGATGACCACGTCCTGGCCAGCTTCGGCCGCTTTGCGGGCCACCGCTTCGGCAAGAAATTTCGAGCGCTTGTAGTGGCCGATCATGTCGTCGATCGACACCGGGGTCTCTTCGTCGGCCGGCGTGC
>JAHEKH010000123.1 GCA_024638445.1 Gammaproteobacteria bacterium | reverse complement strand
CAACGGTGCAGCGGCCACGATCCTGTTCGAAACCAGCACCCGCATTGACGTTTTCGTGCCTGCGGGCGCCAGCGACGGACCGGTCTCGGTCAATGCGGCCGGCCAGGTCATTACCTGCGGGCTGTTCTCGATCAACAATGGCCCGGCACTCGACCCGGTCGGCGACATCACCGCGCCCCTCGGTCAGCTGACCCAGTTCACGGTCTCGGGTTCCGACCCGGACGGTGGCAACGTGCAGATCACGGTGGCGCCACAGCCGCTGCCCGTTGGCGCAGTGTTTAACGGCAGCCTGTTCAGCTGGACACCCGTGCTCGGCCAGGTGGGCAGCTATGACCTGACCTTTACTATTTCCGACGGCAGCCTCAGCGACAGCGAAACGATTACGTTGACCGTACCGCCACAGCAGCAGACCACCACCTACACCGGCCTGGTGCAGACCACGGGCGACCAGGGTATCGAGGGCCTGGAAGGTGTGCGGCTGGTGCTCGGGAACGCCGGGCAGCCACAGGTCGAGACCTTCAGCGGTGCGGATGGATCTTTCTTCTTCACGAACGTGAGTGTGTTCGGTGCGCAGCGCCTGCTGGTTGACGGCAGCACGGTGCCCGGACCGCCTTCGGGAACTTACGCGACCGTACCCGAGACCGTGCAGGTGCTCGAAGGCGCAGACAATATTCTCACCGCGCCGATTTTCCTGCTGCCGCTGGATCTCGCCAGCGCCGACCCGATCGTGCCCGAACTGGACAGCATCATCGATTCCAGTCCGGTGGTGATCGAGGGCCAGACCTTCGACCCGGTCGTGTTGTCAGTCGATGCCGGTACGGCCTCGGTCGAGGGCACGGGGCTCATGTACGAAGGCGATGTCTCGATTACCCGCATCGAGGATCCGACGCTGGGACCGCAGCCCCTGCCGCGCGATATCGATCTGTCGATTTACATTGCGGTGCAGCCGTTTGGCGTGCGGTACGACCCGCCGGCGCCAATCACGTTTCCGAACGTCGAGGGCTTTCCCGTGGGCGTTATCGTGGACATTTTCGGTCTCAATCATGACACTGGTGTGTTTGAGGCCGTCGGGCACGGCCGGGTCGAGGCCGACGGCCTGGTGCACTCCGGCCGGCTCAACGAGGACGGCACCTTTACGCCGGGTGGCGTGGTGCGGGAAAACTCGTGGCACGGTTTCGTGCCGCAGGTGCCGGAGGGCGGGGACGACCCGAGCAGCGACGATCCGCCGGGCAACCCGAACGACAACTGCGGCACCGGCTCCGACACCTGCCTGCGGACGGGCGACCAGAACATCAATCACGAGCTGGTCGCCTACAGCTCGATGATGACAGACCATGGCCTGCGGCTGGAATACCACTCGCAGCAGGCATTTCCGAACCCTTACGTCTCGCGTCTCTGGACACCGGGCAACCTCAACCCGCCGCCGCTGTACATGTCTATCGCCATGGCGATCGGTGGCATCATCAACAGCGACCCGATATTTTTTGCCGGTCCGCCGTGTAGCGGCTTTTCATGTCCCCTGGCCCGATTCCCGATTACTGCCGATGCCTCGGAATACGCCACTGGTGTGTATGCCGCCGAGTACACGATCAGCTGTTTCTTCCCGATCTCCCGCAGAGATGATTTCCACACCCAGCGAGTGGCCATCGTCAACGAGATTGACAGTCCCTTTGGCGCCGGCTGGAGCCTGGCGGGTCTCGAGCGGCTGCATCCTTCGGAAACCGGCGATTTCCTGCTGACCGATGGCGACAACATCAACGGCCTGATCTACACGCCGGCCGTGCGCGCCACCGCCGGAATCGGCCAGCCCGGCGAACAGGATTTCTACCACTTCGCCGCCAACAAGGATGATTCGGTTACATTGCTGATGCGGCGCCGTTCGAACCAGCCCGACGGCTCGAGTTCGCTGAACCCGCTGATCGAGCTGCGTACCTCCCAGGGCATCGTGATCGAGGTAAACGATGACGGCGAGATCAGTGCAGTAAGCGGTCCGGGTGAGAACGCAACCATCGAGGGCTTCACCCTGCCGGCCACCGATACGTATACCGTCGTGGCCACAGGCGCCGGTGGATCGACCGGTAACTATGACCTGTTTCTCAGCACGGCGATCGATACGCCGCTGGCGGCAGGCCAGGTCAACCCGGCCGAAGACGTGCAGCCGTCATTCGTATTCAGCGGCGACATTGCCACACCGACAGGGTTCTCAACCCAGACTTTCGCCGCGAGCGCCGGTACGACCATCAGCATCGAGGTCGATCGTGTCGCCAACCAGGGTGACGGCAGCGGCACGCTGAACCCGGCTTTCGAGGTGCTGACCTCGGGCGGCGTGCTGTTACTCGAGGACACTGACTCGGGTACCGACGTACCGCCGGGCCCGGGAAAGAACGCGCTGATTATCGGCCAGGAGCTGCCGGCTACCGATCTCTACACCCTGCGCGTGCGGGGCGAGTCGGGCACCACGGGTCCCTACACCGCACGCATCACTTTCGCCAACCTGACCGGGCCGCTCGGACCCGAGGGTCAAACGATCAGCGTCGAGAATGTCGTGATCAATCCGGACGGCGATTTTTCGGTGATCACGCCGTTCGAGGGCGGCACGTTCACCCGCCGGATGCTGGACGGCACCGTCAGGAATTACAACGCCGATGGCCGGATGACATCGATCGTCGATCCCAACCTGAATACGACCACCTACCAGTACGATGTCGACAATCGGCTGGTATCGATTACCGACCCGGTCAGCCTGGTGACGCAGTTCCGCTACAACGACACGGGCACCGCCGGCACCTGCGTCGGCAGGATCGGGGAAATCGAGGACCCGGCCGGGCGGATCACGACTTTCGTGCACGACAATGACTGCAACCTGGTGTCGATCACCGACCCCGACGGCGCCACGCGCAGCTTCGAGTACGACGACAAGCACCTGTTGACGAGCCAGGTGTCTCCGCGTGGCACGGCCAGCGCCGACCCGAACGATTTCCGCACCTCTTACGACTACCATTCGTCGGGACGCTTCCTCTCGGCGACATTGCCGGACGGCAGCATGCGTTTCGTCGAGGCCGACCAGGTGATCGGCCTGGTGGAAACCCCGGAAACCTGCGAACTGCCGACGCCGGATATCGGCTGCGAGGACAATCTCGCGCCGGTTATCGTGGCCGGCGACATCAGTATCACTTTTACCGATGCCGAGAATCGCACCGGGCAGCTGGGACAGCTCGATTCCAGCGGCCGGTGGAATGCGCTGATCGACCCGCTCGGGCGGACGACCAGCTATGTGCGCGACCCGCTGGGGCTCCCGGTTTCGGTCGTCTACCCGGGCGGCCACACGATGAGCTTCAGTTATGACGAGGTCGGCAACGTCACCTCGATCACGGACGAATCGCTGGGCGGCACGGTGTCAATGCTCTACACCGACGACTTCAACACGCTGGCCACATCGACTGACCCCTTCGGCGAAGTTACTCAGTACACCTATGACAGCGCCGGCAACCTCCTGCAGGTTGCCTCGCCCGAGGGCCGGTCTTTCAGCTACACCTACACCGCCGACGGCAAGGTTGACCTGGCAACGATCCCCAACGGCACGGTCGCGGACTACACCTATAACGCACAGGGCCTGATCTCCGAGATTCGCACCGGTACCGGACCGGAACAGCGGCTGCAGACCCTGAGCTATAACCCGGCCGGCTTCCTGAGCGTGGCCACCGATGCGCTGAATCGCCGGTACCGCTATTTCTATGACGACGCCAACCGGGTGACCCAGCAAATCCTGCCGGGTGGAGCTTCGGTGAGCTTCGATTACGACGAAGCGGGCAATCTCGTGGCGGTCACGCCGCCGGGACGGCCGCAGCACACCATGGTCTACGACGAGCGTGACTTCCAGACCGAGGAAGTGCCACCGTCGGTGTCCGCGGCCGATCCACGGACGATCTTTGGCTACAACGCCGAAGGCCAGGTCACCTCCGTACTGCGTCCCGATGGCCAGTCGGTCACGTTCGATTACGACGGCGCCGGCGATATCGAGACGCTGACCACCCCGGCCGGACCGCTGACCTATGTACACGACAGCGTATCCGGGCTGCCGGTATCAGCTACCAGTCCCGAGGGTAATATCGTCGAGTTCTCGCAAACAGGACGGCGTCTGGACGGCCTGACCTGGACCGGCGAAGTGGCCGGCAACGTGAACTGGGCCTTTGCCGCCGACGGCCGGGTGTCGAGCCGCAGCGTCAACGGCGGCAATACGGTCACCTTCGATTACGATCGCGACCGCGTTCTCACGCGGGCAGGCGACCTGGCGATAACTCTCGATGCGGCCACGGCGCTTCCCGATGTCACCGAGCTGGGTGAAGTCGAGACGAGCTTCAGTTTCAACAACTTTGATGAGTTGTTGACGAAGACAGTCACCTTCGACGAGAACACGACGCTCTACGACACCACGATCACCCGCGACAAGCTCGGCCGTATCGTCAACCGCATCGAAACCATCGATGGCGTGACGACTACCTACGGCTATGTCTACAGCGGCGCCGGGCGGCTTCGCCAGGTAACCGCCAATGGCGGTCTTACCCACACTTATACCTACGACGCCAACGGCAACCGCCTGTCCGAGAACGGCCCATCCGGCCTGCTGGTCGGGAATTTCGACGACCAGGACCGCATGCTCAACTATGGCGGCAACAGTTACACCTACAACCTGAACGGCGAGCTCGAGAGCAAGACCAACGGTCCGGACACGACGACTTATGATTACGACGTAACGGGAGCCTTGCGTGGCGTCGTTCTGCCCGATGGCACCGCGATCGACTACGTCACCGACGCGCTGGGCCGTCGAATCGGCCGCAAGGTAAATGGCACCCTGGTGCAGGGTTTCCTGCATGACGACGGCATCCAGCCCGTTGCCGAGCTGGACGGCGCCGGCGTGCTCGTATCGCAGTTCGTCTACGGCACCCGCGAGCACGTTCCCGATTACCTGGTGCGTGGCGGCGAGACCTACCGGTACATTACCGATCATGTCGGCAGCGTGCGGCTGGTCGTGCGGGTGTCCGACGGCGCAATCATGCAGCAGATCGACTATGACGCCTTTGGGCAGGTGCTCAACGACACCAGCCCGGGCTTCCAGCCGTTTGCGTTTGCCGGCGGCCTGTATGACGCGGACACGGGCCTGCATCGCTTCGGCGCCCGCGACTACGACGCCGAGGCAGGCCGCTGGACGTCCAAGGACCCGCTGCGTTTCGATGTCGCGCTGAACTTCTACAGCTACGCAATCAACGACCCGGTCAACCTGATCGATCCGAACGGCCTGTGGGGCATCCCGTGCTTCTTCAAGCAGCTGTTCAACATCGTCAGCAACAACGGGGTCGTGACCATCAGCGGCACCGTTGGCGCCGGTCTCGCCGCGACGGGCTCGATCTCGATCTCCAGCAGCGGAATCAGCGGCAGCGTCGGCGTCGGTGTCGGGCTGGGTGCGGGTGTATCGGTCACCGGCGGCCTGCAGGCCGGAAATTCCTCCGGTCTGGGTATCACCGGGCAGGTGTCCGGTGGCGGCGGTGCCGGCGGCTATGTCAACGGCACACTCTCTACCGGCGGACCCTCGGTCCAGGGTGGCGCTGGCTTCGGTGTCGGCGCGGGCGGAGCGGTCACCGTGAGTTATTCCGGGCAGATCTACCCGTGACCGGTCATGCTGAAGCTCCAGTATTTCGCCGGCATCCTGTTCCTGCTCGCCATCGTGGTGGTAGCGGTGCAGTTCACGCTGTACCACCGCCTGACCAGCGTGCTGAAAACCCATCACAGCGCGACCTGGGAGTCGCTGGGTTCGCCGTCGCTGGTCACACGAAACTCGATGCATTCGGCCCTGACCATGCAACGGTTCCTGCTGCGCGGCGACTACCGCAGTCTCGGCGATCCCGCCGTGACGCGGCTGGGCCGGTCAGCGGCTGTCGTCACCCTGGCCGGTTATGCAATTTTCATAGTGCTGCTGGCAGCAGTGCTCATCCTGATCCTGAAAAACCCGCAGGCGCCACCTTCCTGACGCGCCTGCATGAACGGACGATTGGCATGCAAACTTTGCCGGACACAATCCGGGAGACTATTGTGAAAAGGTTAGCGATTTCAAAATGGATGGGCGGCCTGGTCGTAGCGGTAATGCTGCTGGCCTACAGTCCCGTATCACTGGCCACCGACTACAGCGGCACCTGTACCGGCACCGTTCCCGCCGGCTCTCATGCCCTGGTAGGGACCTGCACGGTGCCTTTCGGCCAGAGCTGGACCTTCGAGCCCGGGGCGGTGCTGGCGGGTAATGGCTGGAGCATCAATGTCAGCGGCACGCTGAACATGGACCAGGCCGATATCACCCAGGCCTTTATCACCTTTAACGCCGATTCGGCCGGCACGATTACCGCGACCGTGTTCGATAACACCTCTTCGAGCTCGTCGTGCCTCATCAATATCAATGACGCATCACCGTCGTTCACCGGCAGCAACAACTTCGGCACCGGTACGGGCACAACCCGGTGGATGTGCATCACCGGCAGCTCCATCGTCGACCCGGCGCAGCCGCTGATCTCCAGCAATACGTTTACCGTCAATTACTCGCAGGGCGGTATCGATGTGGGCGGTACCGCGCAGCCAACGATCGCCAGCAACAGTATCAATATCGTCGGTGGCATCGGTGTTTCCTTTGAGGACAGCTCGTCCGGCACCATGAATCTCAATACGCTCACTTTCACGGCCGATACGGCCTCGAATCGCAGCGGCATCTGGGTGAACGAGGATGCCTCGCCCAGCGTGACCAGCAACACGCTGACCGACGACGTCACCCGTAACGATTTCGGCCTGGTTCTGCAGTTTTCCGGCGACAGCAGCGCCACGGTGACCGGCAACACCGTCAACTGCTCTGATGCCGATATCCCGGTACGTTTCGGTATGGGGGTATTTGCCAACGCCTCAACGGCAAACGTTTCCGGCAA
>JAHEKH010000122.1 GCA_024638445.1 Gammaproteobacteria bacterium | reverse complement strand
TCCAGGCACGATCCCCCGAGAGGGCAGTTGCGGGATTGCGCGAGAGAGCTGCCGGCACTTCCCTTTGGTGCCGAGGATCTGACGTCACCAAAGGAAAGCACCGGCAGCTCTCTCGCTGGGGTTGTCGCAAGCTCGGGGAGATACCACGTAGGTGCGGATTACTGCAGCGATGCCTGGCAGGAGCGGATTCAGGCGAGCCCGGTGTGAGGGTCTGGCGCCCCTCCCCGGGTGGGGAGGGGGCTGGAGCGGTTTAGCCGTGACTTAGCGGATGTCGCGGCCGGTGATGATGTCTTCCATGCTGGGCGGCTCGTGCTCGGGGCCGAGCTGGTTGTTCTTGAGCCGGCGGATGTAGTGCTTGTAGGCGCGCATGGCCTGGTAGCCGAAGATCCACATGATCGGCACGTTGACCATCAGCATCACGCCGGTCCCGAGACTGGTGAGATTGTCGAGTTCTTCGGAGGTGGTGACGATGCCGAGGGTGGCGACGATGATCAGGACGCAGAAAACGATCTTGTAGCCGAGCACCGCTTTCTCGCCCATGAGGTAGACGATGCCCTGCTCGCCGTAGTAGCTCCACGAAATCATGGTGGAGATGGCAAAGAGCCATGCGGCCAGGGTCACCAGCCACTTGCCGAGGCCGTCGACGACCGAATCGAAAGCGCGGGCGGTTAGCGGCGCGCCGACGTAATCGACGTAGACGCCATTTTCGTGCAGCCGTG
Organism: Gammaproteobacteria bacterium; assembly: GCA_024638445.1. GTDB lineage: Bacteria > Pseudomonadota > Gammaproteobacteria > Steroidobacterales > JABDKV01 > JABDJB01. The sequence goes on along the minus strand of JAHEKH010000122.1, from coordinate 6,267 downwards.
GGCGGGTGGCGCTTTCGAGGTCGCCCCATTTCGCGATCAGGGTGCCGTCCTCCATCTCCCCGATGGTGCCGTTGATCCGGTGCAGGTTGTTGCCCTGCTGTTCGCTGGCGTCACCCTGCACGAGCATGAAGATGTCTTCACCGCCCGACCAGTCGCCTCGCTTGCGATCCGGCAGAGGCATTTCCTCGATGCTCCAGACACCCGCCTCGACCGGGACAACGGCCGGCGCGGCGATGAACTCGGCTTCGGCCGTGCGGTTCCACACACCGGTGACGAGAATAATCAACGCGGTGAAAGTGCAGACCACGAGGGTGTCGATGAACGGCTCGAGTCCGGCAACGACGCCTTCGCGTACCGGTTCATCTGTCTTGGCGGCCGAGTGGGCGATCGGCGAGGAACCCTGGCCGGCCTCGTTGGAGAACAGCGCCCGTTTCATGCCGAACAGGAACGCGTAGCCGGCCGTGCCGCCGAGGAAGGCGCCGGTGGCTTCGGTGGAGGAAAATGCCGAGCGGACGATCAGCGCAAAGGTCTCGGGAATGGCGGAGAAGTTGACCAGCAGCACATAGGTGCCTGCCGCCAGGTACATGCCGACCATGAGCGGGACCAGTCGTCCGGCCACCGCGCCGATGCGCTTGATACCGCCGATGATGACCATCGCGACGATGGCGGCCAGGAAGATGCCGGTGGCAACGCTGGGAACACCGAAGTACTGCTCTGTCAGACCGGCGACGTTCCAGGCCTGGAACATGTTGCCGCCGGTGATCGTAGACACCAGCAGCGTAATACAGAAGATGACGCCGAGCGTGCGGCCCAGTCCGGCAAGCTGCGGCTTGAGGCGGGTGATGCCTTTCTCGACGACCCACATCGGACCACCGTGCGGGTTTTCGGGATCGTCGGTGTTGCGATAAATCATCGAGAGAGTTACTTCCGTCAGCTTGATGGCCATGCCGAAGAAGCCGACGATCCACATCCAGAACACTGCGCCGGGCCCGCCGAGCGCGATGGCCAGGGCCACGCCACCGATATTGCCGAGACCGACGGTGGCGGAAAGCGCCGCGGACAGGGCCTGGAAGTGGTTGATCGCCCCGGGATCGCTGGGGTCGTCATAGGTGCCGCGCAACACCTTGCTGCCGTGGGTCAACGCCCGGTACTGGCAGAACCCGCTCCAGATCGTGAAAACGACACCGGTACCGAGCAACGCAAACAGCACGTATTCGTGCCACAGGACGCTGCCGATCGCAGCCAGGATGGCATTGAATTGTTCCACTGTGTCCCCTTTGACGATGTCCACTTTCCCGAACGGGCAATAATGTCAGTCTGTGCATACTGATCGCAAGCGAAAATGCGGCGCTGCATCAGCCGGAAGCAGCAAACCAGGGTGTTCTGAACTACGGTTGAATTAATAGAACAACAGCAGGTGCCGTATGAAAACTTTGGCGAGAGTGATCGGAGTCCTTGTATTAATGGTGTGCCAGCCGGCGATGGGCGAGGGCGCCGATTTCAACAACGACGGCGTTGTAGGACCAGCCGACCTGCAGGTCCTGGCCGATGCCTTTTTCAGCAATGCGCAACAGCCGGACCTCGATCGTGACGGCTATGTCGGTTTCAGGGACCTGGCGCTGTTCCGCCAGGCGTATCCTGCGACGCCGCAAGCCCTGCAGTTGGCCAAGGGGCGGCGGGGCCCCGCTCAGCGGCTGGTTGAACTGCTGCCGGCCAGCCAGGTTGTCATTACGGGCGACACCGTAGCGGTCGATGTCCGGGTCGATTTCAGTGGCGACCCGGTGCTCGGTGGCGGTATGGACATCGTCTACGATGACACCGTGCTGCAGTACGAAGGTTTCGAGTTCAGCGCGGAATACTCCGGCGAGCCGGCATTCAGCCGTCCACCGGATGCAATGGCCGGTGGCTTGCTCAGCGGCCTGGCAATCGGCCAGTTCTTCGGTGGCATCGCCGGGCCGGAAACCATCGGCACGTTGCGCTTCACTGCGATCACGAGCGGAACGACAGACCTCGTTGCCAGCGACAATCTTCTTCCCGTAGGCGGATTTATTTCGTTCGAAACCGGCTTACCGGTGTCCGTCGACTATGTTAGCGCAAGCGTTGAGGTCATTGTCGGGTTATCCCTCTCGCAACCATCGCTGGATTTCGGCGAGGTCATCGGTGCGGTTGCCGAGCAGGAGCTGACCGTGTCAAACCAGTCCGACGTACCGGTTACCATTGGCACAGTCGGTTTGATCGATCCACTGGAGGCACCTTTCTCGATTGTCGCCGACAGCTGTAGCGGTGTATCGCTGGGCGCCGGGCAGGCGTGTTTCGTTACGGCCGCCTTCGAATCGAATGTTTCCGATTCGTTTTCCGATAGTTTCGACATCCCCACCGAGAACCCTGCGCAGCCTTCGATCACCGTTCCGGTAACGGCTTCGAGCGTGCAGGCGGTCGCCGTCGATATCATGCCGGGCGAGTGCCCGAATGAACTCACACCCACGGGCGATGTGTTTATCATGGTGGCGATACTGGGGTCCGCTGATTACGGCACGAACTGGATCGATCCGGCATCCGTAAGGCTCAACGGTGTGCCGCCGCGGCGGTCGTTCAGCGTGGATATTGCAACGCCCTACGAGCCGTTTGTCGGTAAAACCGAACCGACGGACTGCAATGCGCTTAACGGCGATGGCTTCAACGACCAGCTGCTGCTGTTCGAGCGGTCGCTGATACTGGAATCGCTGCCGTTCGTGCAGGTGGGCGACGCTATTGTTCTCGAGCTGACCGCGGACAATCGCATCGTTTACCCGATCATCAGCGGCGCCGGCGTCAGTGTCGTCGGCGAAGACGTGGTGGTAATTACCGCTGCGCCCTAGGCGGCTTCGAGAATCGCGGTCACGCCCATGCCGCCACCGGTGCACACCGAGATGAGTCCGCGGCGTGCATCGGTGGTTTGCAGCGCCTTGGCCAGGATGCCGACCAGTCGCGAGCCGGTGGCGCCGAACGGGTGGCCGGAGGCGATGCTGCCGCCGTAGACATTGAGCTTGTTGCGATCGATCGAGCCCAGCGCCTCGGACCGGTTGAGACGTTCGCGGCAAAACAGGGGCGATTCCCAGGCCGCCAGCGTGCACAGCACCTGGGCGGCAAAGGCCTCGTGGATTTCATAGAGATCGAAGTCCTGCAGGGTTAGTCCGGCCTGGTCCAGCATTTCCGAAACCGCATAGGTCGGCGCCATCAGCAGCCCTTCGCCGCCGACGAAATCCACCGCGGCCACCCGCGCATAGGTCAGATAGGCCTGGACCTCCAGGCCGCGTTCACGGGCCCAGTCTTCGGATGCCATGAGCACACAGCCGGCGCCGTCGGTCAGCGGCGTGCTGTTGCCGGCGGTCAGCGTGCCGGAGTCGCTGCGATCGAACACGGTGCGCAGCTTGGCCATTTTTTCCATCGTGCCGCCGCGCCGCAGGTTGTTGTCCGCCTCGACGCCCTTGAACGGCGAGATCAGGTCGTCATAGAAGCCCGCGTCGTAGGCCTGTGCCAGGTTGTTGTGGCTTGCCAGCGCCAGTTCGTCCTGGGCCTCGCGGGATATCTGCCATTTCTTGGCCATCAGTTCGCAACTTTCGCCCATCGACAGCCCGGTGCGGGGTTCGACCACGCCCGGTGCGACCGGTTTGAAATGTCGCGGCCGCAGACCGAGCCAGGGCTTGATCCGGTCCATCGTCGAACGGGCGCGATAGCTCTTCATCGCAATCTTTCGGTACTCGTCCGAAAACACCAGCGGCGCATCGCTGATCGTGTCGACGCCGCCGGCGATGCCGGCTTCGATTTGTCCCATCGCAATCTTGTTGCCGATCAGGATGGCTGATTCCAGGCTGGTGCCACAGGCACGCACGACGTCGAAGGCCGGGGTCTGCGGTGCAAGGCCCGAGCCAAGCGTCGATTCGCGAGCGAGGTTCCAGTCGGCGGAATGGCGGATGACTGCACCGAGCGAGACGTCCCCGAGCTGCTCGCCCGTCAGGTTGTAACGATCGACCAGCCCGGCCATCGCAGCCGTCATCATGTCCTGGTTGCCAATCTCGGCATAGGCGGTGTGTGCGCGGCAGAAAGGGATGCGGTTGGCGCCGATAATGGCGATACGTCGGGGCGAGTTCATCGAGGCCTCCTGTGGTGGGTCATTCATTGTAACCCTGTGCTAACGTGCCGACGCATTATGAACGAGCCAGCCCCGTCACGTCTGCACCGGATCAGAGCCGAAGGCCGGCAGATGTTGCGGCTGGGCGCGCCGATCATTGCCAACAACCTGGCGCTGTCCGGCATGTCGCTGACCGACACCATCATGGCCGGTCGAATCAGCGCCCGTGACCTGGCCGCGGTCGGCGTCGGCAACGCCGTGTGGTTCTCGATTTTCCTCTTCGGTCTCGGCAACCTGATGGCGCTCAGCCCGATTACCGCCCAGGCGATCGGTGCCGGCCGTCAGCGCGAAGTCGGCGCCTACACCCGGCAGTGCCTGTGGCTCAGCCAGGTCATCGGGCTCCTGGCGATAGTTATCCTGCTGAACGCCGGATCGCTGCTCAGCCTGATTGGCATTGCCGAAGAGTTTCGCCCGCTCGCCGCCGACTATGCCGGCGCTATCTGTTGGGGTGTCCCCGGTATTTTCGCGTATCTCGCGCTGCGTTTTACCAGCGAGGGGCTGGGGCATACCCGGCCCATCGCCCTGGTCGCTATATCAGGATTGCTGGTCAACGCCGTTGCCGATTACGTGCTGATGTACGGCAAGTTGGGATTGCCCGCCCTTGGCGCTGTCGGCTGCGGCTATGCTACTGCGGTTACCCAGTGGGGCATGTTCCTGTTCATGCTCTGGTATGTGACTCGCGGCAATCGCTCGCTCTACGCGCCGCTCGGTGTGTTCGAGCGCTTTGACTGGCCGAGCCCCCGGCGCCTGCTGGAAGTTTCCCGTCTCGGCCTGCCAATCGGTATCGGGGTGCTGGCCGAGGCCGGGCTGTTCAGCGCCGCGGCGCTGCTGATGGGCCGGATCGGCACGGCCGCCGCCGGCGCCCACCAGATTGCGATCACCTATGCCGCGACGGTATTCATGGTGCCGCTGGGCGTACATTCGGCAATCATCATCCGGGTCGGGCAGAAAACCGGCGCCGGCGATCATCGCGGTGCGCGCCTGGCCGGCTGGACCGGGATCGGGTTGTGCGGCTCGATCATGCTGTTTTCCGCGGTGGTGTTGCTGTTGTTTCCGGACACGATAGTCGGCGTCTATACCAGCGATCCGGAAGTTCGCGAGATTGCCCTGGGCCTGCTGCTGATGGCGGCGCTGTTCCAGGTCTTCGATGGCGTGCAGGTTGCCGCGATGGGGGCGCTGCGTGGCCTCAAGGACACCACGGTGCCGATGGCGATCAGCATCTTTTCCTACTGGGCCGTCGGCTTTTCGCTGGCTTACTACGCGGTCGTCGTGCAGGAGCGCGGACCGGTGTGGGTCTGGGCGGGCCTGGTCGCCGGGCTCGCCGTGGCGTCGGTCCTGCTGACGACGCGCCTCCAGCAGGTCACGACCCGGCGCTGAAAGCGTTCAGGCCCGTCCGGCCGCCCGTATCTGTTCCAGCATCGGCAGCGCTTCTTCCATCACTTTTTGATACGACGGTCGTTCAAACAGGCGTCGTGCATAGGCATTGATGGGTTCATGATCGTCGTACGGGTGTAGCTGCTGAGCGTAGAACAGCGGTGCGGCTGCGGCGCAGTCGGCCATCGTGAACTCATCCCCCATCAGCCAGGTTCGCTCGCTCAGTTCGCTGTTCATGTAACCGTACATGACGTCGATTTTCTCACGGCAGCTGTCGATCAGCGCCTGGTCTTTTTCGCTGTCTGCCTTGCGTGACTGGAAGAACAGGCTGGACACCATGTCATTCAGGTAAAGATCGATCATACGGTCGCGAAAACGCACCTGCCTTCGATTATCGGCATCGCCCGGTATCAGGTCGGGTCCCCGGTTCGAATGTGTGTTGGCATACTCGATGATGATGGTCGCCTCGGGAACTCTGTGGCCGTCGTCCAGCACCAGCAGCGGTACCTTGCCGATCGGATAGAACTCACGGTACTGCCGCACCGCCTCCGGGTCATGCATCGCGACCAGCTCCGGCTGGAATTTCATGTCTTTTTCGTACAGCGCCATCAGCGCTTTCTGGCAATAGGTCGAAACCGGCACATAGTAAAGTTTCATGGCGATCCAGCGGCAGATTACGAGGGTGCCGATTATATCTCCGCTGGGGGGAATCCCGTCTTGTC
>JAHEKH010000121.1 GCA_024638445.1 Gammaproteobacteria bacterium | reverse complement strand
TCGCCGGGGTCGAGCTCTACCGCAGCACGAAAGTTATGTTCCGCGCTCCGGAAGTCACCACGCGCCAGTGCGGCCCGCCCCCGGTCGATGTAGAGCTCGACGCTGACCGACAGACTGGCCAGCTCGCGAATCAGCGGATCGTCAAAACCTGGATCGGTTTCGCCGGCACGCGCCAGGTGAGCCGCAGCACGTTCCCGGTCTCCGGCTCCACGCCAGGCCATTGCCGCCTGTTGATGCAGGCGGGTGGCCTGTGGCTGCAACGCCAGCGCACGTTCCAGCGCACTGGCCGCGTCGCTGTAATGGCCCTGCATCAGCAGTGCCCGGCCAATCGCCGCCAGCACTGCGGCATCGCGCCCCTGGGAATCGAGCTCGCGCAACAGTTCAGTGGCCGGCTCCGGTTTGCCTCGGTCGATCAACAGCTGCGCGAGATGATAAGCCGCCGGCCTGTTGCCGGGCTCGAGCTCGATGACCCGGCGAAATGCGGACTCCGCAGCGTCGAGATTGCCGCGATCGCGTTCAACGTGAGCCAGGTAGTAGTGCCAGCGCTGGCTGCCCGGCGCGACGGAGGTCGCCTGCCGGTAGCTTTCCGCGGCCGCGGCCACCAGGTGATTCGCGTGATAGGCCCGGCCCAGCTCGCCCCAGGCATCCGCCTCTTCGGCAGCCGAGCGCGCCGCGGCCAGCGCTTCGCGCGAACGGTCCTGCGCTTCGAGCAGTGCACTGCGCACGCCTTCGGCGAGATACGACAGGTCGGGCTGCGGGGCTGGCGCATCGGCCGCACAGCCTGCCACGAGCATGACCGCAAGCAGGAACAGGCGCTTCACCGGCCGCTGCCCCGAACCAGCTCGTGGTAACTGCCAATGGCCAGGCCGTCAAAACGTTCCGTGACACCGTCGGACCACTGCACCGAAACATCCTGCGGCCCGCGCTCGTCGCCGAGGCCAAACAGCACCCTGGCATCGTTGCACGACGCGTAGCTGCCGTCGCTGCGCGCGCGGCGCTGCGGGATTGACGGCAGGGTCAGCAGCCGTGCCCGGGCACCGAGGTCGTCGCGCCCGGTTTCGGTGACCAGCCGCAGGCCGAGCCAGCTCTGCGCCGCGCCGGCGTTGTTCACCAGCACGTTGACCGGGCCGTTGTTGTTGCTGACGATGATGTCGGTGTCGCCGTCATTGTCGAGGTCGCCAAACGCCGCGCCGCGGCTGACCCGCGCCTCGGTAAAAGCAGACCCGGCGGCGGCGCTGATATCGAGATAGCTGCCTTCGCCGGTATTCTCGAACAGCTGATTGCGCTCGCGCAGCGGAAAGGCCTCGCCCGCATCGACCTGTTCCTGGATATGGGTCACCGCGCCGTTGGCGCTGAACAAGTCGAGATCGCCGTCGTTGTCGTAGTCGAACCAGCCGGTCCCGAAACCTGTGTAGACCAGGCTGCTGCCGGCCAGCCCGCGCTGCACGGAGCGGTCTTCGAACCAGCCGCTGCCGTCGTTGACGTACAGCGTGTTGGTCTCGCGCCGCAGGTGGGTCATGAACAGGTCCTCGTCGCCGTCGCCGTCAAAATCGCCGGCATCGACACCCATGCTGGCCTCGGGGCGTCCGTCCATGTTGACCGCCACACCGGCAATCGGCGCCCGGTCGACAAATGTGCCGTTGCGCTGGTTGATCCACAGCTGGTTGGCGACACCGTCGTTAGCGACATAGATATCGATCCAGCCGTCGTTGTCGAAGTCGGCCGTGCTCACGCCAAGTGCACCGCCGAAGACACGCGTGATACCGGCCGCAGCGCTGATATCCTCGAACCTGCCGTCACCGAGATTTCGCAGCAGCCGGTCGGGCTGCGACCGGTACACCAGCGGCGAACAGTAGTCGCGGGCGCTGGTCGACGAGCGGCAGGGTTTATGGGTCGCAAAGCGAAACCCGACGTAGTTGCCGGCATAGATGTCCAGCAGGCCATCGCGATCGATATCGACCAGCGAACTGCTGACCGTCCAGCTGGTGTCTCCGGTCTCCAGGGGACCTGTCAAGTTGCTGAAACGGCCGCCCTCGTTCAGCCACAGCTGGTTGGCCCCGAAGTTTCCGAGGTACAGATCGGTGTCGCCGTCGTTATCGATATCGCCGCAGGCCACCCCCATGCCGTAACCGGTTGCGGAAAGACCACTCTGTTCGGTGACATCAGTAAACCGCAGGGTGTCGGGCTGCGAGTCATTGCGGTAGAGCCGGTCGATGTGCTGCGGATCGGGCGTGACGTCAGGACCCAGCCGGTTGCCCTGCACGAGATAGACATCCAGGTCACCGTCGGCATCGTAGTCGAGCAGGCCAACGCCCGAACCCATCATCTCGACAAAATAGAGCTCGCCGCTCATCCCGTTGAAATGCACGAAGTCGATACCGCTCACTACCGTGACATCGGAAAACGGCGCATCGGTGCCGTCGCTGCAGGCCGCCAGCAGCAGACAAGCGGCAATTAACACGTGTTGTCGTTCAGACATCGCGCTGGCCGTAAAGCAGCGTTACGTTGATGCGCCGGCCCAGGTAGTCGTCGCGAAAGCAAATCCGGTCGGTTTCGTGAAACAGGCTGCTGTGAAAAATCACCGCGCGGTTCTCGGCGTGGGGCACCGTGACGCATTCACGACCGTGCTGGTCGAGCAGCTCACCGATAGCTGCCTGGTCGTTGTTAAACCGGGCAAAGTCCCAGTCCTTCGGCGCCTGCGCCGTATAGACCTTCAGCCCGCCGCTGGCCGGATCGAGATTGGCGTCCCCCGGTGCCACCCAGAAGTTGACGTTGACCGCCGCGGCATCGGCATGCATCGGGATCCCGGACAGCTCCGGGCCGTACTTGTAGGCCCAGGCCTGGGTCAGGCGATGATTGCCGAAGACCCGCGGCAGGGCCAGGCGCAGGGCCTCTGCAATCCCCAGCGTCAGCCGGTTGGCAAAGCCCTCGATGAAATAGGCACCGAGATAATTGGGCTTGATGTCATACCAGATCGTTGCGGCCCGCAGGAAGTCCCGTAACGCGGCCAGTACAGGTGGCGTGAGCAACCCATCGGCGACGGTGACCGGCGGCCCGTCGCCGAGATAACGGTCTTCCAGTGCCACGACATCGAGGTCGGGGTTGATGAGCGGCCCGTCGGGCAATTCGGGCGCGGGCAGCCAGACCGGCCGGTTGTAGATCCGGTTGACGACATCCCAGTGAGCGCCATGCCGAATGCTGCGGTCGAACCGTTCATTGACGTCGAGCGCGGACAGTTCATCCAGCGCGTTTTCGAAGGCAGCGATCCACTCGTGAAAATCCTGACCGGTGACGGTTTCGGCCAGGTACCGCAGCTGCTCGAGGTCGTGCTGCAGCTTGAAGCGGGTAGTTTGCCGATCCCCTTCGGGCAGTTCCGGGATATCGGGCTCATCGCCGTTCCAGGCGCGCCCCCGTCGTCGCGCAAGATAATCGGCGCAGCTGTCCAGCGTCGCGTCGGTCTCGCCTGCCCCGGCCAGCGACATGATGCGATTGCGACGCGAATCATCATTATCCGGGTTCAGTCGCAATGCATCGTCATAGGCGCTGGCCGCCTCCGCATAGCGTGCCTGGCTGTACAGCATGACGCCCTCGTTGAAGGCCAGCGCATCACTGTCGGGCGCCAGGCTGCGGGCATGATGGAACGCGGTCTGCGCCTGCTCAGCCTCACCGCGGGAATAATAAATGTGTCCCTGCATCACCAGTGCCGAGAGACTGGTGGGGGCAACGGCCAGCAGCCGGTCCAGAAATGCCAGGGCTCGCTCACTGTCGCCACCGGCCTGTGCCATCTTCGCGCTAGCGATCAGTGCACCCGCATGTTCCGGATCGGCGGCCAGCGCCTGTTCGAGCAGCCGCCCCGCCTGCTCGCGGTTACCCGCCTGCATGGCAACAACTGCCTGGCGTATCAGTTCGTCGGCCTTCATGCGTGAGAGCTGCCCTGCGGCGCAATGTCGGCGAAACGTGCCAGCCACTCGCTGCGGGTTTTAAAGAAATGCTGCAGCCCGTCTATTTCGGCCCCGGTGAGACCGGGATGCCAGGCCTCGAAAATCAGCACCACCCGCGGGCTGTCGCCACGGTTCCAGGCGGCGTGTTCGAAGCTGTCGTCGAAGGCCAGCACCCGCCCCGGCTCCCAGTGGCGGGTTTCGTCGGCGACCTTGATACCGCAGCTTTCGGGAACGATCAGGCCGAGGTGCACGGTAAGCCGGACGTTGGTCTGGCCATAATGCGGAATGATTTCGGTACCAGGCTGCAGCACCGAGTAGAACACCTCGGGCATGTAGCCGGCGGCTTCGGCCAGCGGCAGTGAGCGCATCAGCGCCGATGTCTGCGGGCAACGCGCACAAGGGTCATCGAGCCAGCCCGCCTTGTTCAGGTGATACGCGCGCCAGTCGCGATTACCGGCCAGCGTGGAGAAGTCGGTGCCCTGCAGCGTCCGTGCCTCGCCGGTTGCCGGATGAATGTAGGGATGAAATTCCTCTGACTCCGGGTTAAGCGCCAGGTACTCATCCCGAATGCCCTGCCAGTTGGACTCCACCGCTTCCGTCCATTCGAACTGCCCGGGATCGAACCATGGCCGGGGTTCGAGACCCGGAAACGCGAGAAACTCGGGCTTTTGCAGTGGGTGTCCACCGGCGGCCCGGGTGTCACCGAGCGATCGTAGCGCCGCGTCGATCCGCTCGAGTTCCTGCGGCGCATACCGGCCGGACAAGTAGCGGCGGGTCTCCCCCAGCAGCTCCTGGTACTTGTCCCGCAACGTGCTGCGGATCCGCTGCAAGGTCTGGCGCAACGGCGGCGGCAGCCGGGGATCGCGCAGGGCCGCTGCGACCGGTCCCTGGATCAGTACCACCCGCTGGCAGGCGTCGACCGCGGCATCGCGATGCCCGGCCGCCATCTCCAGCTCCGCAACCCGGATTAACGCCCCGACGTTGCGTGGATCCGCCTGCAGTACAGACCGGTAAGCGCTGAGCGCCGTTTCCGGTTCTGCCAGGCGCTCACAGACGTTTGCGAAACGCAGGCCGTAATCGGCATTGCCGGGGTCGATTTCACAGGCCCGCTGCAGGTGATCCCGGCATTCCCTCGGGTTGCCGGCATTGGCCGCGAGCTGGGCAAGGCGGTAATGCGTCTCGGCATGCCCGGGTTGCTCGACCAGCAGGGCTTCCAGCATCGTGCGGGCATCGGCATGCCGGCCCTGTTGACGGAGGCTTTCAGCCTGCGCCAGGACTGCGTCCGGTTGGGAGGATTCACTCATTGCGGGGCATTGTCGGCCATTGCGCACCAATGCATCAATTCCGGGGAACCCTTGAGGCCCCAGGCACCCTAAATCCGCGTATTTGCTTGACCCCGCCCGCCGCTGACCCGATGATGCCGCCGATGACCCTGACCGCCAAATTACTTGCTATAGCAACGCTGGCTGCCTGCACGGCGGCACCGCTTCACGCTGCCGCGATTCACGAGGCAGTGAAATCCGGCGATGTGGAGGCGGTCAAGAGCGAGATCTCGAGACTCAAACGCATCGACAAGCGCAACAAGGCGCGCGAAACCCCTCTGCATCTTGCGGCCTGGCGCGGTGACCGGGATATCGCCGACCTGCTGATCCGCGCCGGCGCCAGCCTCAGCGCCAAGGACGAAAACAAGATGCGGCCGCTGCACTGCGCGCTGGCCGCCAACCAGCAGGAGTTTGCCCGCTGGCTGATCCGCCGCGGCGCCCACGTCGACGAATGGTCGAACATGGGCACACCGCTGCACGTGGCCATGGTCCATGGCGACCATGAGACCATCAATTTATTGCTGAGCCGTGGCGCTACGCTGGCTGCCAAGACCCGTGTCGGCGCTTCTGCGGTGCATATCGCCGCGGAACGCGGACACGCCGGAATTATCCAGCTTCTGCTGGAACGTGGCGCCAGTCCAGACCTCTGGACCTACGATGGCACGCGGCCGATACACATGGCCGTGGGCAATGGCCACACCGACGCGGCCGCGGTGCTGCTAAACGCTGGTGTCAACGTCGATTCGCGCGACGGCCGGCACTACACGTCGCTGCATTACGCTGCCGTCCACGGCAAGGCTGCGGTGGCCCGCTGGCTGCTGGCCCAGGGCGCCGAGCTGTCGCCCCGCGATCAGGATGGCGACACACCGCTGCACGTTGCCGCTATTGGCGGTCACCGCGATGTGGCGGAAGTTCTGCTGCAGGCGGGCGCCGATCCGGCGGCAGAAAACAGGTATGGCTATACGCCGGCGGAGATCGCCGAACGCATGAACAACACCGAACTGGCCAGCTTCCTGTCGTCGCGGTAAAGCCGACTCAGAATACGTCCTTGTCGCCGCTCAGGGTGATCTCGATGTCATCGGCCACCTGCATGGTGAAATCGAGCGCCGAAATGACGTCATTGGCCTTGGCGTTAGCCGCCAGCTTGGTGACGTATAACGCGTAAGGCCCATCCTTGGCCCAGGCGCCCATCTTGTTCTGGAAGGTATCGGCCAGCAGCGAGTTGGCGACCTCGGCGGGCAGCTGCTCGGATTCGCTCTTGTACGCATAACTCCAGATTTCCCTGATCTCGATGCCCTGGAATTCTTCGGTGCGCGAACGAATGAAACCGATCTGGGTACGCCCGTCGTCGTACTGGTAAAGGATCTTGAAATCGCCGTCTTCGTCGATAGTGTATTTCAGTTTTTTCTTCTTGAGAATGCGTTTGATGCGGTTGTCTGGCTCCGTCGGCGGATTATCGTCCTGCGCCAGTGCCGGCACGCAAAGCGCCAGGCCAGGAATTATGATGAGCGAGATCAGTATTGAACGGGCCAGCGGCATGGCGACTCCTTGAATCTGTTCGGTGTTTGTTGAACCCCCTACTTTACCGGAGGTTGCCGCGAGTGGCGATCACTGGTGTCAACAGTTGTGTACAGGGTCCTGCATGCCTTTTCTGCCCGGAACGAAACCGCATTCAGTAATTTACAGGATCGCGACGATCACACCGCCAAACAGCACGGCAAATCCACCGATCTCCGCCACAATCAGAAGCCACATGAATCCGCTGACCGCCACGCCGGCATTCCGCAACTGGTTATCGGTCTTCTTGCGACAACCCTGCACCATGTAGCT
>JAHEKH010000120.1:5410-7134 GCA_024638445.1 Gammaproteobacteria bacterium | reverse complement strand
GGTGAAGATGGATTCGGGCAACTGGTCGCGGAACTCCTCGAGCAGGGCCAGTTCGCCGCCGCTGGGCAGGCCGCGCGCCGCCATTTCCGAATTCTGGAAAACACGTGCTTGATGTCGGTGAGAATCAGCTCCTGGTGCTGCTGCTCGTGATTCAGCCCGAGTTCGACGAGGAAGGCGGTGCCGTCGTCGGCGTTGTCCAGCAAGGGTTGCATCGCCGAATCGACGTGCTCGCGGTAGGTGAGGACCTCGTCCAGGGTCGGTCTCGACAGCAGGCCGCGGCGCGGCCGCTGGTGCATCTGTCCGACAGTGAAGTAGTACGAATTAAAAAGGTAGGCGTAGCGGTCGTCGAAGGCGCGGTAGCCGGGCTGCTCCGACAACAGGAAGTTTTCGAAAAACCAGCTCGTATGGGCCAGGTGCCACTTGGCCGGACTGACGTCGGCCATCGTCTGGATCACCGTGTCCTCGGGACACAGGCTGGCACACAGGGCGGTGGTGGCACGGCGTACTCGGGCGTAGCGGTCGGCAAGGGAAATCGGGCGCGAATCGGCCCCGCCGCTGGTCGCGGATTCGGCTTTATGGGACATAGCGGTGGGGTGGCACCACGGTTCGGGTGAACCCCAAGGGTAGCTTTCTGTGGGCCGGTTCGCCTATTGCACCGCAGCAAGCGATGGAAAATGCGTGCTCAGTTCTTCGAAAGCGCTGACGATCTGCGCGGCCAGCATATCGAGATCGGGCACCGTGTCGGCGCAGGCCATGAGGCCGAAATCGACGGAGTCGCAGTAGCTGACCACCGTTATGTTCAACGCCTGGCCATCGACCAGCACCGACAGCGGGTAGTTGGCCAGCATGCGCGCACCGCCAAAATAGAGCGGCTGCCTGGGGCCGGGTACGTTGGAAACCACGACGTTGGCAGGCGGCGGCAGGTGTCCACCCAGCTGGACCCGGTTCAGTACGGCCACCAGCCCCTGGGCCAGCACCGCAAACGCGGTCGCCGCGCCGGCCGAGACACCGGCAACGTCGGTCTTGGCCTGCAGCGTGGACAGGTGAATCTGCTCGAGGCGTTCGGCGGGATCGTGGCGGTCGGTCGCCAGGTTGGCGGCAACATAGGTGATGTTGTTGCCGGGCCGGTTGATGTGCCGTATCGATACCGGGATCGTGGCAACCAGCGATTTTTCAGGTAACGCATCGTGTTCCAGCAGGTAGCTGCGCAGACCACCGCTGCAGATCGCCAGCACGACATCGTTGACCGTCGATTCGGCCCGCTTGGCGACCTGCTTGATCGATGACAGGGGAATCGAGGCCACCGAGAATTTTCGCCAGCCGGTAACCGGCACGTTGAATATGGATTTCGGCGCGGCAAACAGCACCGGTGCATCGTCGTGCTGTATGCCGGTCGCGCGCTTGACCTGGGCGCCGACCAGTTTGCCCAGGTCCGGCAGCATCCCGACCTGTTGCAGAGCCCGGTCCGCCGACTTCAGCAGCCGGTCAACAGCGTGTGGCGGTTCGGGATTCTCTTTCTGCTGCTTTTTAAAGCCACGCCAGGGAGAGATCGCCGGTCCATCGGCATCGCGGCTGAGACAGGCTTCCATCAGCGAGATCCCACCGATCCCGTCGATCGCGGCGTGATGCACTTTCATGTACACGGCAAACTGGTTGTCGTGCAGCCCCTCGATGATATGAAACTCCCACAGCGGGCGGCCGCGATCCATGACGCGGCTGTGCAG
>JAHEKH010000120.1:0-5310 GCA_024638445.1 Gammaproteobacteria bacterium | reverse complement strand
GCGTCGGCATCCGGTATCTGCAGCGCCGCGAGATCGACGCCCGCCAGTCCCTTGATGCCTGCGCTGGGCATGTAATAACGCATGCAGGCGTAGGCGAGGTCGGCCGTGGGATGTCCCAGCGTCGACAGCTCCCAGTCGATGACGGCCAGCACCCGTGGCTCGGCAGGGTGAAAGATCAGGTTGTCCAGCCGGTAGTCGCCATGAATCAGCGCGACGCGGCCGTCGTCGTCGGGCAGCCGTTGTGGCAGCCAGTCGATGAGGAAATCCATGTCGGCGATAGGGTCGGCTTCGGCAGCCCGGTATTGCCTGGTCCAGCGCGCCAGCTGGCGGGCGTAGTAGCCGGACCTGGGGCCGTAGTCGCCCAGCCCGATCTGGTCGACGTCGAGCTCGTGCAGCGATGCCAGCACCCGGATGAACTCGTCGTAGATCGCAGCCCGTTCCGCATTGTCGGCGGCTTCCGGTAACGTGGGGTCCCAGAAAACCCGGCCGTCCACGAAATCCATCACGTAAAACATGCTGCCGATGATGCTGTCATCGGTGCACAGGTGATGCGGACGGGCAACCGGCACCGGGCTTCCGTGCAGGCGTTCGATCACACGGTATTCTCGATCGACGGCATGCGCGGACTTGAGCAGCTTGCCCGGCGGCTTGCGCCGCAGGACATAGCGGCCCGAGTCCGTGGTCAGCAGGTAGGTGGGATTCGACTGGCCGGTGGGAAATTTCCGGCAGTCCAGCAGCCTGCCAAAGCCGTCTATCTGCTTGCCGAGGTAGTTGCCGACCTGGCCGGTATCGATCTCGTGAGCCATCGATGCAGTTTACCCGAAGCGCCGGCAACGCCGGTGCCGGCAGCTCCGATTATCGGTAAGGGCGGCCAGTCCGCAGGCCGGTTACGGTCCCGGCGGCAGGAAGAAGAACTGCTCCATGATGATCAGGTCGAGAAAGTTGATGGTGCCGTCGCCGTCGAGATCGATGTCAGGGTCGTAGCCGGGCGTGCCTTCGAAAGTAAAAAACGCGGCTTCCATCTGCAGCAGGTCGATAAAATTGACCAGGTTGTTGTCGTCGAAATCCGGGTCACAGCGGTTGCCAAAACCGTCGCCATTGGTATCGCGCTGGTCGGCATTGGCGATATCCAGGCAGTTGTCGGTCGCGTCGGCAATACCATCGCCGTCGGTGTCCGGACCACCCGGCGGCGAGACGAATACGGCTGTGGTGCGTGCCGGCACGAAGAAATTACCGCTGCCGCTGTCGTAACTCGCCACACCCATCCGCGGGTCGTTCGAAGCCTGCAGCACCGGGTGCAGCTCGAACGGCACACCGGCCAGCCCACCGATCGTGAAGTCCTGGTCGACCTTGTTGGCGTTGAACAGCACCACGACATTTTCGTACAGCGGGTCGAGGTCGACAGCCTGGTCGTCGGCAATCTCCATCACGATCAGGCCGTCGGCCTGGCCGGAACCCATGTTGTGAAACGTCAGGCGTGACTGGATATCGCCCTCGGTCTCCATCCGGAACAGCTTCGAGCTCTTGCGAACCTGCAGCATTTCCTGCAGGTGCGTGGTGGCATCGAGAATGTCATCGGTGGCAGGCAGCAGGGCGGCATCGGACAACAGCGGCGAGACAATCGGCCAGGCGCCGCCATTGTCGCCTTCGGGCGGCAGGCCGACACCGAAGTTGTTCGCTGCGTAGCTGAAATCGAGGGTGTTGAACCAGTCGCCCGAGTTATAGCTGTTCGAGTCCATCGACTTGGAGCGCAGCAGGTCGCTGCCGGCGTGATAGAAGGGCACACCCTGGGCCAGCGTGACCACGCTGAGCGCCATGTTCTGCATACGCACCCGTTCTTCCATCGGGGTCAGCGGCGTGCCGCCTTCGCCCCACGGCGCCTTGAGCACCAGCAGGTCGTACAAGGTGTAGTTGTCGTGCTTGGTGACGTACTGGATCGATTCCTGCGGATCCAGCGTGTAGCCCTGGCCATTGAACGCGGCACCGGTCACGGCATTGTTGTTCTGGTCGACGATGGTGTAGTTCTGCAGGTTGCCGGCCAGCGAGAGCCGCAGACGATCCTGCGAGTAACGCAGGTCGCCCTGGAAACGCTCGGCATAGTTGTAGCCGTTCCAGTCGTAGGCCTGGCCGGTGGCAAAACCCTGCCTGAAAATATTCAGCGTCTCGATGCCGCCATGGGTGGCATCGCGGATCCGGTCGTTGAAGGTGCCGATCCCGCTGCCGGCCATGTTCCACTGGTAGGCGTAGTTGAGACCCTTGGCCTTGGCCGAGCCGGTGTCCCAGCCTTCGCCGTAGAGGTACACCTTGCTGCCGTCGACACCGTCATCGGCCAGCGTCAGCGCCTGCAGCGCGTCGCGCAGCGCCTCCATGTTGGCGCGCGTGTGCAGTGACATCAGGTCGAAGCGGAAACCGTCCGCCTTGTAATCCCGCACCCAGCGGATCGCCGTGTCGATCATGAGCTTCTCGGCCATGTCGAACTCGGTGGCCGTGTCGTTGCAACAGCTCGAGGTTTCGATCTCGCCGTTGGCGGTCAGCCGGTAGTAGTAGCCAGGCACGATCTTGTCGAGCACCGAGTTGAAGTTCTGTCCGGCCGAGCTGGTGTGGTTGTACACGACATCGAGGATCACCCGCAGTCCGGCATCGGACAGGTGCTGCACCAGCTCGCGCATTTCCAGGACCCGGGTCGGGCCGTCCTGGGCGGTGGCGTAGCTGCCTTCGGGCACGCCGTAGTGGACCGGGTTGAAACCCCAGTTGAAGCTGTCCTGGTTGATCGTGGCACCCACGATTGCCTGCTGCTGGTCGGAGTCGGCGGGGTAGCTGGCCAGCAGCGCCGGGTCCGGCTCGCTGCGATCTGCCGGGTCCTCGGGGATGTCGGCAAAGTCGTGAACCGGCATCAGGTGAATGTGGGTCAGGCCGGCGTCAGCGAGAGCGGACAGGTGCGCCATGCCGTCAGACAGCGGATTGGTGGTGCCGTCGTAGGTAAATGCCTTGTAGGTGCCGCGATGCTCCGCGATCACGCTTTCGTCCGTGGCACTGAAGTCACGAACGTGAAGCTCGTAGATCGCAATGTCTTCGGGCGCGTCCAGCGGTGGCTTGGCGAAAGAATCCCAGCCCGCGGGAAGAGTTGCCGGATCGTTGACGATGTCCACGATCTGGCCGCGCGTGGCGTCAGTCGACAGGTTCGGTGCATAAGGGTCGGTAACCAGGTTGAGCAGCACCTGCTCGGATTCGTCGACCCAGACCGTAACTTCGTACCAGTAATAATCGCCGTACCAGGCCGGGTCGCCCACCAGCTCCCACACGCCGGTTGCCGGGTCGAAAGTCATCGGGTTCGGGCTGCCTGAAGCCGTCGGCTGCGGCCAGCGCCGCATGCGTACATTCTGTGCCGTCGGTGCCCACAGCCTGAAGGTCGGGGTTTCGCCTTCGAAGCTCAGGCCCAGCGGCCCGCTGTAGGAATACAGGTCGTCGAGCACGCCCTGGATCTGCAGCCGGGTAGCCTCCAGCAGGTTGCCGCCGTTGTCGTAAACCGCGACGGCCATCTGGCCACGCAGGATGTCGGGCACCAGCGGCAGATCGCCGGCGCCGATGCTCAGCGCCTTGTAGCCACCGATGTTCGGATATTTCGGATACGAAACCGAGTTGAGAAAACGAACGAAAGTCAGCGGTTTCCCGGTGCCCGCAGTCGCGGGAACCACGAGACCGCCATCGTAATCATGATGCAGCTCATACGTGACGTTGCTCGGGCCGTGTACCGTGCTCCAGGCAATCGTGTCCTCCTCGACCCAGATGCCCCGCTTGCCGCTGAGCCCGGCGGCGGCCACGCTCAGCTGACCGTTACCGTCCTGCTGCCAGGTGATAACGCCGTCGGTCTCATCGGTGCAGCGGGTGGTGAACTCATACAAACCGTCGCCCGGCGAAATTGTGACCTGGTATTCGTCGTTGTTGCCGACGTCGGTGTTGTAGGTCATCGCGGTGGCGGTTTCGCCGAGCCAGGGTCCGCCAAAGGATCCGACCTCGCTCCACCACAGCTCGCAGTTGATGTCGGGGCCCTGGCCCGGGCTGTCGGTAAAACCGGCTTTCCAGGCCTGGACGTAAATCGTCAGTGAGCCACCGGAGGCGATATTGGTCTGCGATCCCCCCGCGGGGAACATGTTGCCGACCCAGCCGACCGATGCGTGGAGACTTCCGCTCAGCATCGCCAGCGTCGACAGCAGGAAAATCGAAAGGTGTTTTTTAGTCATGTTTCCGGCGAGCTCTGTTTCCGGGTGTGGGTTCAGGCGACCTGTTATTTTAATTCAGTCGCGGCGTTTGCCCGGATTAAGTTGTACAGGTCCTGTTATACAAACGCCCCCTCGCTTGCGCGAGGGGGCGTCGTTTCTGACGGTTGTTTGACCCGCAGCGCCTAGGGCTGCGGTCCGTCAAACAACACCTCTATCGAGCCGGCCGGAATTTCACCGGGCTCGCCCGGTAGCGGCGTGATGTTGACTTCGTAACAGCCGCCAGCCGTGATATCCAGCGGCGTGTTGTCAAAACCACCCTGGAACGGAAGCAATGCCGGCGTTCCCGGTGCGACGGTTTCGCTGCCACCGTTGCCATACTCGACAGCCCAGTCCGCGTCAGCCACCTTGAAGCCGTAGCTGCCCGGCGCGGCAATGATAAACCGTGCCTGGTACTGGTTCACACCGACGGGGCCATGGGCAGGCGGCCCGATATTAACCACGTTGTTGAAGCCAGGAACGGCATTCCAGTCGAACGCCAGGCTGCCACGTACAAACAACTCCGCACCGAAGTCGGCACCCGGATCGAGCACCGAAGGCTCGGGAGCGCAACCACAGTTGCCCAGGCCCGGACCCGGCGCAGTGAAGAACTCGGCTTCCAGCAAGCCCAGGTCGAGAAAGTTGATCGAGCCGTCGAGATTCATGTCGGCGGCCGGGTTGTAGTTCGGCTGGCCATCAAAGGTAAAGAACGCACCTTCGAAGGCGATCAGGTCGAGGAAGTTGGTGTTGCAGTCGCCACCGGCAAACGGGCCGTCAGCGATGTCGCCGTCGCAGGCGTTACCGTACAGGTCACCGTCACTGTCCGGCTGACCCCAGGTCAGCTCGGCGGTCGCGCAATCTTCCTCTGAGAGCGAGTCGTCTTCCAGGCAGAACCGCGGATTCGGTACCAGCGTACAGTTGTCAGCCTGGTCATCGATGCCGTCGAGATCGGTGTCGGCAAACGTCTGGATGTCGTCCCAGCCCGAGAAGGCCTCGATCTGGTCGCCAAAGCAGGACGGGCCCTCGGCCGCCGCGACGAAGCGAATTTCCTGGA
>JAHEKH010000028.1 GCA_024638445.1 Gammaproteobacteria bacterium | reverse complement strand
AGCGGCTGGGGTACCGGCGGCACGCTGACCGGTGCCGGCGAGGTCATCAAGCTGGCGCGGCCGGATACGAAGATCATCGCCACCGAGCCTGCGGGTGCGTCCATGCTGGCGGGCCAGGAGTGGCAGCCGCACAAGATCCAGGGCTGGACCCCGGATTTCGTGCCCGACGTACTCAACCCGGAGGTTTATGACGAACTGGTTCCGGTTACCGACGAGTCGGGCAAGGAATACTCGCGGCGGCTTGCCGCCGAGGAAGGCATCTTTGTCGGAATTTCCGCCGGTGCTACTTTGGCCGCGGCCATGCAGGTGGCCGAGCGCGCCGATCATGGCACCGTGATCCTGGTGATGCTCCCGGACACCGCAGAACGCTATCTCGGCGCCTACCTGTTCGACGACATTGAAGAGGGTTCCGACGACGAGTGGCTGGAGTCGATCAGCTGAGACTCAGGGGCAGCAAGCGGCATCCGGGGATGCCGCTTGCTGAAGTAGAATGTGGCGCGCCGACCGCTGGATACGGTTTTCTGGAGCTAGACTGAAGTGGTCTTTCGACGCCGTCTTGCAAAACCGATTCCCGCGAAGCCCATACCGAGTAAGGCTACCGTGGTGGGTTCAGGTACGGAGACGACAGCTATTTCCAGCGAAGCATTGTCGGCGTAAGCCAGCGGAAGAGCGGTCAGTTCATGAATACCAAACCCGAGGTAACGGGTTCCAGCGGTAAGAGCAATGTCGTTAACCGTAAACTGTTGCCAGGTATTTATATCGGCGTCAATTGCCGCATTGTTGATCGCACCGCCGAGAATCGAAACGCCTGAAAAACTTGTCGGTGCTGAGGTCCAACCCAATAGCCTGAGACCAGCTGTCGTGACACCCGGTGCATTGTAGAAAATACTCATGTTGGCTGTGACCAGGCCCGCGTCAATGTCGTCCCCGAACGCAGTTACATCGACAATCTGGTAAAGATCGGAGCTACTGCCCCCCGAGGTTCCAAACCTGAGCATCGTGTCGCCCTGATAAGGAGTGACGCCGTCCTCAGCGGTGGCGGTGCTCATCGCATCGCCAACTGCCCAGCCGCCATATGCGCCTGATGTAAAAGAGGTCTGAGCCCCTTGCGGTGAACTGGTGATTTCAAAACCACCATCAACAAGGACTTCAATGGGACCAGCAGCAGCGCTGAGCGACAACGAGCAGAATGCTGCTGCCGCTATCGCGCATTTAATGGGGTTGTTCTTCATAGAGTCGACTCCTTTGGAACGACCAGCATTCAGCGCAAACCGCCGAATAAACTCGCCGCCCGTAACTTCTGCAAGAAACACGCCGGTTTCGACGCTGACGGGGCTATGTCAAGCCAGTACGGTTGTGGGCTCCGGAACTGTGACTCGCATCACACTCTCCATCGTTCGATTTGGAGCTGGAGTCGTAACTCGACGAGAACAAAAAAGAGAGTTGTAAAGAGCGTCGACACCGGACGCTTTGCTTATGTTGCAGCGAAGTTAAACGAACGGTTCGATTTCTATCGAGCCGCTGCACCTTGCAGCAGTACCACCGTCAGAATGAGGCCTGAAACGGCTTACGATCCCGGCCTCTCTGATTCCGACATCGAACCGGCATCGTAATCGCGGTTGAATTCGCAACCACTGATGACGTGGCTGGTGCCTTGATCAGGGGCTGGTGAGGTAGGCGTAGAGCCACACGGCGGGGCCCGCGAGCAGGGTGACCCAGCCCAGCCAGGACGGACCGACAGCCAGCCCGATCATGAGCGCGCCGGTGCCCAGGAGTGATCCGCCGGCGATGTGCAGGTTGCGTTGGCGGCTCGCCGCGGCAATTTCCTGCCTGACCTCCTCGAGTCCCGGAGTCTCGATCTGGACCTTGAGCCGGCCCTCGGCGGCCTGCTGCAGCGTGCTGACCGCCCAGTGCGGCACCTGCTGCAGCGACTCGCCCAGCTCCGGCCAGGTCTCCCGCAGCCGGTTGAAGACTTCTTTGCCGCTGGCCTGGTCGACCATCCAGTTTTCGAGGAACGGCTTGGCGGTCTTCCACAGGTCGAGGTCGGGATAGAGCTGGCGCCCGAGGCCCTCGATATTCAGCAGGGTTTTTTGCAGCAGTACCAGCTGTGGCTGTACCGGCATCTCGAAACGCCGTGCCACCTGGAAGAGCCGAACCAGGAAATGCCCAAAGGAAATTTCCTTCAGCGGCTTGTTGAATATCGGTTCGCTGACGGTGCGGATGGCCGATTCGAATTCATCGACACGGGTCGTTTCAGGCACCCAGCCCGACTCGATATGCAGCGCCGCAACGCGGTGGTAGTCGCGCTTGAAAAACGCCAGCAGGTTGCCCGCCAGGTAGTGCTGGTCGCGCGGCGTCAGCGTGCCGACGATGCCGAAGTCAACCGAGATGTAGCGTGGCTGTGCAGGATCGGTGGTATCGACAAAGATGTTGCCCGGGTGCATGTCGGCGTGGAAAAAGTTGTGTTTGAACACCTGGGTGAAAAAGATCTCCACCCCGCGTTCGGCCAGCACCTCGAAGTCGACGCCACGCTGGCGCAGCGTGTCGATGTCGCTCACCGGCACGCCGTTGATGCGCTCCATTACCATCACGTTCTTGCGACAGTAGTCCCAGTAGACTTCCGGCACATAGAGCAGGCTGCCGTCGGGAAAGTTGCGCCGGAGCTGCGCCGCGTTGGCCGCTTCCCGCAACAGGTCCAGTTCGTCGGTGATGGTCTTGTCGTATTCCCCCACGACCTCGGTAGGACGAAAACGGCGACTGGGCTCCCAGTAGGTATGCGCCAGTTTGGCGATGACGTGCAGCACGTCGAGGTCGCGCTCGATGATCTTGTGGACCTCGGGGCGGAGCACCTTGACCACCACTTCGCGGCCGTCGTGCATCGTCGCGACGTGGACCTGTGCGATCGAGGCTGACGCCAGTGGTTTGACATCGAATGTGGCGAAAACCTCGGTCGCCGGGCGGCCGTAGGCTTCCTCGACGATACGCAGCGATTCGTCACCGGGAAAAGGCGGCACCCGGTCCTGCAGCTTTGCCAGTTCCTGCGCGATGTCCCGCGGCAGGATGTCCGGCCGGGTCGAGAGCGCCTGGCCGAACTTCACGAAGATCGGGCCGAGGTCTTCGAGCGCCCGCCGAATTCTCACCCCCCGCGGCTGCGGGTTCTTTTTGAGCCACGACCAGCTGCCTGGCGACAGCAGCCCGATATAACGCAGCGGGCCGAGCATGTGGGTCGCCAGTGCGATCTCTTCCAGGTCGTGACGGACCAGGACCCGGTAAATACTGAACAACCGCAGCAGGTGACGCGGGCGTACGATCACGGCTGCAGCCTGTCGACCCGGCTGGCAAGTTCGGCAACCCGTGCGGCAACGGCCTCGACCTTCTCACGAAAGTCTGCGATCTCGGAGGGCGCAGCGATGTCGCGCCGTTCTTCCTGTACAAACTCGGCCGTGCTGCGGCTGAGCGATTCGGCCGCGCGTTGGCCAAAGTCGAGCAGCCCGCGGACGACGTTGCCGACGTGGTGTGCCGCGACATCGCCAAACACGCGGGAAAGCTCTTCCTCCCAGTCCGGCCGGGTGTGCTGCAGCAGTATCTGGAAATGTTGCGCGACCACCGGGTCGCCGGTCATGGCCATCCGTCCGCCGGACAGCGTGCCCTGCGCCATTTCCGCCAGCCCCAGCGGCGTCGTTTCCAGCACGACATCCGGGACTTCGTCATAGCTGCGGCTGATCTCGACCCGGCCTTCACGGACCGCAAGGAACAGCGACAGCGCGGTATTTTTCAGCCTGATTCCGAGGGTGCACCCCTCGAGTTCGGCAATGGCGTCGCGCGCAGGCGTCGAGCGTTCGACCTGCCGGTTGAGCAACGTACTCAGAGGCTCGAACAGCGGTTCGGTCTTCACAACCGGTAACCGCTGTGCACGGCGACGATTCCGGCGTTGAGATTGTCGTAGCTGCAGCGCTCGAAACCCGCGGTTTCCATCATTTCCCTGAGCGTTTCCTGGTCCGGGTGCATGCGGATCGACTCGGCCAGGTAGCGGTAGCTGTCGGCATCACCGGCAACCAGCCGGCCCAGGGCAGGAAGCACCCGGAACGAGTAAGCATCATAAGCGGCCCGCAGCGCCGGCACCGTGGGGTGCGAGAACTCCAGGATCATCGCCCTGCCGCCAATCTTCAGGACCCGGTGCATTTCACGCAGCGCCTTGTCCTTGTCGGTGACATTACGCAAGCCAAAAGCAATCGTGACGCAGTTGAAGGTGTCGTCGGCGAATGGCAGCTCCTCGGCGTTGACCTGCAGGTAATGCAGGTTGCCGCTCAGTCCCCCATCGAGGAGCCGGGAGCGGCCTTCGCGGAGCATCGAGTCATTGATGTCGGCGATAACGATCGTACCGTTGCGGCCGACCTTTGGCGCCATCAGGCGCGCAATATCCCCGGTACCGCCGGCAAGGTCGAGCACGCTTTGCCCCGCCCGGATTCCGGCCTTCTCGACGAAGTAGCGCTTCCACAGCCGGTGAACGCCCGCCGACATCAGGTCGTTCATCAGGTCATAGCGGCTGGCGACCGAATCGAATACGTCCTGTACGCGGCGCGTCTTCTCGTCGGGGCTGACCTTGCGGTAGCCGAAATCGACGTCGTCACTCACCGGCGGGCTCCGCGCGCTGATAGCCGGCCTCTTCCAGCCGGTCGAGATAATCCTGCCACTTGTGGTTCTGCGTGGCACCGAGATCGTGCAGCAGGTCCCAGGAATAGAGACCGGTATCGTGACCGTCATCGAACACCAGGCGCACCGCGTAGTTGCCGACCGGCTCGACCGCGGTCACCTGCACCGATTCTTTGCCCACCTGCAGCACTTCCTGGCCGGGTCCGTGGCCCTTCACCTCAGCCGACGGAGAATAGACCCGCAGGTATTCAAACGGCAGCGTGTAGGTCTCGCCATCCATAAACGACACCTGCAGCACCCGGTTGCTGCGTCGTACGCGGATCTCGGTGGGCCGGTAGCGCATCAGAGTATGTACCGCGTCAGGTCTTCGTTGCGGATCAGTTCACCGAGGTGCGTATCGACGTAATCGCGGTCGACGGTGACTGCCTGGCCGTCGCGGTCTGCTGCATCGAAGGAAATGGTTTCGAGCAGCCGTTCCAGCACGGTATGCAGGCGGCGCGCACCGATGTTCTCGGTGCGCTCGTTGACCTGGAAAGCCACCTCGGCAATCCGGCGCACACCGTCTTCGGCAAACGTCAGGGCAAAACCCTCTGTCTTGAGCAACGCCGTGTACTGCTCGGTCAGCGACGCATCCGGTTCGGTGAGGATGCGCACAAAATCCTCAGTGGTCAGTGCGGCAAGCTCCACCCGGATCGGGAACCGGCCCTGCAGCTCCGGGATGAGATCAGAAGGCTTGGCGAGGTGAAAGGCGCCGGAAGCGATGAACAGGATATGGTCGGTACGCACCATGCCGTACTTGGTCTGCACCGCGCAGCCCTCCACCAGCGGCAGCAGGTCGCGCTGCACGCCTTCCCGCGAAACGTCGGCGCCGGTGGCCTCGCCGCGCCGCGTCACCTTGTCGAGTTCGTCGAGAAACACGATGCCGTGCTGCTCGACCGCCTCGATCGCCCGCAGCTTGATGTCTTCCTCGTTGACCATGCCGGCAGCTTCTTCGTCCACCAGCAGCTTCAGCGCATCTTTTACCTTCAGCTTGCGCGACCGGGTGCGGTTGCCGCCGAGGTTCTGGAACATGCTCTGCAGCTGGCTGGTCATCTCCTCCATGCCCGGTGGCGCCATGATCTCGACCCCCACCGGGACTGCCTGGACCTGGATTTCGATCTCGCGATCGTCCAGCTTGCCCTCGCGCAGCATCTTGCGGAATTTCTGCCGGGTATCACCGTCGTCGGCCCGGGTCTCGGGGCTGAACCCCACCTGCGGTCCCGGCAGAAGGGCGTCCAGGACCCGGTCCTCTGCCGCATCTGCAGCCCGGTGGCGGACCTTGTCCATCTCGGTTTCCCGGGCCAGTTTGACGGAGATGTCGGCAAGATCGCGGACGATCGAGTCAACTTCGCGCCCAACGTAGCCCACCTCCGTAAATTTCGTGGCCTCGACCTTGATGAACGGAGCCCGGGCCAGCCGGGCGAGCCGGCGGGAGATCTCGGTCTTGCCGACCCCGGTCGGGCCGATCATCAGGATGTTCTTCGGCGTGATCTCGCTGCGCAGGGGTTCACCGACCTGCACGCGGCGCCAGCGGTTGCGCAGGGCAATGGCGACAGCTCGCTTGGCGTCGTCCTGGCCGACGATGTGTTTGTCCAGCTCCTGGACGATCTCGCGCGGGGTCATTTCGGTCATGGGTTTGGCAGGGTCTCGATTACCAGGTTGCGGTTGGTATAGACACAGATGTCGGCGGCGATATTCAGCGAGCGCTCGACGATTTCGCGGGCGTCGAGATCGGTATTCTCTATCAGGGCCCGTGCCGCGGCACGCGCATACGCGCCTCCGGAGCCCACCGCCATCAGGTCGTCCTCGGGTTCGATGACGTCGCCGTTGCCGGTCACGATAAACGAGTGTTTCGCGTCGGCCACGCACAACAGCGCCTCCAGGCGGCGCAGCATGCGGTCCGTGCGCCAGTCCTTGGCCAGCTCGATCGCGGCGCGGGTCAGGTTGCCGTATTGCTCGAGCTTGGCCTCGAAGCGCTCGAACAGCGTAAACGCATCGGCCGTGCCGCCGGCAAAGCCCGCCAGCACCCGGTTTTCGTAGAGCCGCCTGACCTTGCGGGCATTGCCCTTGACCACGGTGTCGCCCATCGTCACCTGGCCGTCGCCGCCCACGGCAACGCGGCCATCGCGGCGGACGGAGACTATGGTCGTGCCATCGAACTGTCGCATCGGTGCCTGGTCCTTTTCGAATCGGGCCGCCTATTCTACGCGAGACGGCTCGCCGGGCTAGCCTCGTTTTTCCGGTTTAAAGCCACCTGGCCCGACCGGGGCCGGGGGGTGGTTCGACCCGATCCCGGAGACCGGCACACGGCAGGCTCCCTGAAACGACAAACGCCACGGCGTTGCGTGGCGTCTGTCTGGTTGCCCGGGGTCCGGCCGTGTGCCGGACCCCGGGGGTTGGGTCAGGGCGCCAGGGCGCTGGGGCCCGGGACGCTGAAGAACAGTGCTTCCATAACGATCAGGTCGATGAAGTTGATCGAGCCGTCCGAATTGAAATCCGCGTCCGGATCGTAAACGCCATCGCCTTCCTGAGCGAAGAACACCGCTTCGAACAACTGCAGGTCGATAAAATTCACGTTGCCGTCGTTATCCAGGTCAGGGTCGCAGCGGTTGCCGTAACCGTCGCCGTTGGTGTCGATCTGGCCGTCGTTCTGGGTCTTCAGGCAGTTGTCGACGTCGTCAGTGATACCGTCCTCATCGGCATCCAGCAGGATGCGTGCCAGGAAACCGTCGCCGATCCCATTGAGGCTGGGCTGGAAAGCATTGAGCGTCGGAAAGTCGGGCGACTCCGTGTCGCCGCTGACCCAGGCATGGTTATTGGCATCGAAGGCGATACTGACACCGCCGACGTCCAGGTTGGAGCCGCCCAGCAGGTTGAACGAGACCGGGCCGGTCTTGCCATAGGTGACGGCAAACGCGTCGCCGTTACCGCTGCCGCCGCGCGTCATCGCCGTGCGTGGCAGGCCCGGCTCCGGGTCGAGACCCGGTTGCCTGACCGTTGGCTGGATGCTGCCGAGCATGTAGACCCGGCCGGCAAAATCGAGAGACAGCCCGAAACCGTACTCGGCTTCGGGGCCACCGATGAATGAGGCGTGCTTCAGCGTGGTGCCGTCGCTGCTCAGCTCGAGAATCAGGGCGTCAGAATCGCCGCCTCCGAACATCGTTGCATTGGTCGACGGGAAGTCAGGCGAAAAAGTCTGCCCGGCGAGGATGACGCCCTCGCTGGGGCTCAGGGCGGATCGCTGGCTGAACTCGGTGTCCGTCGAACCGATGTAGGTGCTGAAGACCTGCGTGGTAAGCGTGCTGTCCAGGCGCATGACAAAAATGTCGTAGGCGGAGCCGATACCGCTGCGTTCTTCCTGGTAGACGCCGGCGGTTACCGGGAAATCGGCCGAACGGGTGTGACCGTTGAGAACGATATCGCCATCGGCAGTCATGTTGAGATCGCGGCCGACATCGCGCTGCGGACCGCCGATGCAGGTCGACAGCAGCAGCGAACCGGCCGAGGAAACCTTGGCTATCCACGCATCGTCAATCAGGGGCGACCCGACAACGGTTTCGTCCTGCAGGCAGGAGCGGCCATTGAAGACCTGCGTGGCGGGGAAGTCCGGCGCACCGGTTTCGCCGGTCACCCAGGTGGTGCCATCGTCTTCGATGAGCAACGCTCGTGCCCACTCGATGCCCAGTGCGCCGTCGACCCCGTTGCCGTCGAGATCGTTGCCGCCAATGAACGTCGAATAAACGATACCGGAGCCATCGGCCGAGAGCTTGAACAGGATGCCGTCATAGCCGTTGAGACCGCCGCCTGACAAGGTGCTCTGGAAAGCATTGCCGGTCGGAAAATCCGGCGAGGCGCTGTAACCGGCCACCACGATGCCGCCATCCGGAGCGATCGCAATATCGTAGGGCGCGTCCTCTGCGGTACCGCCGAGATACGTGACCGACTCCACGCCGTTGTTGGCTAACGTGAGACGCGCGACGTAAATATCGACGTCGCCCGGCGGGCCAAAGTTAAAGCTCTCGGCGGCCGGGATATCGCGGATATCGGTGGTGCCGGTGATATAGATTCGGCCGTCCGGACCGTTGGCAACTGCGATGGCGCGGTCGGTGCCGGTGCCGCCAAAAAAGGTCGACGTCTTGACGTCCGGGGGCAATTGGGCCGAAGCAGAGTGAATCAGTAGCCCGGTCAGGGCGGATGCGACAATCAGGCGAGACATGGCTGGGTCCTTTTGTTATTCGCGCAGGTACACCTGATAAGTGTAGCTGTACAGAACGAACTACACATTCGACATAATCCAGTGTCACGGAACGTGAAGGCATTGATTTCAAGGGGTTGCCGGTTGGGAAATGACGACCATTTCCCGCAGCTTCGTGACGAGCGGTCAGGCGCGGGTTTTCTTGCGTCGCCGGGCCCGCGGGTGGGCCTTGTCGTAGGTGTTGGCCAGGTGTTGAAAGTCGAGGTGGGTGTAGACCTGGGTTGTGCTGATATTGGCGTGTCCGAGCAGCTCCTGGACCCCGCGCAGGTCGCTGCTGGACTCGAGCAGGTGGGTTGCAAACGAGTGCCGGAACAGGTGCGGATAAACGCTGGCATCGACGCCGTGCCGGGTGGCCCAGTGCTTGACCCTGGCCTGCACCGAACGCGGACTCAGGCGTTGGCCACGGCGGCTGACAAAAACCGCGGTCTCGTCGTCGTCGGCAAACTGCACGCGCAGCACCAGCCAGTCACGCAGGGCAGCCAGGGCCGTGCGGCCAACCGGCAATACCCGGGTCTTGTCGCCTTTACCCGTAACCCGGGCCGTGCGGTCTTCCAGGTCGACGGCGCCGAGGTCGAGACTGACCAGTTCCGCAAGCCTTAACCCACACGAATAAAGCAGCTCCATGATGGCCCGGTCGCGAATCGCCAGCGGATCGTCGCTATCGAATTGCAGCAGCGCGCCCATCGTGTCGGCATCGAGCGTGGCCGGAAGCCGTTTCCTGGCGCGCGGCGCGCTGACATCGGCTGCCGGGTTGTTCCGGATCTGTCCCTCACGCTGCAGGTAATGAAAAAAGGTCCGGATTGCTGACAGGCGCCGCTGGATACTGCGTGGCGATAGTCCGCTGCGATGCGCTTTAGCGGCAAACCGGCGGATGTGCAGCGCGTCTACCTGTTTCCATTGGCCGACATCATCGGCGCGGCAGAATGCCGTAAGCGCCTCGAGGTCGCGGCGGTAGTTCTTGATGGTATGCGGAGAGAGCCTCCGTTCGTTACCGAGATGACCGAGGAATTGTTCGAGCCAGTGCTTGAGCCCGTCATCCATCAGTCGGCGCAGTCGAGCCCTCGTTCCACCAGTTCACCCAGGCGGGCGAGAAAATCGGTGCTCATGCCGGGATGAAAACGCGAAGACTCGTGGCTGCCGATGGCGAGAAAACCCAATCGTGCTTTTTCGCCCAGCGGTATGAGTGCCGCCGACTGGATATCGGCGCCGTCGTTTCCGAACAGGAATTCGCGCTTGACACCCTTGATCTCGCCGCAACGCGGGCGACCGGTGTTGACGAAAGTCTGGAAGAGGTCGAGACCGGGGTCCTCACGCGACATGTTGCGAACAAAACCCGTTTCGAGCAGGTCGCCCTGTTCGTCTTCGGGGGGTTCGTCACCGAACAACACCAGCACCGAACGGTCGCTGCCGAGTTCGTCGTGCAGGACCTTCTCGACAGTGGCGAGCATCGTCGCGAGATCGGTAGTGCCCATCAGCCGCATGGCAAGACCGTGAATCTTCCCGGACAGGACGTCGTTGGCGCGGGCGACGGCAACCAGCTCCCGCAATTTATGATCGAGCTTGCGGTTTTTCTCCCGCAGGATGGCAACCTGCCGCTCAATCAGCGAGACGGTGTTGTCACCCGGGTCGTGCGGCAGGCGCAGGTGCGCGAGCAGCCCGGGGTGACGCTCAAAAAAATCGGGATGAGAATGCAGAAAGCCGGCAATCTCGGCGTCACCGAGCTGTTCGTACTCGATGTCCCTGGTGCGCTTTCTCTCGGTGCTCATAGTGCTATCTGCCCCTCAAAAACCTGCTGCGCCGGACCGCGCAGGCTGATCGACCCGCCGTGGTGGGCACACTTTACCATCAGTTGGCCGCCGGGCAGGTCGACGGCTATCTCGCCGGGCGCCATGCCACGGGAAATTGCCGCCACAGCGGCAGCACAGGCGCCGGTGCCACAGGCCAGCGTCTCGCCGGAACCGCGCTCCCATACCCGCAACGCAAGCGTCGAATCGCCGGTGACCTCGGCAAAACCGGCATTGACACCGTCAGCGAAAAACGGCTGCAGGGCCGGTCCCCATTTCCCGACCGGTGCGGCGGTGACGTCGTCTACGAAGATGACGGCGTGGGGATTGCCCATCGATACGGGGACGAAATCGACTTGGGCGCCGTCGACCACGACCGGTGGCGGCTGCAGGCAGCCGACGGCATCGGCACTGAGCGTGGCCGCACCCATATCGACCGTAACGCTGTTGTCATCGTGGACCTGCGCGGCGACGAGCCCGGCAACACCCTCGAGGTGCCACGCGGCCCGGGCCGGATCGCGCCGGTTCAGGTAAAGCGCGAGACAACGCATGCCGTTGCCGCACTGCGCAGCCTCGTGGCCGTCTGAATTGAAGATCCGTATCCAGGCGTCGGTGTTCTCATGGCGCGGTGGGCCAAGCACCAGCAGCTGGTCGCAGCCAATCCCGAGGCGGCGATCGGCCAGCCTGCGGCGTCCGTCCCGGCCCAGACGATCGGGATCGAAACCTTCGGCGGAGTCGATCACGATGAAATCGTTGCCGGCACCCTGCATCTTTGTGAAACGCACGATCATTGCGGTTAGCATAACTGAATCGACCGGCTCCTCCGGCAGTCACAGGCCAGGGCATGAAATACCGCGATCTCAGAGACTTCATGACGCAGCTCGAAGCGCGTGGCGAGTTGCGCCGGGTTGGCGTCGAGGTTGATCCCAATCTCGAAATGACGGAGATCTGTGACCGTACGCTGCGGCGCGGTGGCCCGGCGCTGTTGTTCGAGCGGCCGAAGGGGCACACGATGCCCGTGTTGGGCAACCTGTTCGGAACGCCACAGCGTGTCGCGATGGGCATGGGCCGGGAAACGATTGATGACCTGCGTGAAATTGGTGAATTGCTCGCGTTCCTGAAAGAACCGGATCCGCCGGGTGGCGTAAAAGATGCGTGGCAACAGCTGCCGGTCTATCGCAAGGTGCTGGACATGGCGCCGCGCACACTGGGTAAAGCGGCCTGCCAGGAGGTCGTTATCGAGGGACCGGATGTCGATCTCGGCGAGCTGCCGGTGCAGACGTGCTGGCCGGGTGACGCGGGCCCGCTGATCACGTGGGGACTGACGGTAACCCGCGGCCCGAGACGGAAACGCATGAACCTGGGCATCTACCGTCAGCAGCTGATTGGCCGCAACAAGCTGATCATGCGCTGGCTGGCCCACCGGGGCGGGGCGCTGGATTTTCGCGACTTCCAAAAGGCTCACCCGGGTGAGCCGTTCCCGGTCGCTGTTGCCCTCGGGGCGGACCCGGCCACCATCCTGGCGGCCGTAACCCCGGTGCCCGACCGGCTGTCGGAGTACGCTTTTGCCGGGTTGCTTCGCGGCCGTCGCACGGAGCTGGTGCAGTGTCGGGGCAATGAGCTGGAGGTGCCCGCTGGCGCGGAAATCGTGCTGGAAGGCGTCATCCACCCGGATGAGCTGGCCGACGAGGGCCCCTTCGGCGATCACACCGGCTACTACAACGAGATCGAGAAATTCCCGGTGTTTACCGTCGAGCGGATCACCCGCCGCCGCGAGCCGGTCTATCACAGCACCTATACGGGTCGTCCGCCCGATGAGCCAGCGGTGCTGGGAGCGGCGCTCAACGAGGTCTTCGTACCGCTGCTGCGCAAGCAATATCCGGAAATCGTTGATTTTTACCTGCCACCCGAAGGCTGTTCCTACCGGCTGGCGGTGGTCAGCATCCGCAAGGAATATGCCGGTCATGCCTCGCGGGTGATGATGGGTGTCTGGTCTTTCCTGCGCCAGTTCATGTACACGAAGTTCGTGATCGTGACCGATGACGACGTCAATGTGCGCGACTGGAACGATGTGATCTGGGCCCTGACCACCCGGGTCGATCCCCGTCGCGACACGATATTGATCGATAATTCACCAATCGATTACCTCGATTTCGCCTCGCCACGGCCGGGCCTGGGCTCGAAAATCGGTTTCGACGCTACTAATAAGTGGCCGGGCGAAACGGATCGCGAGTGGGGTCGGCCCATTGTCATGGATTCCGAGGTCACGGCGCGGATCGATGCCATCTGGTCGGAGCTGGGCATCGATTAGCCGTTGCTGCACTGCAACGCGACACCCGGCAGCCTTGCTGGGGATAATCACGGTGTCAAATCAGTGTTCGGCAAAGGGGAAATGAATGCGCCACATCATGGTAATGAACCCGAAAGGTGGCTGTGGCAAAAGCACGATCGCTACCAATATCGCCGCCTACTACGCTGATGCCGGTAAAAGGGTTTCGCTGGCCGACTACGATCCGCAAGGGTCGAGCCTCGCCTGGCTGGAGCGCCGGCCAGGCGATCGTCCTCACATTGCCGGGCTCGATGCCTTCAACGAGGGGTTGCGTCACTTGCCACGCAACTCGGACATCGTCGTGCTCGACGCGCCGGCTCGTTCTCACGGCAAGGAGCTGACGAACCTGATTCGTCATGCCGGCACGATCATTGTGCCGGTGATGCCGTCGCCGATCGACATGCAGGCGGTCACAAAGTTCGTCGACGAGATAAAGCAGGTCGGTAAGGTGGAGCGCCACCAGGTCAGGATTGCACTGGTAGCCAACCGCGTTAAGGAGAACACGATGATTTTCGAGGAACTGGACGAGTTTCTCGAGGAGCAGAAGGTGCCTTATGTCGCGGTGTTGCGGGAGGCGCAGAACTACATCCGGGCGTACACGCGCGGGCTCGGGATCTTCGAGCTGCCGGAGTACCTGGCCTGGCCGGATCTCGAGACCTGGGACCCGTTGATCGAGTGGCTGAAGAGCCGGCGCAGCCGGCCGCGTAACACCGACTTCTACTGAGCCCTGCTTTTCCTGAACGCATTTGCGCGCAGGAGCGGCTCCGCGATCATGCCATCGCGGTTACCAGGATCGCGGCTGGAAGCCGCTTGTATGGTCGAGGGCGTCTTGAACTGAGAGGATTAAGGCGCCGGGGATGGGAGGGACGAAAGTCGATTCTGACCTGTTGGTACAGACCGTAGGAGATCTCGCCCTCATCCCCTCTCACCGCAGAACGCCAATTAGGAATCTCGCTCACTAAAGCCAATTCCCTGCAAGCTCGCGTCAATCGGTGAGCCCCGGCTTCACGCAAACTCGTTCGGATCGCCTTCGCGCTCATGCGCGACAAGTCCTCGTTCGATACCTCAAGGACTTGAGCTGCCCCATAGAATCTCCTACGGCTGCGCTGCCAGCGCGCGAAAGTCGCCGCCGGTCGGGTTCTGATAGATCCGCAGATCGAATTCCTTCGCGATCGCCAGCAGGTGATCAAAGATGTCTGCCTGGATCCTTTCGTACACCGCCCAGCGCTTGTCGCTCGAAAAACAATAGATCTGTATTGGCAGCCCGTTGGGCCCAGGCTCCAGCTGACGTACCAGGAGCGTCATGTCCTGGTTTATGTCCGGGTGGTTTTCCAGGTAAGCCAGGATGTAGGCGCGAAAGGTACCGACGTTGGTCAGGTTTCGCGCATTGACGGGATCGTCCATGTCGATGCCTTGCTGCTGGTTCCACTCGGCCAGTTCGCGGCGTTTTCGTTCGATGTACTCGGCGATGTATTTGATCTTTGCGTAACGTTCGAGCATTTCCGGCGTGCAGAGCCTGATCGAGCCCGTGTCGATGTTGATGGCACGCTTGATGCGGCGACCCCCGGACTCCGACATGCCGCGCCAGTTTTTAAACGGCGACGAAATCAGCGAATAGGTCGGGATTGTGGTGATGGTCTTGTCCCAGTTCTGCACCTTCACCGTGGTCAGCGCGATATCAATGACGTCGCCGTCCGCGCTGTGGCTGGGCATTTCGATCCAGTCGCCTTTGGCCAGCATACGGTTGGCGGCGAGCTGTATGCCGCCGACAAACCCCAGTATCGGGTCCTTGAACACCAGCATCAGCACCGATGCCAGGATACCCAGGCTGCCAAACAGGTAAGCCGGGGATCTGCCGATCAGCAGGGAAATCACCAGGATGACCGCCAGCACGTACAGGAGAATCTTTGCGACCTGGAAGAAACTCTTTAGCGGCACCGTGCGTGAGACCTCGAAGGTCTGGTAAATCGACAGGATGCCGTTGAGCAGCGCATCGACTGCCAGCACGCCGACGACGATCATGTACAGGAGTGCGGCGGTGTTGACGAAACCGGCGATCCCCTCGTGGTTCGCCAGCGCCTCCGGTGCGAGCTGGTAGATAACGATCGCTGGCGCGAGGTGGGCAAGCCAGAAAAATACGCGATTTTCCACCAGCAGGTCATCCCACTTCGTCGCGGTACGCTTGCTCACCGCCTGGATTCCGCGCAGCAGAATCCACTTGGCGACGAAGAACGCGACGGCGCTCAGGAAAACGATCAGGACGGAGGCGGCCAGTGGCGCGAGCTGTCCGGCGAGCGTTTCCTCGATTCCGGCATTTGCGATTAGCGTCTTGATTGTTTCGAGCATGGCGTAGTGTCTCTGTTGCCCTGGCGCGTCAATACACGATTGCATCGCCCGCAATGGCAAGTCGATGGAAAAAAACACTGGCGAAATTACGTCACAGCCTGATCGGATGCAAAACGGACCTGGCCGGAAACGCCGTTTCACGGATTTTCAGATAAGTCACGGGGTCGCTTTCGAGTGCCGGTCCGGCCCGGGAGGGAACGTCCTGAAAGCGGCGAGAGTGGCAAGGACTATCGCCTGGTCGATGGACGCGAGCTGGCCCGGCGCGTCGATGGCCTTGCCGGTCTGGCCGCTCTTTTTTATGACGGAGTGCGCCCTTCGGGGGTAAGCTGACATCTTCTTGCAGGTACGTTTTTGGCACAGAACAGAGGATCGTATGCTTACCATGGTGGCGATACTGATGAGTCTCGATCTGCAGGCTGGATCGTGGCGTGCGGTCAATGACGGCGTCATGGGGGGTATATCGTCGGGCGGAATAGTCGCCGCTGGCGACGGCTTGCGATTCGAGGGGTCGCTGTCGCTGGAGAACAACGGGGGCTTCGCGTCAGTACGGCGTGAACTGAAACCCTCAGCAGATTTCGAGAGCGTCAGGCTGCGAGTCCGCGGCGACGGCCGCCGCTATCAGTTTCGCATTCGCCAGGACAGCCGTTTTGACGGCGTGTCGT
Source organism: Gammaproteobacteria bacterium (assembly GCA_024638445.1). Lineage (GTDB taxonomy): Bacteria > Pseudomonadota > Gammaproteobacteria > Steroidobacterales > JABDKV01 > JABDJB01. The sequence goes on along the minus strand of JAHEKH010000028.1, from coordinate 11,562 downwards.
GGGCGGCGGAATTTGCGACGGACGGATCGTGGCAGACGGTAGACCTGCCGTTGTCTGCGTTCCGCGCGGTCTATCGCGGCCGGTCGGTACCCGACGCGGGACCGGTCGAGCCAGCGCAGATCCGGCAAATTGGTTTCCTGATCGCCGACAAGCTAACGGGGTCTTTTGCGCTGGAGATTGCCGCAATCGAGTTCCTCGGACCCGATCCCGACGCGCCCAGGTAAGCGTCGGGGCGGAGACCTCTCGGTCACGCCCGGCATTCCCTTGCTTCGAGGCCGTCGCTCAAAGGCGTGCCGCCCGTCCTGACCCTACCCCCGGAAATTGCTAACGCAAAGCCGCGGTAGCGCCACCGGTTTTCGTTCCGTCGGCGTCCTTTCATGATTCGTCATTTTTCAGGCGTCGTGGGGCCACATTGGAATTCCACACTGTCTGTCATCGACAGTGACGGGACAATTCGATGAAAACGACTGGCTTGCGGTGTTTGATGGTGTTGCTGGCTGGCGGGCTGGGCGGATTGCCGGTGGCTGCGCCGGCCGCGGGCACACCGGCGCCGGGGATCGAGGTTTGCTTTGTGCTGGATACGACGGGGTCGATGTCTGGCCTGGTCGAGGGTGCCAAGGCGCGGATCTGGTCGATCGCGAGCGAAATTGCCCGGCTGTCGCCGCGGCCCGACGTGTCGTTTTGCCTCACGGGATTTCGCGACCGGGGCGACGAATACGTGACGCGGCTGACGGCGATGACAGCCGATATGGACCGGATCCATGCCGACCTGACGGCGTTTCGTGCCGAGGGCGGCGGCGATACGCCGGAGGCGGTAAACCAGGCGCTGTACGAGACGATCACGAACATTGGCTGGTCGCCCGGTGACGATGTCATCAAGGTGATTTATCTCACCGGCGACGCACCGCCGCATATGGACTACACCGACGAGCCTGCGCTGGAGGAAATACTGGCGCTGGCCCGGCAGCGCGGCATTGTCGTCAATGCAATTCAGTGCGGGGTCGACTCAGCAACGCGCCGAATCTGGCAGGCGATCGCACGCAGCGGTGACGAGGGACGTTACGCTGCAGTTCCGCAAAGCGGCAACATGCGCGTCGTGGAAACGCCGGTCGACCAGGACTTTGTTGCGATCCAGGCCAAGCTGGCGCGGACGCTGATGCCTTATGGTGACACGAGTCTGCGGGCACGTGTCGTCGGGACCCGGGAAAGAATGGCGGCGGCGGCGGACGGGGTAGTGGCCGATCGGCTCAGTTACTTTGGGCGCAGCGGTGCGGCGCTGGTCGGCGAGGGCGACCTGTTGGCTGACCTGGAGGCAGGACGTACACGCTTGTCGGATCTGGACACTGAGTCGCTGCCCGATGCGTTACGTGGCTTGTCGCCGGACGAACGGCAGCAGGTGGTGGAAACGGTACGCCGCGAGCGTGCCGAGTACCGGCGTATCATTGACGGACTGATCGAGGAGCGTCAGCTTTATCTTGAGATGCACAGGCCGGACGAAAACCGCTCGTTCGATCGGGAGGTCATTGCCCAGATCAAGGCGCTGGCCGCAGCCCGGGGTTTCGAGTTTGAATGAGGCTGTCGGGTCACGACCCCGGGGTCTGTTCCAAGATTGCGCGAGCGATCTGCCGGCACCTTTCTGTGCTGCCGAGGATCTGACGTCACCAAAGAAAGGCACCGGCAGCTCTCTCGCTGAGGCTGTCGCGTGTTGGAGCGGCTTTCAGCCGCAATTTTTTCCGGCTCAGTTGGGCGGGGTAATCCGGGTTGCGTGAATGCGGTAGACCTCGGTCCAGCTCTCGCCGTCGTCGAAGGAAAACTCCAGCTTCCAGTTCCAGTGAATGTCGCTGGCCGGAAAGAAGGTAATGCGCCGCGGTGGATCGGGAATCGGTGCGACGTAGGACATGACAATGTCGCCATTGTCCTGCTGGCGAGCGGTGATGTGGGAAAAACCGGGCTGGCCCTTGATTGCCCAGGCGATGTCCCAGTTGCCGGAATCCGGGTTGTAGGTTCGCAGGTTGGTGCCGACGGGTCCGCCGTTGGGAATCCAGAAATCCTGTATAGCGGTGCCATTACCGAGACATTCGAAATTCCACTGTGCCCCGGGGCCTTCCGACCAGCCCGAACCATCGCTGGCCAGCTGTGAGTCCTCGATTTGCCACTGGCCGAGATACTGACCGAACTGGGCCAGGGGTCCTTCCTGGCAGCCGGCAGCCTCGCTGAAGGGCCCGGCATCGCCGGGCTGGGGGGCGGCAGCGTCGATGTCGGGACTGCCAACTGGCTCAACGACCGTGGCGCAGCCAGCGGCAAAAACAAGCAGTATTAAAGCGGTCCGGGGCGGATTCATCGCGGTTCTCCAGGCGAGGGACACGCTGGTTGTGACCCTGATAGCAGCGAGTTTACTGCAGTCGAAGCGCGCAGGATTTACGCGGAAAGTCCGGCCGCCATCAAAGTGATTGATTGGGCCTGGCAAATTTCCGGGCGTCGCGACCGGCGGTATCCGGGGTCAGGGTTCGAACTGGAGTGCCTGGCGAATGCCGTCAGCGGGGTTCGCATACCGGAGTTTTACGCCGAGTTCATGCCGCATCCGCGTCGTGTCCAGCCGGCGGGATTCGGCGAGGAACGACCAGCGAATCCGGCTGAATGTCTGCTCTGCTTCCTCCCGCGAGATCGCGGGCGGCTTCGGTCTGCCGCTGAGCGTGGCAACCAGGCAGGTAAACGCGGTGCTGCTCATGTGATCGCCGTCGCCGATGTTGACGATGGCCGGCGGATTGTCGGCAATAGCGGCACAGCTGCAGGCGGTGGCAAGGTCGGTGACGTGAATACGGTTGCCAGGCGGCGAATCCTTGGCGCGCAGCACGGGATCGGCGCGGCGGATGCGTTCGAGCGGCAGACGTCCAGGACCGTAAATGCCCGGCACTCTCAGAATGACCGCTTCCACGCCGTTTTCCGCGGCCCACGCCGTGAGCGCTGTCTCAGCGGCCAGCCGCCGGATGGCGCGCGCAGTCCGCGGCGCCGGCGGCCGGGTTTCATCGACGAGGGCGCCACCGCAGTCGCCGTACACGCCGCTGGTGCTGAGGTAAACGAACCGCCGTGGCCGCTCGATGGCGGCGAGGAAACCTTCCAGCGTCGTGTCGCGTTCGCCTTCCGGCGGCGGGGGTGCGAGATAGACAATCGTGTCGACGGCCGGGCGCAGCTGCGCTGACGGGACACCGAGATCATCGGCAACCGCGTTGTAGCCGGCAGCACGTAACCGGTCGCGGCGGGTGTCTGAGTGGGTTACGCAAAGGAAGGTGTGGTTCGCTTCGGTTAGTTGTGCCGCGAGCCGCTCGCCGGTGTAGCCACAACCCGCCAGCAGAAGATGATGGGTCACGGGGTCACCTAGCCGGCGTTTTTTGCGGTGGCGTCCGCTGGCTCGGCTTTATCGGGGGAATCCGTTGTCAGGGTAGGCAGCGTGCTCTCGATGCGACCGGTAGCCAGCGCCAGTCCGCTTCGGAACGCCGCGGCAGCCTCATCGGCCTCGCCGGCTTCGGTCAGCAAGGCGCCGAGCGTCTGGTAGGCCGCCGGATTGGGGTCCGCCTTCAGACACGCTTCGAGATACTCTTTGGCCTGGTCGTGCTGACCGGCACGCATCGCCAGCCTGCCGGCGGCCAACAACAGCGCCGGGTCGTCGGGGCGCGTCTTGAGCCAGCCCTGAACGTAGGACAATGACTTCGCCGCGTCGGTGTTTTCCAGTGTGCCGTACAAATCGATTAGCCCGGCATCCCACTCTTTCCTGAGCATCTTTCGAATCGCCTGTTCAGCCAGCTCAGGTTCGCCGGCCCGGTTCAGCGCAGCAACGTAGTCCCGGCGCAGGACGGGATCGGTCTTGAGTTTCTTCGGCACCTGCTGCCACTGCCGCTGCAGGTTGACGACATCGCCCCCGGCGCTGTCGTGGGTCAGCAGCGTTCCCCAGGTTCTTTGTGCAAGTCTGTTGATTGCTTCGGGCGGCAGCGCCTTGCGTTTGCGCAGCTGCGGCAACAGTTCGCGCAGGCTGGGCCAGTCGCCCAGACGCTCATAAATCTGTGCCAGCAGTGCCAGCCCCTGCGGATGGCCTGGCGACTGTTCCTCCAGCTTGCGCAGCGTGGCGAGCGCACGCTCGAAATCCTCGTCGCGCACCTGCAGTTCAGCCTGCGTCAGCAGCACCGCGCGCCCGGAGTCGGCATCGTTCTCGTAGGCCATCATCAGCCAGTTATCGCGCCGGTCGGCGGCGCCCTGCTCCTGCGCCGCGCGCGCTGCGGCAAGGTAATTGACCACCGGTGTTTCGCTCTGGCGTGCGCTCTCCGCCAGCAGCCGCTCACCGCGTTCGAAGTTGCCTTCGGCCAGTTCGATCAGGCCGCGGGTCATCTTTTTGCGTGAGCGGTTTTTCTGGTATTTGCCGGCCGCCCGGCCGAGGTCGGAAACCGAGGTCAGCGAGCGCACGATCAGGCGCACGGCGATGTAGGCCAGGATTGCAAACAGCGCCAGGCCCAGCACCGAGGTTTCCAACGCGTAACCGCGGAAATGAATCAACGCGTAGCCGGCGTCTTCCTGCATGAAAAAATGCGCCAGGAAGGTCGAGGCAAGCAGCGCGAGCAGGATGACCAGGCCGCGTTTCACGCGGTCTCCTCCTCGATCGCTTCAGGCGCTTCGGGAACCACCGGTGCCACCGGCGCTTCTTCGACCGGTGCGGCCAGCCGCAGCAGTCGCAGCGACCGCGAAATATCCGGCAGGTCCGGCTGGATGTCCTCGCTCTCGAGGTTGGCGAGCGTTTCGATGGTTCCACGGACCGCGGCCGTGTCGGCCGTAAAGTGCGCCTGCAGCCAGTTGCGGGCGGTGCGCAGGCTCTCGGCGTAATTGGCGGCATCGCCGCGCAGCAGCGCGAGACGGGCAGTATGCAGCTGCAACTCGAGGTTTCGGCGCAGGAAAAATTCTTCGTCCCGCGACAGCAGCGGCGTGATGGCCTCGTCGGTGCGCTTGACGCTGACCATGCTCGTGAAGACGTTTTTCACCGCCGCTTTTGCCCGGTCGACAGGCGCCAGTTCCGCGGCCGGCTCATCCCCGGAGCTGAAGCCTTCGGGGCTCGAGTTATCGAGCGGCAGCTCGTCCACCCGCGCAGCCAGTCCGTTGAGGGTGTGGGCGATGCCTTCGATGTCGGGGCGCGGAACCGCGCGAAGCGCGGCAATCTCGGTGGCCAGCTCCTGGCGGACCCGGAACAGGGTGGGGTCGCCCAGCGCCTTGAGTCGATCGTCCGCAGCCAGGAGGGCCGCCAGTGCAGCGTCGGGGTCGTGGGCGAGCTGCAGGCGGCTGTTAGCGGTCTGCAGGAAATACTCCGCCTCGGCGCGGACCCAGTTATTGCGTGCCGAAGCGGAAACACCGCGAACGTCGTCGATCGATTGCTCAACGCCCTGCACCCGTGCGGTCAGCGTGTCGATACTGCCGCGCAGGTCGTCGATGGCCGATTCGATCCGCCCGCGCGAGGCATCGAGACTGGAAACCCGCGACAGGTTGTCGTCGAGCCGGTCGTCCAGCGCGGCAAGCTGACTGCCGGTCATCGCCAGCGCATCGCCGGCGGTTGCCGCGGCCTGCTCGGCCAGCGCATCTTTCTGTCGCTGCTGCCACCACAGGTGCGCCGACGCAGCGAGTGCCGCCAGCGCGATCAGGACTGCCAGCAGGCCGAGGGCGCCACCGGCGCGTTTCGGTGGAGGCGTCGCCACCGGTTCCTCGGCAACGGTCTCATCGACCGTTTCCTCGAGGTCTTCGGCAACAGCGGGATCGTCCTTGTCCTCGCTCAAAGATTCATGCTCCTGCATGCTCGGTTCGCTCTCGATGGTATCCGTGGGTGTTTCGGTCGGATCGTCTTTACTTCGCCACGCCAGGATAGCTTCGACGAGTCCCTGGTCGTCGGGGCTGTCGGCCAGCAGTGCATCGTTCCTGAAGCCCAGCGCGGTGGCTTTTTTTACCACACGTTCGCTCGCGGTAACCAGCTGTGTATCGAGCAGGCCTTCGGCGCCGGGGTCGTCAGCCAGTTCGTACAGGTTAAAAAGTGTTTCGGCACTGGTTGCGGTGACGATATCGACGCTGCCTTCCGCCAGCCGCTTCTCGATGGCCGGATCGAGTTCGTCGGGACGATCGCGGCGGTAGACCTCCGCATAGGTAACGCTCGCGCCGCGTTCCTCGAGCTCGCGCCCCAGCAGTGCGCGACCGCCGCTGCCGCGAAAGATCAAAATTTTCTTGTCCTTTACGTCCCTCAGCGCCGGTTCCCGCAGCAACGCTTCGCTGGTGAAACCCCGGGTTGCCTTGATGTCGGTTTCAAAACCGGCCTCTTTCAGCGCGCGTGCCGTCGAAGGGCCAATCGCCGCCAACTGCGGGCGTGGCTCTGCCGTTGGCAGAAACCCGATGCCGTGATTGACCGCATTGATGCTGATAAAAATTGCGATGTCGTAGTCACCGGCATCGCCGACCTGCGCAAGGATGGCTTCACGGTCGTCGGCGCTTTCAATTTCGAGAGTCGGAAAACGTAGCGCCTCCCCGCCGTGCGACTCGATCAGGCGAACGAGGTTGTCGGCCTGGTGGCTCGGTCGTGTGACGAGAACGGTGATTCCTGAAAGCGCATCAGTCATTATTAATCTCATCGAGGATCTGGCGGGCACCGTGGCTGACCAGCAGCCTGGCCGCTTCCCTGCCTGCCTCGACGGGATCCCTTCCCATCGCCAGTGACGCAACGACATCGCTGCCGTCCGGGCAGGCAACCACACCGCGCAATATCAGTTCGTCATCGTCGGTTTGCGCATGTCCGGCAATCGGTGACACACAGCTGCCGCCCAGCACCCGGTTCATCTCGCGCTCAGCTTCGACTGCCCGACGCGTGGGCAGATCGTCGATCGCCTGCAGCGTGGTCAGTACCGTTTCGTCGTCAGAGCGACATTCTACGCCTATCGCGCCCTGGCCGATTGCAGGCAGACAAACCGATGGATCGAGCAATTCGGAAATGCGACTGGCCAGGCCGAGGCGCTCGAGACCGGCGGCTGCCAGGACGATCGCGTCAAAACACCCTTCGTCCAGGCGTGAGAGACGGGTCTCCACATTTCCCCGGACAGGCTCGATGCGGATATCGGGACGCCGGTGCAGCAGCTGGGCCGCCCGCCGCAGGCTGGATGTGCCGACCACGGCGTCTTTGGGCAGAGCCGCCAGCGTCGTTCCGACCAGGGCGTCCCGGGGATCGTGACGGGCGAGTATTGCGCCAATCGTCATGCCTTCAGGGAGTTCGGCGGGCACATCTTTCATCGAATGAACCGCGATATCGGCGCGATCGTCGAGCATGGCCTGCTCGAGTTCCTTGATGAACAGTCCCTTGCCGCCAATCTTTGCCAGCGAGCGATCGAGGATTTCGTCGCCGCGGGTGCTCAGCGGCACCAGCTCCGTCACAAGGTCCGGATGCGCCTCGCGCAGCTGCCCGGCGACGAACTCGGCTTGCCACAGCGCGAGCCGGCTGCGACGGGTCGCAATGCGAACCGGCATGTCAGCCCCGCAGCCGACGCTTCAGCGCAGACGCATGTCGCCGGCTCACCGCCAGCCGGGCATCGCAGTCGCGAAACACGGCGAACTGCTTGCCGCTGCCGTCACGCTCCAGCGAACGCAGGTGGGCGACGGCAACGAGCGCGTTGCGATGAATACGGACGAATTCAGGAGAGAATTCGTATTCCAGGTTTTTCAGGGATTCGTCGATCAAGACTTCGCCGTCCGGGTAACGAACCGTAGTGTACTTTTGATCGGCCTGGAAATAATAGATGTCGGCGACCGGAATCAGCTCGAGACGGCCGCGAATCCGGACACAGATATGGGTTCGCTTCTCCTCCGGCTGATCGTCGGTTTGCAGCGTGGCCAGCTGAGCGCGAGTCAGGCGCGAGGCATGACGCAGCGCCCGGGCCAGCCGCTCACGGCGGACCGGTTTCATCAGGTAGCCGACCGCCTGGGCATCGAAGGCGTCGATCGCATACTCATCGTAGGCGGTGGTAAAGATCACGGCCGGTGGGTTCTCCAGCGACGCGAGATGACGGGCCGCCTCGACCCCGCTGATGCCCGGCATCCTGATATCCATCAGCAGGACATCGGGGTCATGCTCCTGTGTCAGCTCGATAGCCTGCATGCCGTTGGCAGCCTCGGCGATGACCTGGAAATCCTCCAGCTCGTCGACCAGCCGTCGCAGCCGTTGCCGTGCCGGGGCTTCGTCGTCAACGATAAGGACCTTCACGGGCTGTGACTCAGCGGCAGGCGCAATGCGACCCGGAAGCGGTCATCCCCCGCGTGTGTTTCCAGCCCCGCGCGTTGCCCGAAGGCGAGCTCGAGACGCTGACGCACGTTGGCCAGCGCAATCCGGTTGCCGTCGTGGCGGCGCGCCGAAACATCCGGGTTGACGGGGTTGTCGATCTCGATCACGAGCTGTGAATTCTCCACCCGGCCGCGGATTGACACCGTGCCGCCATCGGGCAACGGCTCGATGCCGTGATAGATCGCGTTTTCCAGCAGGGGCTGAACGCTGAGACCGGGGATCATCACGCCCGGCGGAAGGTCGTCGAGCGACCATTCGACGGTCAGCCGGTCACCGAGGCGCAGCAGTTCGATCCGTTCGTACAGCTTCGCCAGCTCCAGCTCCTCGCGCAGGGGGACCAGCTGCTTGCTCTCCGCCAGGCTGGCGCGGAACAGGTCGGCCAGGTCCTCCACCACCTGCTCGGCCGAATCGGGGTCGCTGCGGGTCAGTGCGGCAATCGTGTTCATGCTGTTGAACAGGAAGTGCGGGCGAATACGCGCCTGCAGCGCCTGCACCCGCGAGCGCGCTTCCATCTGCACGTTACGCCGCCACTGGTGGCTCACATAAAAGTACCGCAGGGTCAGCGCACCGACGATGGTGGTGATAAGAACGTTTCGCAGGACAAAAGGCAGGTGCGAGGCAGGGAACATCTCGCTGACCGCACCACCGGTGCGGTGGCTGTAATAGTTGCCCAGCTGCCAGGCTGCCTCGGACACAACCGCCGTCGTCAGCACCAGCAGCAGCAGGCTGATCACCGTGACCTGGACGGTATTCCGCCCCGCCAGGAAGCGGCGTGCGCTGCACATCACCCAGGCACTGCCAAGGCCGATCCACAGCAGGAATAACGATGATCGGGCCAGGTCGATCCAGAAAGCATCGGCAATGGGCTGACGTGCCAGCGTAAGGACGAAGGCGATGAGTTCGGCCAGCAGGACAATGGCAAACGTCATTGTCGGGGAGCAGAAATCGGGCAGGTAGGTGTCGTCCACCGGCCGTCCGATGGCGGAACCGGCGTCCCTGTCGCGTGTTGCGGTCAGTGTGTCGAGTCGGTCGGCCAAAAAATTTCCAGCCGCGGTGATGGACTAGGAGCTATTGTCGCACCATTGGTCGACGTCGCGCCGGGCCCCGCTCATCTTCTGATCGAGTTCTGCCTGTTCGAGGTAGCGGCGACCGCCGCCGGGCAGCGGTTCATAGACCCGGGTCGCGCTCAGCAGGCTGTCGAGCGCCTTGCGTGCCCGCGCACAATTCTCGTCGCGCTGAATTTTCTGTTCGCGCTCCAGGCGCTCGCGTTCCGATTCGTCAGCGACCACGGTATCGGCTGGCGTTGAAGCCGGTTGCGATGCCTGGACCCGGGCAGCAACGCGCTGAGGATCGGTACGCTCGGTCTCGATGTCGAGCAACTCCGCTTTCGTTGCCGGCGGCTTGTCGGAGTAGTGCACGCGGCCGTCGGTATCGACCCACTTGTATACGCCGGCAGCCGCGCTGGCAGACAGCAGCAGTGACACGAGAAAAACGGTGCTTTTCATCTGGACTACAAATCTCCTGGTTGCCCCCGGGCCGGTTACGTTAAGTCAAAACCGGAAACGGGGGAAGGCGAGTGCCGGGTACCCAGAAACCCAGCCACGCCAGACTAGCGCCGGGACGACGCTAAGTCTCTGACCCAGTTCACAGGAGAGGGGGTATGCCGGTAAAAAAGCGTGGAGTTACAGGGCCTGGGCGCCGGTCTCGCCGGTGCGGATCCGCACGGCCTGTTCCAGCGGGGTGACAAAAATCTTGCCGTCGCCGATCTTGCCGGTGCGGGCGGTCGCGGAAATCGCCTCGATGACCTGCTCGGTCACTTCTTCGGCGACGGCGAGCTCCAGCTTCATTTTAGGAAGAAAATCAACAACATATTCGGCACCACGGTAAAGCTCGGTGTGGCCTTTCTGACGGCCGAAACCCTTCACCTCGGTGACCGTAATGCCCTGGACCCCGATATCGGCTAACGCCTGGCGAACGTCGTCGAGTTTGAATGGCTTGATGATCGCGGTAACGAGTTTCATGGGGTCAGTCTCCGGTGCTTTTTTGAGCCGTCCTGGGACGGCAGGAATCGATTCGATTCTCTCTCTTTACACATCTCGTGCCAACTCGCCGATTATATGATTTTCAGTGACTTACGAGCACCCGCCTTGACCTGCCGACGCAGGGCTGCACCGTTTCGGTGCAGTTGCCGTCACCCAGTGCGTTAAACTGACTCCATGGTTGACCCGAAACTCATCGACGATCTCGCCCGCCGGCTGGCGGGTAGCCTGCCCGAAGGACTGCGCACCCTGCAGGACGAACTCGAGCAGAATTTCCGCCCCGTGCTGCAGTCGGCGCTCAGCCGGCTCGACCTCGTGACCCGCGAGGAGTTCGATGTGCAGACAGCGGTCCTGGAAAAGGCCCGCAAGCAACTCGACACACTCCTCGCGCGGCTGGAGGAACTCGAAAGCCATCTCGCTTCGCGCGATCGCTGAGGCGAAATCCTGAAGACGTTCACACGGTGAACCGGTCAGCCGGCCCGGTCGACGCCAGGGATACGCCGGTCTCGACTTAGTGTTGCTCTGCGTTTCACAGAGTGACGCTGGTCGGACCGGTTAGTCCGACCGAAAAGTTTTACGACATCTGACCATTCTCGTTTCCTGGCTAATCACTCAGATTTAACGCTGGCCAGGCGGGCCCTAATCCGCCGCAATAGCGCGGTTGCAGCCACCAGGTCGAGCCGTTGAGTTTCGCCACCGTGTTGAGTCGTGCCCAGATCGGTTTGCAGGCGCCGCTGGTGCGCGTCGAAGCGCATATCGCAGGCGGCTTGCCGCGTTTTGCCATCGTCGGGCTGGCAGAGACGGCGGTAAAGGAAAGCCGCGACCGCGTGCGTGCGGCCATCCGCAATTCCGGTTTCGAGTTTCCCCGGGGACGCATCATCGTCAACCTCGCCCCCGCCGACCTGCCCAAGGAGGGCGGCCGCTTTGACCTCGCCGTGGCGCTGGGAATTCTCGCCGCCAGCCGGCAGCTGCGGGTGCCGCCCGAAACCTGGAGTCATCACGAGTTCTACGGCGAGCTGGGTCTGGACGGCAGCCTGCGCCCGTTTCGCGGTGCGCTGCCGGTGACGCTGGCGGCACGGGCCGACCGCCGGGTGCTCACCATGCCACGCGACAACCGCGACGAGGCCTGTGTCGTCACTGACAGCCGGGTGCTGACGACGGACCACCTGCGTGCCGTGA
>JAHEKH010000119.1 GCA_024638445.1 Gammaproteobacteria bacterium | reverse complement strand
CTATGTCTGTGACGACGGCGACGACGACGATGACGGCCATGGCGACAATGACGACGGCATTGCCGGGAACGATGACGATCGCACTGGCGACGACGATGACGACGGCATGGGCGACAATGACGACGGTATCGGTGACAACGACGACGACGGCAGTTGCCCGGATGACGGTGCCGACGACGACGATGACGGTCACGGCGATGACGACGACGATGGCGATGGCGACAAGGGCCTGAACTGGGGCTACCAGGGTGGTGGCGATGCCGGTGGGCGTACTGCGCCGGGGCGCACCTCTCCGATCATCGGGGGTCGTGGTCGCTGAGCGACTGATTGCAAGGACGAAGAAAAGCCCGGCCTATGCCGGGCTTTTTTTATTCCCATCCGAGGCAGTTGCGAGCTCGCTTCGTGTAGGAGCGGCTTCCAGCCGCGATACCGGGTTCTTGTGCCGAGATTGCGCGAGCGATCTGCCGGCACCTTCCTTTGCTGCCGAGGATCTGGCGTCATCAAAGAAAGGCACCGGCAGCTCTCTCGCTGAGGGTTGCTCAAGCCCGTAGGAGAGGTCTGTCGCGAGATTGCGCGAGAGATCTGCCGGCACCTTCCTTTGCTGCCGAGGATCTGACGTCATCAAAGAAAGGCACCGGCAGTTCTCTCGCTGAGGCTTGCTTAAGCCCGTAGGAGGAGGCCTGTCGCGAGATTGCGCGAGCGATCTGCCGGCACCTTGCTTTGGTGCCGAGGATCTGACGTCATCAAAGAAAGGCACCGGCAGCTCTCTCGCTGAGGGTTGCTCAAGCTCGTAGGAGAGGTCTGTCGCGAGATTGCGCGAGCGATCTGCCGGCACCTTCCTTTGCTGCCGAGGATCTGACGTCACCAAAGAAAGGCACCGGCAGCTCTCTCGCTGGGGGAGCTCAAGCCCGTGGGGGCGGTCTTCCAGCCGCGAACTCTTTATTTTCGGCGGGCGAGTGGCGTCAGCTTGGGGGTGGGCTGGTAAGGAGTAACGAACGCGTTGCGTTCGTTACCCATTAATTAAGCCGCGCTCGGCGAAAGAGACGCATTCGCCTTCGCCGATGACGATGTGGTCGAGCACGCGGATGTCGACGAGGCACAGGGCGTCGCGCAGGCGCCGGGTGATGATCTCGTCGGCCTGGCTCGGTTCGGCAACGCCGCTGGGGTGATTATGGGCGAGGATGACCGCTGCGGCGTTGCGCTGGAGCGCGGTCTTGACGACTTCGCGGGGGTGCACGCTGGCGCCGTCGATGGTGCCGCGGAACAGTTCCTCGAAACTGATGACCCGGTTGCGGTTATCGAGAAACAGGCAGCAGAAAACCTCGTGGGGGAGGTCGCGCAGGCGGGCCCGGAGGTAGTCCCGGGTGACTGCCGGGCTGGTCAGGGCATCGGCGCGATCGAGTGACTCACGCAGGTTCCGGCGTACGATCTCGGCCGCCGCCTGGAGCTGGCACCAGCGCGCCGGCCCCAGCCCGCGCACCTCGCACGCCTGCTCGCGGCTGGCCCCCAGCAGGTTGCGCAGCGTGCGAAACCGCGCCAGCAGGGCATGGGCCAGGTCCAGCGCTGTGGCGCCCGCAGCGCCCGTGCCCAGCACGATGGCCAGCAGCTCGGCATCAGATAGCGCGCCCGGCCCCAGCGCCTGCAGCCGCTCCCGGGGCCGTTCTGTGGCCGGCCAGTCGTCGATGGGCATGGTGCTTCCCTGTCACCCGGGCCAGGCAAGACTTTCCCATGGCCGGAGCAGGGGACAAACCCGTACAAGTCCGTAAACTAGGGGGATATTCCTCCCGGAGCGACCCATGGCCGACCTGGAAAACCGCAAGATACTGCTCGGCGTGACCGGCGGTATTGCCGCCTACAAGGGCATCGAACTGGTGCGCCGCCTGCGCGAGGTCGGTGCCCGGGTGCGGGTTGTCATGACCTCGGGGGCGCGCCGTTTCGTCACGGCACAGTCCTTCCAGGCCGTATCGGGTGAGGCGGTACGCGACGACCTGTGGGACGCCGAGGCCGAAGCCGCGATGGGGCACATCGAGCTCGCGCGCTGGGCCGACCAGGTGCTGGTGGCGCCGGCAACCGCCGATTTCATTGCCCGGCTGGCCGCCGGTATGGCCAACGATCTGCTCAGCACGCTGTGCCTGGCAACGGATGCACCGGTCTGGGTCGCGCCGTCGATGAACCGGGTGATGTGGGCCAACCCGGCGACCCAGGCTAACGTCCGCCAGCTCGAGACCCGTGACGTGACGTTTATCGGTCCGGCCAGCGGCGACCAGGCCTGTGGTGAGGTCGGCCTGGGCCGGATGAGCGAACCCGCTGAAATCGTTGCGGCGCTGGTCGACGGCGGCAGCGGTGTCGTCCAGAGCCTGGCGGGGCGTCATGTGCTTATCACCGCTGGTCCGACCCGGGAGCGTATCGACCCGGTGCGTTATATCAGCAACCACAGCAGCGGCAAGATGGGCTACGCCATAGCCCGGGCAGCGGTTGCCGCCGGTGCGCGGGTCACGCTGGTCAGCGGCCCGGTGGCTTTGGCCACGCCGCGCGGCGTCGACCGCGTCAACGTGGAGAGCGCCGCACAAATGCATCGTGCAGTTCATGACGCCGTCGGCGACGCCGACGTGTTTATCGCAACGGCGGCCGTGGCCGATCACCGGCCAGTCGCGCCCGCCGCACACAAGATCAAGAAAACCGGTGACAGCGTGACGCTGACACTGGAGCAGACGCCGGATATTCTCGCCAGCGTTACCGCATTGCCCGCCAGCCCGTTTGCGGTCGGGTTTGCCGCCGAGACCCGCGATGTCGAGCTCTACGCAGAGCAAAAACTGAAAAAGAAAAATCTCGACATGATCGTGGCCAACCGCGTCGGCGAAGACGACGGGCAGATGGTCGGATTCGGCACCGATGAGAATGCCGTAACGGTGATCTGGAGCGACGGCCGCCAGGTCCTGCCGCGGGCGACGAAGCTCAGCCTGGCGCATGAGCTCATCGCGATCATCGCCGAACGAATGGCTGCGACGGGCAGCGCGAGGAGTAATCGCAGTGCGTGAAATCAAGGTGAAGCTGCTCGACCCGCGGATCAATGGCAAGTTCGGGCTGCCGGCACATGCCACGGAAGGTTCGGCAGGTATCGACCTGCGGGCCTGCATCGATACACCGGTCAAACTCGGTCCGGGCGACACCGAGTTGATCCCCACGGGAATCGCTATTCATATCGGCGACAGCGGTCTCGCGGCGATGCTGTTGCCGCGGTCAGGGCTTGGGCACACGCACGGCATCGTACTCGGTAACCTCGTCGGCCTCATCGACTCGGATTACCAGGGGCAGGTCTACGTGTCCTGCTGGAATCGCGGCAAGGGGTCTTTCACTATCGAACCCGGCGAGCGGATCGCCCAGATGGTCTTCGTGCCAGTGGTGCAGGCCAGCTTCGAGGTGGTGGAGGATTTCGAGTCTACCGCCCGTGGTGACGGCGGTTTCGGTCACTCAGGGCGACGATGACCCTGCATCGGCCGACGCCAGTTCTTCTTTCGCCTTGAGATAACGGAACCGGGACAGGTCGCGTTCGAACTGGGCGCGAATCTGCGACTGCTGCGACCGTAGCTCGCTCAGCGAACTCATGTGTTCGGCCATGGCGTTCTCGGTAAACACGATGTGTTCTGCCAGGTCTTCCGGCAACGGCGGCAGATCGGAGCTGGCGTCGTACGGGAAGTTGTACTTCATCGCCTCGCGTTCGAGCTGGTCCCACTCGGTACGCAGGTTGTCGAGGTAGTGCCGGGTTACGCCAATACGTGCCTCGATGGCGAGAATCCGGCGATCGCGCAGCATCGTGATCTCGTCTTCCGACAGGTAGGTGTCGAGCAGCACCTGGTCGCGCTCGGCCTGGCGTTGTTCACGGCTGCGTTCGCGTTCCATCTCCGCGGCATCCGCCGCGAGTGCATTGAGCTCCTCGATCGTCTTGGCGCGGTCGAGCACCTTGACGGTGACACCCTGCCGGTTCAACACGTGGCGTTCTTTCTTGCTGTCTTTCGGTGGCACGGCATCGCCATAGTGGACCACGCCGTTTTCGTCCACCCACTTGTAGACTTCTTCGGCGGCCACCGGCAGGGCCAGCGCCAGGATCAGGACTGCAACAAGAGATTTCATATATTTGCTCGAAGGTACCATGAGTTTAGACAGGCCACCGTGACGAAGTTCTCACGAGTCAGGCCGCGGTGCACAATCGTTTACACGCCATAACGGGCGCGGTAGGCCTCCATGGCTGGCAAAAAGCCGGCCAGGTCCGGGGCCGAGCCCACCATTGCGATGAGATCTCCCAGCGAGGCGATGCTGGCCACCGGGGCATCGAGCTCGACGCTGAGTTCCTGGACCGCGGACAAATCGCCCTCGCCGCGTTCCTCGCGGTCGAGGGCGAGGATCACGCCCGCCACCTCGGCACCGGCCTCCCGGATCACGGCGGTCGCCTGGCGAATGGCCGTGCCCGCAGTAATCACGTCGTCGATCACCAGCACGCGGCCTTCCAGGGTCGCACCGACAATGGATCCGCCTTCGCCATGCTGCTTGGCTTCCTTGCGGTTGTAGGCGAACTGCGTGTCGATGCCGTGTTGGTCGGAGAGCGTTGCGGCAGTGACCGCCGCCAGCGGGATGCCCTTGTAAGCCGGGCCGAACAACACATCGAACTGGAGGTCGGCGGCGAGAGCGACCGTGGCATAGTAGCGCCCGAGCGCCGCGATGGCGCTGCCGCTGCTGAACACACCGGCGTTGAAAAAATACGGGCTTACCCGTCCGGACTTGAGCGTGAAACTGCCAAACTTAAGTGCGCCGAGGCGCAGGGCCAGTTCGAGAAACTCTCGCCGGTAGCCATTGTTGCTGTTCATGCCGGTATGATAGCGAACGTTTAATCCGGATGGAGCAGGTTCGCTGGTGAGAATTGTTACGGTCAACGTCAACGGTATACGCGCTGCCGCGCGGAAGGGCTTTTTCAGCTGGATGACACGGCAGAAGGCCGACGTCGTGTGCCTGCAGGAAACCCGGGCGAATCCCGAGCAGATCGAAGACCGTGTCTATCACCCACGCAGCTTTCACAATGTCTATCACCCCGCCGAGCGCAAAGGCTACAGCGGCGTGGCAATCTACTCGCGCCGTGAGCCCGATGCGGTAATCGAGGGTTTCAGCCCGGCGGCGAACAAAGCTGACCCGCGCTGGGCGGAGTTCGATTCCGAGGGCCGCTACCTGGAAGCGCGCTACGGCAATCTCAGCGTTGTGTCGCTCTACGCCCCCTCGGGTTCGTCCCACGAAGACCGGCAGGCGGCCAAGTTCCGGTTTCTCGACCTGTTCATGCCGCTGCTGCGGGAATTTCGCCGCAAGCGCCGCGACTATGTCATCTGTGGCGACTGGAACATCGCGCACAAGAAAATCGACCTGAAAAACTGGCGCTCCAACCAGAAGAACTCCGGCTTCCTGCCGGAAGAGCGTGCCTGGATGGACGAACTGTTCGGGCCGGCCGGATACATCGACGCGTTTCGACAGGTCAACCAGGAGCCGGACCATTACACCTGGTGGTCCAACCGTGGCCAGGCCTGGGCCAACAACACGGGCTGGCGGATCGATTACCATGTTGCCACGCCAGGCCTGGGCGAGGTGGCGTCGCGCGCCAGCATCTACCGGCGCAAGCGTTTTTCCGATCATGCGCCACTGACGATCGATTACGACTATGACTGGCCTGCCGGTGCGTGAGCTTGGCCGCCGCGGCTGAAACGCCACGCTGGCTGCGGGCGGTACACGCCCTGCGCGACCGTCGCATGGCCGCAATGCTGCTGCTGAGTTTCGCGGCGGGGCTGCCTTATGGGGCGGTGCTCGGCACCCTCAACGCGTGGTTTACGACCGGCGGCGTCAGCCCTTCGGCAATCGGCGCCTTCTCGATCGTCCTGCTCGTCTATTCCTTCAAGTTCCTCTGGGCGCCGCTGTTCCAGCGCCCGGTGTTTCCGTGGCCGCAGCGGCTGGGGCCACGCCGTGCCTGGCTGCTGACCTTCCAGCTCGCCATCGCGGTGCTGATGGCGGCGCTGGCGTTGAGCGACCCGGTGCAGAATATCGGGCTCGCCGCGCTGATCGCGCTGGGCATCGCGATACTGTCGGCCACCCACGACATCGTGCTCGACGCCTGGCGCATCGAGGTCGCCCGCAGCGACGAGGATCTCGACCTGATGTCGGCGATCTACCAGTTCGGCTACCGGGCCACCAACCTGGTAACCGGCGTGCTGGCGCTGGTGCTGGCATCACGGATCGGCTGGCCGGCAACCTACCTGTTGCTGACAGCGATGGTGGGCATCTCGCTGGCCGGCACACTGATCGCGCCGGAGCCTGAGTCGTCGTCGGAACCGAAGGAACGGCCGTCGTTTACCGCCGTGATACCGGCGGTATTCCGGCAGAGGGCAACGTTCGCGGTCGGCCTGTGCTGGGCCATTGCCGCGTTCATGCTGGTTCGTTTCGTGTTCGAGGCGCTCACGGCCGAACCGCCCCCCAGCGGCCGCGATTTCGTACGCCAGCAGGGCCCGTGGATCATCGTACTCTGCGTCATCGTGCCGGCCGTCATTTCCGCGTGGCTATTGCGTGGTGCCCGCGACAACGCGGGGGCCGGCGGGGAATCGGTAATCGACGTGCTGTTTCGCGCCATTCTCGATCCCCTGATGGACCTGGTGTCGCGATTGCGCCACGCGGCGCTGCTGGCGCGCCACCCCGAGTTCCGCGACAACGCCTCGGTGCTGCTGACCTACGACCTCGGATTTCTGAACTATGCCCGCGACCCGGCCATCCTCGACATGGTCGAGCAGCTGATCGGGCCGGACATCTGCCTCTGGAACATGAGCTTCTTCGCCAAGCCGGCCTTGAACGGCAGGAAGACGCCATGGCACCAGGACGGCCAGTACTGGCCGATCCGGCCACTGGCGACCTGTACCGTCTGGATCGCCGTAGACGCCGCGACGCGCGAGAACGGCTGCCTGCGCTACATCCCCGGCTCGCACCGGACGCACCGGCTGATGAAGCACGACCGGAAGGACGATCCGTCCTACACGCTGAACCAGGAGCTGCGCGGCGACGAGGACGACGAGGCCGAGGCCGAGGACCTGATCCTGGAAGCCGGTCAGATGGCGCTGCACGACGTCTACATCGCCCACGGGTCCGAGGAGAACCGCTCACCCCGTCCGCGCCGTGGCATGACCATGCGGATGATGCCCACCACCTCGGTCTACAAC
>JAHEKH010000027.1 GCA_024638445.1 Gammaproteobacteria bacterium | reverse complement strand
TCGGCGTCGGTCAGCCTACGCTGCGGGTGGACGGGCTGACCGTCGGCGGTACTTCGTCCTAGCCCGGCCCGTCGATCCCGCCCAGCGCCAGCAGGCGGTCCAGCGCTGCATCACGTTCTGCCGGCGTTGCCGCGGTTATCGTGCAGTGCCCCAGCTTGCGCTGTGGCCGAGGCGTCTTGCCGTAGTCGTGGTAGTGCGCGCCCGGTATCGATAACACCGGCTCCAGCGCGGGCATTTCGCCCAGGAAGTTGATCATGGCCGAATGGCCCCGCGCTTCGGTGCTGCCGAGAGGCAGGCCGCGAATCGCGCGAATGTGATTTTCGAACTGGCTCGTCACCGCACCTTCGATAGTCCAGTGGCCGGAATTGTGCACCCTCGGTGCGATCTCGTTGGCGACAAGCGCGCCGTCCACAACAAAAAACTCGATCGTCAGAACCCCGGCATAATCGAATCGCTCGAAAAGCCTTTGCAAATAGTCCTCGGCCGCGGCCTGGAGCTGTGAGTCGCCGAACGGCGCGATGCTGTACCGCAGGATACCGTCCCGGTGCACGTTTTCAGCGAGCGGATAGAAGACACACTCACACCGGGTGCTGCGGGCGCCGATTACCGAGACCTCCCGTTCGTAGTCGATGAACTGTTCCAGTATCAGCGGCACGCCGTCAAAGCGGCGGTAGACTGACTCGAGATCGCTGTCCCGGGTCAATATCGACTGGCCGCGTCCGTCGTAGCCCAGCCGCCGCGTCTTCAGCACCGACGGCCGGCCGATATCGGCCACCGCATCGTTCAGCGAGGCCAGGTCGTCGACCGCCTGCCATCGGGGTGTGGCAATACCGAGTTCGCCAAACAGTTTTTTCTCGCTGAGCCGGTCCTGGGTGATTTCCAGGGCGCTGACGGGCGGCAGGAAGGGCAGTCGTGCGGCGATAGCGTGCAACAGGCTGCCGGGTACGTTTTCGACATCAAAAGTCATCAGGTCAACGCCGTCCGCCAGCGCGGACAGTTTATCCGGGTCGTCGAAACGTCCCAGCACGATTTCGCCAACCTGCGCACCGGGCGCGTCGGGGCTGCGGTCCAGGAACCGGAACCTCGAGCCCAGCGGATAGCCCGCCAGTGCCAGCATGCGACCGAGCTGGCCGGCGCCAATGATGCCGATTCTCACGGTTCTGAAGGGTCGGGCTTGTCCAGAACGCTGCGGGTCTGCTCGCGACGGAAGTTCTCCAGCGCTTCGCGAACCTCCGGGTACTTGATCGACAGGATCGAGGCCGCCAGCAGTCCGGCATTGGCGGCACCGGCCGCGCCGATGGCCAGCGTGCCAACCGGCACGCCGCGCGGCATCTGGGCGATGGAGAGCAACGAGTCGATACCGTTGAGCGCCTTCGACTGCACCGGCACGCCGAGTACAGGCAGGGTCGTTTTCGCGGCGGCCATGCCTGGCAGGTGCGCGGCTCCGCCGGCACCGGCGATCAGCACTTCGATGCCGCGGCCCCGGGCGGAGTCGCAATATTCAAACAGCAGGTCCGGTGTGCGGTGAGCCGAGACGACACGGGTTTCGTTCGATACGCCGAGTTGCTCCAGCAAATCTGCGGCGTGCTGCATGGTGTCCCAGTCGGACCTGGAACCCATGATTATTCCTACCAGCGGTTTCATCAGGGCATTGTACCAGCCTGTTGCAAGAGGTCGTCGAGGTAGCGAAACAGCTGCCGGGCAGCGCGGGGCGGCGCATCGCGGCCGCGCTCGCCGATGGCGTCGCGAATGAGCCGGCGCAGGTGCTGCCGGTCTGCCCCGGGATACTCGTCGAGCAGTTTTGCCAACGCGGTGTCGCCTTCGTCCAGCAGCCGATCACGCCAGCGTTCCACGGTGTGAAAGCGGGCGGCGGCCAGTCGGGCGCGATTCTGAATCCTGTCGAGACCCGCGCGGATCGGTTCGGCGTCGATATCGCGCATCAGCTTGCCGATGAACTGCTTCTGCCGGTACAGGGCCCCGCGCTTGCGCATGCGGCGCGCTTCGTGGATCGCTTCGAGTAACTCCGGCGGCACCGGCAGCTGCGCCAGGTCGTTATCCGACAACCCGATGAGTTTTTCGCCAAGCGCCTGGAGCTCCAGCATCTCCCGCTTGAGCTGTGTCTTGCTCGGCTTGTCGGGCGAGCCGGTCTTGCGCGGTTTGCGCTTCATGGACTACAGCTGTGAATCGCGTCGCGGTGGTTTCGCGTTGTTACACAGACGGAAGTAACCACGACGCGTTGCCCGGTAGTCGTAGGATTGCCCGGCAAGCTCCAGTACCACCCAGTAGCCTTCGACCTGCGCCTGGGTATACATCGTGTCCGGCTCCGGGCAGCCCAGCGATCCGTCGTTGAAGACCATGGCCTCGGCCCGGATTATCGTCGCTTCGCCAGACTCGGCGCCCGCGCGTTGTGCGGCATCTTTGCGGATCTTGTCGAGCAGTTCGGCAGGAACCGGGCCGGGATTCGGGTCTGCGGGCATCGCTGTCTCCCCATCGGTGGCCGGCTGGGTTTCGGTGTGCTGGCAACCGGTTGCGAGCAGGATTGCCAGCCCCGCAACCGCGGCGCCGGCGACCCGCCGGCCGGCACGCGAGCGCTTTTTGCATAGAGGATTCATTCGATGGCCGTTAGAATGCCTGCACCCAACGTAGCAGGCAAATACCTTGAACGAACGAAACGTCACGCAGGTCGATGTCGACCAGGCCGAACTGGAGCGCCTGGTACAGGCGGCGCTCGATGAGGCGTCCCGGCGGGGCGCGACGCAGGCTGAGGCTGCGGTCAGCGCGGATACTGGTCTCGGGGTGACAGCGCGTCTCGGTGACGTGGAAACGCTCGAGTATCACAGTGACCGTGGGCTCGGCGTCACCGTCTATTTCGGCAAGCGCAAGGGTTCGGCAAGCAGCGCCGACCTGTCGCGTGAGGCGCTGGCGCAGACGGTGGAGAAGGCCGTCAGCATCGCGCGGTACACCGCGGAAGATCCCTGTGCCGGATTGGCGGATGCCGCATTGATGGCCGGCGAGCTCCCGGACCTCGGGTTGTGTCATCCCTGGCCGGTAAGCCCGGACGAGGCCATCGCCATGGCGCTGGAGTGTGAGCAGGCTGCCCGCGACGTCGATTCGCGGATTACCAACTCCGAGGGGGCCAGCCTCAACACGCACCAGGGGATACGGGTCTACGGTAACAGCCACGGTTTCGTCGGTGGTTATCCAAGCACCAGCCACAGCCTGAGCTGCGCGGTGGTCGCAAGCGACAGTAACGGCATGGAGCGCGACTTCTGGTACGACAGCAACCGGGTACCGGGCGCGCTCATGGCGCCGGCCGAAGTCGGGCGCATTGCCGGTGAACGCACCGTGCGGCGGCTGGATGCACGCCAGATCGATACCGTCAGCGCACCGGTACTATTCCCGCCCGAACTGGCGCGTGGTCTGATCGGCCATTACGTGGCAGGTTTGCGCGGCACCGCGCAGTACCGCCGGGCCACCTTCCTGCTGGAGATTGTCGGCAAGCAGGTTTTTCCCGATTTCGTCGAGATCGTCGAGCGGCCGCATATCAAAGGCGCAGCCGGAAGCGCACCAGTGGACAGTGAGGGTGTGGCAACGCGGGATCGTGACCTGGTCAGTGCCGGCGTGGCGCGGGGCTATGTGCTGAGCAGTTATTCCGCCCGCAAGCTGGGGCTGCAAACCACCGGCAACGCCGGCGGCGTGCACAACCTGCTGGTGAGTCCGTCCTGTGAGCAAGGACTCGACGAAATGATCTCTTCGGTCGACCGGGGCTTCCTGGTCGGCGAGCTGATGGGGCAGGGCGTCAACGCGGTAACCGGCGACTATTCGCGGGGCGCGGCTGGTTTCTGGATTGAAAACGGCAAGATCGCTTTTCCCGTCCATGAGGTGACCATCGCGGGGAATCTCGCGACGATGTTCCAGGGAATACAGGCCATCGGCAGCGATGTCGATACGCGTGGCCGGGTTCGTTGCGGGTCGATCCTCATCGACCGCATGACGATCGCGGGCAGTTAAACCGCGCAGGAGCTGCTTCCAGCTGCGATTGCTTCGGCTTTTCCGGGATTGCGCGAGAGATCTGCCGGCACCTTCAGCTCTCTCGCTGAGGTCATCGGGATTACGACCGGCGCAGGAGCGGCTTCAGCCGCGATCCCTTAGGTTTTTTCCGAGATTGCGCGAGAGATCTGCCGGCACCTCTCTTTGGTGCCGAGGATCTGACGTCACCAAAATAGGCACCGGCAGCTCTCTCGCTGGGGTCATCGGATTACGACCGGCGCAGAAGCGGCTGTCAGTCGCGATCCCTTGGGCTTTGTTCCGAGATTGCGCGAGAGATCTGCCGGCACCTTTTCTTGCTGCCGAGGATCTGACGTCATCAAGAAAAGGCACCGGCAGCTCTCTCGCTGGGGTCATCGGATTACGACCGGCGCACCGGCAGCTCTCTCGCTGGGGTCATCGCGATTACGACCGGCGCAGAAGCGGCTGTCAGTCGCGATCCCTTGGGCTTTGTTCCGAGATTGCGCGAGAGATCTGCCGGAACCTTTTCTTGCTGCCGAGGATCTGACGTCATCAAGAAAAGGCACCGGCAGCTCTCTCGCTGGGGTCATCGGATTACGACCGGCGCACCGGCAGCTCTCTCGCTGGGGTCATCGGATTACGACCGGCGCACCGGCAGCTCTCTCGCAGGGGTCATCGGATTACGACCGGCGCACCGGCAGCTCTCTCGCTGAGGTCATCGGGATTACGACCGGCGCAGGAGCGGCTTCAGCCGCGATGGGCGGCTGCAGGTCGGGCTGCGTCAGTCGGGTGGGTTCTCAGGCGAGGTTTTTTCGATGAGGTCCAGCAGGCTCTTCCCGCCCAGTCGTTCCTTTGCCGCGTTTTCGATGTCCGCGATGATTTCGTCGATACGGTCGACCGAGGACGATCTCAGGGCGTGCCTCTCGCTGGCATCGTGCCGCACGGCGTCGAGAATCTCGGTTAACTGGATCATTTCAGTGTCTCTTCCCGGCATGAAGACACCGTCATCAGTGGACAGCAGCAGGCTGCGTGCTTCCAGCGGCCGGATGACCCGGACCAGGTCGTCGGCGGGTATGCCGAGATGGCTGGCCAGTGAATTGGTCGTCCAGTGTGGCCGTTCCCGCCGGAACTCGTCACCTACGAGGAACATCAGGGTCAGCGCGAGCCGTTCACGTAACCGGTTGGTCAGGTCAATCTGCCGACGGCCCCGCCGCAGGTACTCCGGGTGCTGGAAGTAATACGACACCCGGGCCCCGAGCAGCACGATTAGCCAGCTCAGGTACAGCCAGATCAACGCCAGCAGGGGAATCGCAAAACTCGAGTAGATTGCCTGGTACTTGGTCGAAGCGCTGACAAAAGATGCAAACGCTGCACCGGTGAGGCTCCAGGTGAGGCCGCCAACTACGCCACCGACGAGGGCGGCCCGGATGCTGACAGTGGTGTTGGGAATAAAGCCGTACATGAATGCGAATGCCAGGGACACCAGCAGGTAAGGCATGAACTGGCCGAGCACCAACACGGTCTCGTTGATCCCTGGAACGTCGAGCAGCCAGCTCACAAAGCCGATGTTTTCAACCGTTCCCTTCAGCCCGAGCGCAGTTGCCATGAGTACCGGGGCGATGATGATGACGCTGAAGTATTGGCTGAACCGACGCCCCAGGCTGCGGATCCGTCTGACCTGCCATACAAAATTGAACGACTCCTCGATCTTCTGGACCATCGAGATGACGCTGTAGATCAGCAGCGCCAGGCCCAGTGTGCCCAGCGCCACACCCTGAGTGTTGTCGACGAACTGGATGATTTTGTCGGTGAGTTTTGCGCCCTCGTCACCGAGCGGCTGCAGGAAGCGGTAAAGAATGGGCTGAACCTGGCGATGGAAGTCGAAGGCCTTCAGAACCGAAAAACTGAGTGCAATCATGGGCACCAGCGCCAGCAGCGTGGTGAATACCAGGCTCATTGCGCGCAGCGTGAGTTCGCCACGGGCGGCATCCCGAACCAGCGCGTAGGGAAAGCGCAGGATACGCAGCAGCACCCGCAGTGGCGGCGCTTCCTCGGCACGCGGGTTCCACAGGAACTCTTCGATGTGTTGGCGAACTGCGTCCAGCATGATTGATTACTCGGCAAGCTGCGAAGTATAACCGGCGCGCTCAGGCTTCGCCGTGCGTTATGCGTTGACCCGCGGCCACGCGATCGGGGCCAAAGCGACACTCGAACAGGCTGCCTTCGCCAGGCTGGCTTTGAATGACCAGCCGGCCGTCGTGCCGGTTCATTACGTGCTTGACGATGGCCAGGCCCAGGCCGGTGCCACCCGATTCGCGGGAGCGGGCGCGGTCGATGCGATAGAAGCGCTCCGTCAGCCGGGGCAGGTGATCGGGATCGATGCCGGGGCCATCGTCTTTGACCGACATGGCGGCACCCCCGTCAGCCAGTCGGCGCCAGCCGACCTGGATTCCGGTTCCCGGTGGCGTGTGCCGGATCGCGTTGAAGATCAGGTTCGAAAAGGCGCTGTGCAGTTCCAGCGGATCGCCGTCGAGCAGCAATGAACGATCGGTGTCGGTCTCGATCTGTCGCCAGGAGGAATCGTCGAGCGCACGGGCTTCGTTGACGATGCGTTCGATGAGGGTAGAAACATCTACGGTTTCGACCTGAGGCGGTTTCTCCTCGCTCTCCAGCCGCGACAACAATGTCAGCTCGTCGAGCATCGCACGCATGCGTGCCGCCTGCTGGTTCATCAGGACCAGCGACGGCGACCAGTCCGGTTCCGCGGACAGGTGCTCACCCAGCATTTCGAGGTAGCCGGTAATCACGGTAAGCGGAGTGCGCAGCTCATGAGACAGGTTGGCGACAAAGTCCCGCCGGGCTGCGTCGAGGTGGTGAATGCGAGTAATGTCACTGGCGATCACCAGCAGCTGGTGTTTACGCCGGCCAAACGGCATGACTCGGATATTGAGCACCAGTCTGCGGTCGTGAGCCGGGCTGAGGGTTAATGGTTCGGAAAAATCACCCTCGGACAGGTAGGTGGCGAGCCGGCCGTCCGGTAACAGCTCCCCGATTTTCTGTCCGGAGATATCGGCGAGCGTCTGCCCGAATAATTGTGCCTCGGCGACCGGGTTGCACCAGCGCAGCAGGTGACGCTTGCTGAGCACTGCGAGCGCATCGGGAAAGATTGCGGCGGCCCTGCGGAACCTCGCATCGAATCGATTCAGTTTTTTACGGGCTTTTGCGGAATCGGCCTCGCTAGCGGCCAGCGCGGCACAGATATCGTGCCACACACCAGGGGGAAACGGCGGCTGCAGCGTTCCGTGGCTGCGGTGGCGCCGGAACCGGGTGTACTGCAGGGCATGCCATCCGAGGTAAATCAGCATCGCGACAGCAAACGCCAAACCTGGTCGCCCCGAAACCCAGCCGGCAACTGCCGCGACAGATGCCAGCACGGCCAGGCCAAGCAGTTCCGAGCGCCAGCCGTTCACCTTCGCAGGCCTTCCGGTCTGTTATCCTGAGCCGGTTCATGGCTCAGGAAATCGAACGAAAATTCCTTGTCGTATCCGGTGACTGGCGCGAGGCCGCCGGGCGCTCGGTGCTCATCCGGCAGGGCTACCTGTCCAACACCGGAAAATCGTCGGTGCGGGTCCGCATTGCCGGCGACCGGGCAAACCTGAACATCAAGTCGGCGACGATCGGCATCTGCCGGCAGGAGTTCGAGTATGCGATCCCTGTGGACGATGCAGCCGAGTTGCTGCGCCTGAGCGATGGCGCCGTCATCGAAAAAACCCGTTACTTCGTCAATCACGCCGGGCATCTCTGGGAAGTCGACGAGTTTGGCGGGGCCAATGCCGGCCTGGTGGTGGCGGAAATAGAGCTTGGCGACATAGACGAGTGCTTCGAACGGCCTTCCTGGGCGGGTGACGAGGTTTCCGACGACCCCCGTTACTATAACGTGCGGTTGGCGCTCGAGCCGTATACCTCCTGGCCAGTTTAAGTCAGATCCAGCCGGCCCTTGATCTCTTCCCAGAGGTCCCGGTAGGCCCGGGCCGAGAGGCTGCTGCGCGCAAAGTCTCCGACGGCGCCGCGATTGACGCCCATTTTTTCGATGTCGCTGGCGTATGGCACGCAGGTCAACAGCATATGCGGCCATTTCATCGGCAACTCGAGTACGATCTCGTTGTGCAGCCGCTTGCGCCGGTCCACCATCGAAAAGAAGGGCAACATCCGTACGCCGGTGATGCCTTTTTTCTCGATGAATTCGATGATCTGGTAAAAGGTGCGCAACGACAGCGTCGTTGGAATCAGGGGCACCAGCAGGGCATCTGAAACCTTGAAGACGGACTCCGAAACCACCGAGATGCTGGGCGCGCAATCGAGGAAAACGAAATCGTATTCCTCGCTGAGCGGACGCAGCATGCGCAGTATGACCCGCGCTGGTTTCTTCTCGTCCTCCAGGTGCGAATCCATGTGGCGATAGGAAAAATCAGCCGGGAGCAGGTCCAGGTTGTCGTACTCGGTGCCAATGACCACATCTTCCAGGGGTCGCTTGCCGCGCAGCAGCGCCTTGCTGCCACCCTTGACCTTTGGCCGGGTGCGAAAATAAAAGCTTGCCGCACCCTGCGGATCCATGTCCCATACCAGCACCCTCGCGCCCTCACTGGCCGCCAGCCAGGCGAGGTTGACCGCAGTCGCGGTTTTCCCGACTCCGCCCTTGAGATTGTAGGTTGCCAGTATTCTCATGCCGGACGGAACAGCTGGCGGGCATTGCGCCGGTTACGCGGCCGGTCGAATACCTCGAATGCCCCCTGGAATTCCCGCCGTGACCGGGTCTGCATCTTGTCGAGTTTTTGCGCCAGGGCCTCGATGGCTCCCAGCGTATCCCGGCCGGCGAGTTTTTCCTCTTCCATTTGCCGGCCGATATTTCTCAGGGCGACGGCCTGTACGTGGAAGTCGTGAAAATCGCCGAGGTTTTCCTGTAGCCGTTTCACGGCGGCGATGAATGGCGTCACGCGCTTCTTTGGGTACAGGCTGCGGCACGACTCGAGCAGGTAGCGGAGTTTCTTGCACTCGATACGAAGCCGGTGAAGTTTCGCGGCAGCGGATTCCGCCGAAATTGCGCCACCGAGCCGCGTGACCTTGCGGTATTGGCGCCAGATGCGTTCGGCCGCGACCGCGCGGATTGGTCTTTCGCTGTCCCTGGCGCCGGTGCGCGGTGCATCGAGGAAACGACGCCAGTTGGCCAGGAGAGAGCGAAAGCGCGGTGAATCCAGCCAGGCTGCCAGCCGCCGCTGTTCTTTTGCGTGACGATGCACGAGAAATTGCCTGACCGGCGCCAGCGCAGGGCGCAAGTCCGGTTCCAGGTTCGCCAGGTAGCCTTCGAAGCCAAGCAGGTGTACGTCGAGGTCACGGCAAGGCCCGGTGATCTCGCCAAGCCAGGCGAACTCACGCTTGAAGGGCAGGACCTGGTCGCGGGTAAAAACCCGCTTGAAGCGGCCCAGCAGCGTCCGCGTCCTGCGTACCGCAACCCGCAGGTCATGCAGGTATTCGGTGTCGATGTACTGGCGTGCACCGGTCACGTTGGTCTCGATGATGCCGAGCTGTTGACGCAGGATCTTGCGCAGCGCCTTTTCGGCTGGCTCCTTGCCGCTGAGACGCACCCTGGGCTTGTTGTTATAGCTACGTGGCTTGCGGCCGTACGCGGCCAGGGCTTCGTCCAGCAATGATCGCCGGACGGGCTTCAGCTCGAGCTGCTTGCTGGCGAAGCGCAGCAGTTTTCGGGCCGGCCCCGGGTGCCCGCGCACCGGTAAGACCCGCAGTCGTTTTGGCAGTCGTCGCGCCTGGACTTCACCGTTGAGCGTGGCGAGCTCGAGCTCGATGCGCGCTACCGTCTTCTCTTCTGCATCGCGCAGGCGCAGCTGGTATGCATGACTGCGTATCTCCGCCACGGGGAGCAATGCTCTCATCGCCGTCATCTCCACCAGCCGCTCGCGAAACGGTCCGCGACGCAGATCCCGGGCAAAACGCGGCATCTCGACGCCGTCAACCCAGCGCAGGACCGTGCTGTCGTCCAGGTTGCGCAGGACCAGGCGGTGACCGCGATCGGTCTGTTCTTCTTCCAGCGTCAGGCCCTTTCGGTACAGCCGCCAGTCGAAGGTATCGAAAAAATGACGTCGCCTGAAAAGCTGGCCGTCATCGGCCAGCGGAAATGACCGGACGAGGCGGCCCTTGAGCGCATCGACAGGGCGCCTGGCCGGGATGACGAACTGCAGGTTGTTTTTCGACATCGATATGCACACGGCTTTGCCGCATGAGTTCCCCCGAGACCGGTGTCAGCCGTTAGTCGCTGCGTTCCGACTTCAGCCGCTTGCGAAATTGTTTGAATAGTTTTTTGCGAACTTTCTTCTGCTCACGGCTGGCCACCGCCTCGTAACGCTTTTCAGCAACCGCGATCAATGTGTCCTGGGCACCTTCGGATTGGCTGTCGTCACGGGGCTGCCGCTGGGTATACATGCCATTGCCATCCATATCCCAGGCGCTGCGGCGGTCAGCCAGCTGGACATTCAGCATCAGCCGAAGTTCTTCGCGTATCGTTTCATCCTCGACCGGCGCCACCACTTCCACCCGCGAGTCCAGGTTTCGCTTCATCAGGTCGGCAGAACCGATGAAATACTCTTCGTTGCCGGCATTCTTGAAATAGTAGATCCGTGCATGCTCGAGGAACCGGCCAACCGTGCTGATCACGTTGACGTTGTCGGTGAGCCCGGGAACGCCGGGTCTCAGCCGGCAGGTGTCGCGGATCAACAGGTCTACCTGCACGCCGGCGCGGCCGGCGCGGTACAGGGCCTGGGTAATGTCGGCGTCTTCCAGCGCATTCGTCTTGAGCTGGATGAGCCCGGGTGTGCCGGACTGGTGCAGCTCGATCTCGCGGTCAATTTTTTCGATCAGCGTTTGCTTTAGCGTATAGGGTGCCGCAAGTATCTTGCGGTAGCCGCGTGGCGGTGAATAGCCGGTGAGATAATTGAACAGCTCGGTCAGGTCGGAACCCAGCTCATCGTCACATGACAACATGCCGACGTCGCTGTAGAGACGCGCGGTGCCCGGGTGATAGTTGCCGGTGCCGACATGCACGTAGCGGCGAAGACCGTCGTAGTCCCTGCGTACGACCAGGATGGTCTTGGTGTGGGTTTTCAGCCCGATCACGCCATAGGTGACGTGGATGCCGGCCTCCTCGAGAGCGCGTGCCCAGCCGATGTTTGCCTCTTCGTCGAAACGGGCTTTGAGTTCGACGAGTACCGCAACCTCCTTATCGTTGCGCGCGGCATTGACCAGCGCCTGGATTACGCCACCTTCCGCCGATGTCCGGTAGAGGGTCATCTTGATCGCCAGCACCTTCGGGTCTTCGCTGGCGGTTTTCAGAAAACGGCCGACCGAGGTGTTGAAGGAATAATAGGGGTGCAGGAGCAGCATCGGCCCGCCATCGCGAATGATGTGGAATATCGACCGGGCGTCCTGGGTCAGGCGCGGGTGATCGACCGGGTGATGTGGCTCGTAGTGCAGGGAGGCAATATCGAGGCTGGCGATTTCGAACAGGTCGTGCATGGCCATCATGCGATCGACTTCGAAGACATCTTCCTCGTCGAGCCCCAGCTCCGCGGTCAGCATGCCGCGATGGACCGGATCCATGGCGGATTCGACCTGCAGCCTGACTATCGGCGAAAAATCCCGCTCCTCCAGCTCGGTTCGTACCTGTTCCAGCAGGTCGTCGGCATCGGACTGGTCTGACTCGACGATTGCGTTGCGGGTGACCCGGAACAACTCGCAGGATTCGATTTTCATCCCCGGGAACAACAGGTCGAGATTGTTCGCCATGATGTCTTCGAGCGCGACAAACCGGCGGCCCTTGCTGAGGCGCAGGAGTCGCGGCGCGACATCGGGTACCACCGGCACTTTGACCCTCGCCATGCGTATTTCGTCGTCGCCAGGGAAGCGCATGGTCACCAGGAGGTTCAATGCGAGATTCGAGATGAACGGGAAGGGGTGCCCCGGATCCATTGCCAGGGGCGTGACCAGCGGAAAAATATTGCGCACGAACTTGTCGCGTAGCCGCTTGCGCTCGGCGTTGCCGAGCTCTGCCCAGCGCACGATACCGATATCGTGCCGCTTCAGTTCAGCCTCGACCTCGTTGAGGATGGTCTCCCGGCGCACCTGGATATCGCGCACGGCCATCCGGCAGGCCGCTATCTGTTCCAGCGGCGTGCGGCCGTCCAGCGAGACCTCGCTGTGGCCCGAAGCAATCAGCCGGCGCAGGCCGCCGATCCGCTTCATGAAGAACTCGTCGAGGTTGCCGCTGACGATCGCGAGAAACTTGACCCGTTCGAGCAGCGGGGTGCGTCGATCGGCCGCTTCGTGCAGCACCCTGAGGTTGAACGCCAGCCAACTGAGTTCTCGGTTCAGGTACAGGTCCGGGGAATCCAGGGGGATACCGGGGCCGTCCAGTTCGGATTGATCGCATACTGGGCCGGCCGAAACGGCGGCCGGGCCGCCCTTGGTCGCGCCGGCCGGGAATCCCCGAATCACCGATGACACGCTGTTTTTCCTCGCAAAAGCCGATAGTTAGGGTGAACTCACTATCATACCTAAAATGGTGATCGCGGTCCCATAGGGCCGAACGGCCCCAAAAATGTGATGACTTACGCGGTCTTGCGTCCGGATTCGCGGCACTGTGGCCTTACTCCAGGGATGGAGAGTGACGCCCCTGTTCGCCGGGGGTCTTTTTGACTACCATCCTTCGGGCGCCGCGTGGGTACAGGATGGAAGTAGCAGTCAAACAACAAGCGTCATCGAAATATCCCTTAATAGGACCCGACGATCCACCGCCTTTCGAGATAATCAATCCGGGTGGCAAGGCGCCAATCCTTTTTTTATGCGATCACGCCAGCCGCGTGTTTCCGCGCCACATGGGATCGCTCGGTCTGGACCGCTCGGTGCTCAAGAAGCACGTCGCCTGGGATATCGGTTCGGCCGACGTCACCCGCCACCTGTGCGAGCGCTTCGATGCGACCGCAGTATTTGCGGGCTACTCCCGGTTGCTGGTCGACTGTAACCGGCAGCTCTACGATCCGTCGGCCTTCGTCAAGGTCAGCGACGGCATAGCAATCCCCGGGAACCTGAATCTCAGCGAGGATGAAAAATGGCTGCGCGTGCAGTCGTTTTACTGGCCGTATCACAATGCGGTAAAGGAACAAATTCACCAGATGCGGGCGGCTGGCGTCACCCCGGCGGTGTTGGCCATACACAGCTGCACGCCGGTATATGACCAGGTTGTCCGGCCGTGGCATATCGGCATCCTGTGGGACCAGGATCCGCGGATCGCGGTTCCGGTGCTCAAGTCACTGGAAGAGGTCGAGGGACTGTGTGTCGGCGATAACGAACCGTATTCGGGTCGTCACCCGCACGACTTCACGATTGATTTTCATGCCGAACCACTGGGGCTGCCGCATATCGGCGTGGAAATTCGCCAGGACCTGATCGACACGCCGGAGGGCGCCCGAAAGTGGGCGACGATTTTCGGTAACGGGCTGGCCGGGGTGCTGGCAGACGAGAACCTGTACCGGACCTGGACCTGAGCGACCGGCCTAGCCGGTCAGGCGTTCCAGTGCCTCGCGATAACGCCGGCTGGTCTGGTCAATAATTTCTGCCGGCAGCTTCGGACCGGGCGGTCGCTTGTCCCAATCCAGCGTTTCCAGGTAGTCGCGTACGAACTGCTTGTCGAAGCTGGCCGGGCTGGTTCCGGGACGATATTCATCGGCAGGCCAGAACCGCGAGGAATCCGGCGTCAGGCACTCGTCGATCAGCACCAGTCCGTCGTCGTCAACCGCAAACTCGAACTTGGTGTCCGCAATGATGATGCCCCGGCCGCGGGCATAGGCGGTAGCGTGCCGGTAGAGCGCCAGCGTCGTTTCGCGAACCTGCCCGGCAGTTTCACGGCCCACGATCTCACTCATCCGGTCGAAATCGATGTTTTCGTCATGATCGCCGAGGGCAGCCTTGGTTGCCGGCGTGAACAGGATGTCCGGGAGCACTGAGGCGACGGGCAGCCCCGGCGGCAGAACATGGCCGCAGACAGCGCCAGTCGCGCAGTAGTCTTTCCACCCCGAACCGATCAGGTAACCGCGCGCCACTGCCTCGACCGGGAGGGGTTTCAGCCGCCGGACCACCAGCGCCCGGTCCGCGACCTGCTCGCGCTCGCCGCGGGCAACGACCTCCGCCGGGTCGATCCCGGTCAGGTGGTTGCGTGCCACGCTCGCGGTCTGGTTGAACCAGAATTTCGACAACGTGGTCAGTACCCGGCCCTTGCCGGGAATCGGGTCAGGCAGCACGACATCGAAAGCCGATAGCCGGTCGGTCGCGACCAGCAGAAGATGCGCATCGTCGATAGCATAGAGATCCCGCACCTTGCCACGGTGCAGCAGTTCCAGGCTCAGGTCGGTCGTGTGCAGGGGCTGGTTCAAGATTGCGGTAAACTATCCGGCCCATGAGGGCGGCGAAAGAGACAGGCCGGGGATTGTTGCAGCGGCAGCTTTGTCGCGTCAATGCAGCGACCGTGGCCGGCAGCGATGCGCTGGTGGGGTAAGGCTGCCGGTGGCACCGTCGGTTTCGCGGTTTTTGGCCCGGTCGGGGCGCTGGTCGGCGCGGTGCTCGGTCATGAATTCGACAAGGGCATGTCGGCTGAGCTCGACGCACCGAGACGTCCTGCCGGTATTTATCCTTTTCGAGAAACGCTGCTCGATGCCTCGTTTTCACTAATGGGTCATATTGCCCGGGTGGACGGCCGGGTGTCGGCCGCCGAGCGCCAGGTCGTTGGCGAGGTGATTTCCGAACTGGAGCTCGAGAGCCATCGCAAGACGGCCGCATGGCGCGCATTCGATACCGGCGCAACGCGTGAATTCAGGGCAGAAACCCAGCTGGACCGGCTCAAGGAGATTTCCCGTGGCAAGCCGCAGCTGATCCGCGCCTTGCTCGACATGCTCATGCGGGTTGGCCTGGCCGAGGGCGGTATCAGTGGCAACACCCGTGTCGCCCTGAAACACATCGGCCGCCACCTGGGGGTGAGCGGCATCGAAATGGCGCAGACCGAGGCGATGGCCCGGATGCGTGCGGGTGCCGGTCGGGCCGCCGAAGCGATGAAAACCGGCGATGATCCGGTTATCGGTGCCTACGCGGTGCTGGGCATCGAGGCCGATGCTGCCGACGATGCCGTCAAGCGAGCCTACCGGCGGCTGATGAATCGCCATCACCCCGATAAGATTGCAGGGCAGGACCCCGGCGAGGACGCTCTGCGGGCGGCACGCGAAAAAACCCACGAAATTCGCATGGCCTACGAAACCGTGATGGAATCGCGGCGTCACTGACATCCGGGAGCGCTATGACTGATTACCAGATTGCACCGTCAATCCTGTCGGCGGACTTCGCCCGCCTGGGCGAGGAAGTCGAATCGGTGCTGGCCGCCGGCGCAGACATCGTTCACTTCGATGTCATGGACAACCACTACGTGCCCAACCTGACTATCGGGCCGCTGGTCTGTGAAGCGCTGCGCAAGCACGGCATCACCGCGCCGATCGACGTTCACCTGATGGTGTCGCCGGTAGACCGGCTGATCGGAGACTTCGCCGAAGCGGGCGCGACGTATATCACCTTTCATCCCGAGGCCAGCGCCCATGTCGATCGCAGCCTGCAGCTGATACGCAGCGCCGGCTGCAAGGCGGGGCTGGTGTTCAACCCGGCAACGCCGCTCGGCTGGCTCGATCACGTGATGGACAAGATCGACATGGTGCTGATCATGTCGGTAAATCCAGGGTTTGGCGGCCAGAAGTTCATTCCCGCAGCGCTGGACAAGCTCGCTGAAGCCCGGCAGCGCATCGATGCCAGCGGCCTGGATATCCGCCTGGAGGTGGATGGCGGCGTCAAGATCGACAATATCGGCGACGTTGCGCGGGCCGGGGCCGACACCTTCGTCGCCGGTTCGGCTATCTTTGGAACTGATGATTATCCCGCCACCATCGCTGCAATGCGCGAGCGGCTGCGCGCGGCCGGCTGAGGCCGTCACCGCCGGCCACCACGGTCATGGCTGATACAGCCGTTCGCAAGCTTTCCGCAATTTTCAGCGCCGATGCGGTCGGTTACACCCGTCGCATGGCGGAAGATGACGTGCACACGGTGCAGGCCATGAAGGAGCACCGGGAAGCAATGGCAGGCATGGTGCGCCAGTACAGTGGCCGGGTCGTTGATGCAGTAGGCGACAACCTGCTGGCCGAGTTTGCCAGCGCGGTCGATGCCGTCGGCTGTGCCGTCGACATCCAGAGGCAGCTCGACGGCGCCAATGACGGGCTGCAGTTCAGGATCGGTATCAATGTCGGGGAGCTGATTGTCGACGGCGAGAGGATCGCCGGGAATGGAGTGAATATCGCGGCCCGGGTCCAGGCGCTGGCGCCGGCCGGCGCCATCGCCATTACCGGCACGGTGCTCGACCACGTAGAGGGCCGTCTGGATCTGCCGGTGCGTGACCAGGGTCTCAAGGAGCTGAAGAACGTGCCCCGGCCGGTGCGCGTGCTGTTTATCGAGCCCGGTGCCTCGGCCGTCCCTGCCGGGCCGGAGTCGGTGCCCGGATTTGCGGGACGCCACGCGATCGCGGTACTGCCGTTTCGCAACCTGAGCCAGGATGTCGAGCAGGAATATTTTGCCCAGGGGCTGGCCGAAGACCTGATCAACCGGCTGTCGGCCCTGCGTCTGTACCCGATCATCGCACGTAACTCCAGCTTCGCCTTCAAGGGGGACGATCGCGATGCCCGCGACATCGGTCAGTTGCTCGGCGCGCACTACATTGTCTCGGGGTCGGTGCGGCGGGCGGCAAAACGGATACGCGTCAACGTCGAGCTCGTGGACTCGCACGACGGGCATCACCTGTGGTCACACCGCTACGACCGCGAGCTCAGCGACGTATTCGAACTCCAGGACGAAATCACCGATTCGATTGCCGGATCCCTCGGGCCGGTGCTGTCGCACTCCGAGTTCAAGCATGCGCTGGAACGCACCCCGGCGGATATCGACACCTGGGATTGCATTCACCGTGGCATCTGGCACCTGACGCAGGGTGGGCGTGACGATGCCCGGGCAGCGCGGGACTGGGCGCAACGGGCGCTCGAACTCCAGCCGCGGTCGGCAGGCGCCTATACGCTGCTGGCATTCAGCGAACAATACGAAGCAGTCAACCGCTGGTCGGAATCCCAGGAGGAATCGATCAGCAGGGCGATCCGGTACGCCAACCAGGCCGTGGAGCTGGATCCCGATGACCCGCTGGCGCTGACCGCGCTGGGGTATTCCTACAATCTCGCCGGGGAGCGGGAGCGCGCGATTGTACCGTTGGAGCGGGCAATCGAGCTCAACCCGAGTTCGGCCATCGCCCACTGGGCGCTGGGCTCGGCGCTGACGCTCGCGGGGCGGCCGGACGAAGGCCTGCCGCTGATACACAAGGCCATGCGCCTGTCACCCAGCGATCCGCTCAATCACGAGTTCCTGTTCAGCCTGGGGGCGGCGCATTTCGTGGCCGGTCGCTATACCCAGGCCGCCGACTGTGCCTGCGAAAGTCTCAAGCTGCGTCCGGACCAGCCTGGCGCCTATCGCCTGCTGGCCGCGAGCCTGGGCTGGCTTGGCGATGAGGCCTCGGCACGCAATGCCGTGACCCGGCTTGACGAGCTGTTTCCCGGTCTCACCGCGGAACACCTGGAGGGTTTCCTGCCGGCCGGGATCGCCAGCCAGTATGTCGAGGGCCTGCGCCGCGCCGGTTGGAAAGGCTGATCAGGCTGATTCGGTTTCCAGGGCGCGAAACATTTCATGGCGATTGCGACCGAGATGCTTGGCCTGGTAAAGGGCTTTGTCGGCCTGCTCGATCAGTCTTGCGCTGCTGATCTGGCCGACTGCTTCGGCGACACCGGCACTGCAGGTAACCTGTAGCTGTTGTCCCTTTTCGTCGCAAACGTCTAGCTTGCGACATTCGCTGACCACCCGTTCCGCCAGCGACATGCCGCCATCTATATCGGTGTTGGTGAGAACCACGCAGAATTCCTCGCCGCCGTAGCGCGCCACGATGTCGGTGTTCCGGGCGAGGTGCTGCAGCATTCCGGCGAATAGCTCCAGTACACGATCGCCGGTCAGGTGCCCATGGGTATCGTTCAGCGACTTGAAGTGATCCAGGTCGAGCATCAGGACGGTCAGCGGCGTGCCGTAGCGACCGGTCCGCTGCAGTTCATGATCGAGCTGGCTAAAGAGATACCGACGGTTGTACGCCCCGGTTAGCGGATCGGTGACCGATTTGTGCTCGAGCTCCTTGCGATAGGTCGTTTGCTCCCGCTCGGTGCGGGCCTCGTCCATCGCGTACTCAACTGCAGCAACCAGGCGGCCCTGGTCGATGCAGTCCTTGA
Organism: Gammaproteobacteria bacterium; assembly: GCA_024638445.1. Lineage (GTDB taxonomy): Bacteria > Pseudomonadota > Gammaproteobacteria > Steroidobacterales > JABDKV01 > JABDJB01. The sequence goes on along the minus strand of JAHEKH010000027.1, from coordinate 9,660 downwards.
CCAGGTAATCCTTGGCGCCGCGTTTCATGGCTTCCACCGCCACCGGTTCGGAGCCCTGGCCGGTGATCATAACGACCGGCGTCTGGAGACCGAATTCGTCCAGCGCAATCAGCAGGTCGAGGCCGTCGCCATCTGGCAGGCAGAAGTCCAGCAGCACGCAGTCATAATCATCGTGCCGCAAAAGGTCGAGCCCGGCGGCTACCGTGTCAGCCTCTTCGACGATGTAATGCTCGTTGCCGCGCTGGAGAAACCGGCGGTAGATGTAACGAGTTTCCGGCGAATCGTCGACAACGAGGATCCGCCTGACGCTACTGAGCGCATTCTGCTTGGTATTCTGGCTGTTCATCATGATTGTTCCGGGCCTGCATCCCTATAGGCCGAATAACAACGACTGCATACATAGTCGCTACGTGCTTGAATATGGAACATAAATTCTGGCCTGCCTGTGAACGCGGTCACAACAAGCGGACGACCCGGCGTTAAGTAAAAAAACTACGATGTGTTTCCGGCGCGGCCAGGTTTACTCGGAGCAGGGCAGGCGGACTGCTTCGAGCCAGTACTGCCTTAAAAGCCCCATGACCCGGGCGAAACCCTCCGGTCCCAGCGGTTTTTCAATGAAGCTGTTGGCGCCGAGGTTATAGCAGGCGTTGATATCGCCGCTGCTGCTGGAGTTGGAAAAGACGACCACCGGTATGGTTGCGAGCCGCGGGTCCCGCTGCATTTCGCGCAACACGTCGCGCCCGTCTGTCCCGGGCAGGTTGAGGTCCAGCAGGATCAGCGCCGGGAAGTCGCTGCCGCCCCGGCCAGCCTGTTCCTGCAGCAGGTCGAGCGCCTCGTCGCCGTCCCTGCAGTGACGCACCGACGCAGCAACGTTCGCGGCGGTCAGTCCGCGACGGATCATTTCGAAGTCCTCAGGACTGTCTTCGACGACAAGGAGGGTAGCCATCAGCCTGCCAGGGTAAAGCGGAAAGTGCTGCCGACACCGGGCTCCGATTCGACCCAGATACGCCCGCCATGGAGTTCGACAATCTTCTTGGCGATGGTCAGCCCGGACCCGGTGCCTCCGCCGTAAGCGTCGCGAGCATGCAGCCGTTTGAAGATCCTGAAAATCGACTCGGCGTGACGTTCACGAATACCAATTCCGTTATCGCGCACATACAGCACCGGGCTACCCTGGTCGTCGGTACCGTCTACGCCCATTTCTATGAGCTTTTCCTCGTTGTCGTTGTAGCGCATGGCGTTGGTGATGAGGTTGCGATAGACCTCGCCGATCCGGACGCTGTCGCAGGTCAACGTTGGCAGTTCATGGCGAACGACCCGGGCGCCGTGGGATTTCAGCGAGATGTCGAGCGACTCGACAACGCCGCTGACAACGTCATTGAGATCTGTCGGTCTGATGGCCAGCTCAGTCCGGCCGGTTCGCGAGTATTCGAGCAGGGAACTGATCAGCCCCTCGAGGCGTTCCGACAGCCGGACGAGTGTCTGCAGCTTGTCTGCCCCGTCGGCGCCGAGTTCGGGCGCATAGTCTTCCAGCAGGATAGCGGCATAGTTGTGGATGCCACGCAGCGGTTCCTTGAGATCGTGAGAAGCGATATAGGCAAAATCGTCGAGTTCGGCATTGCTGCGGGCCAGCTCCTCGTTCATCCGTCGCAGCGTGTCATTGATCTCGCGCTGCTCGGTAATGTCGGTGCCGAGCAGATAGGCCCCCTCGACCTTGCCCTGGCCGTCGATGTTGGGGATGAACAGGAAGTCGATGTCGCGATCGCCACCCGGCAGGCTGACCCGCCGCGTTTCACGGTGACGCTGCCCTTCGAGCGCCAGCGCCAGCCCGGTATCGCCAAACAGGCTGTGGCCGATATCCTCCACCGTGTCACCGGCGATATTGCCGGGATCGACCCCGCACCAGCGGCCAAAGGTCTGGTTGGCAAACCGCAGGGTCTTGTCCCGGTCCGCATAGGCGATCGCCACAGGCAGCGAATTGGCCATGAGCCGCAGCTGGGATTCGCTTGCGCGCAGGGCGTTCTCGGCCTCCTTACGCTGGCTGATGTCGACGATCGCGCTGAGGATCAGCATTCCTTCCTCGGTGTGGATCGGATTGAGACCGACTTCGACCGGCACCAGGCTGCCGTCCTTGCGCCGTCCATGCAGTTCCCGGCCCTGGCCGATTCGCCGTGCCTCCGGAATCTCGTTGTAGGCTTTGCGCAGATCCGGGTGTCCGGGGCGCACCTCGTCGGGAACCAGCTGCTCTATCGGCGCACCCTGGAGTTCGTCCCTGGTGTAGCCGAACAGCCGGGTGGCCTCGTCGTTGACCATTTCGATCACACCGAACTCGTTGATCATCACCATGCCGGCCGGTGACGACTCCACCGCCAGGCGGAAGCGTTCCTCGAAGCGCTTGCGCGAAGTCAGGTCGTCGGATATCTGGACAATGAACTGCGTGTTGCCGTCATCGCCGGCAATGGCGACCTTTCGGGTTTCGAAAATGCGATCGCCTTCCGGGGTCTTCATCTGATGATCGTTGACGCGCATCAGCATTCCGGTTTCGGCAACGTGCCGGTCCTGAATCGCCGAGGTCTCCGCGGCCTGTGGCGGCAGGAAGCTGGCCTCCGTCTTTCCGACAACCTCATGACGCTCACGCCCGATCATTTTCACCGCGGCCTCGTTGACACCGGCGATCGTCAGATCGTCCGCGTTCTTGACGATAATTACGCTGGGGATATGTTCCAGGACAGAATCGAGAAATCGGTTGGCACGATTGAGTTCTTCGGCTTTGGCCGCCAGTTCTTCGGTGCGTTCGTCCACCCGCCGCTCGAGATCCTGCTGGGCCCGCTGTAGTGCCGCCTCGGCATTACGCCGCTCTGCCACCTCTTCCGCCAGCCGTTGTGCCTGGGCGGCAAGCTCTCGTGGCCGCGGCAATGCCAGTGCCCTGGGGACGACGGGCCACAGAGCGAGAGCCGTCGCGATAGATACCGCTGCCGTAGCCATTTTGAGGTAACCCTGGGCCACGTAGTCAGGGTTCCACAGCACCCAGACGCCCATGACGTGAGTCATTCCGCAGAACAGGATGAATGCCGCGAACAGCCGGAAGATCCAGTCATACTCGCGGCCCAGGTCGCCGCGCCGGCGGGCGAAATAGATCAGGGCGACAGGAATGCTGAAGTAGGCGAGGGCGATGGTGATATCGGACGCCACGTGCATCCACAGCACGTCAGGCCGCCAGAGGAAGCACATACCATGCGGCATGAACTGGTCGTTGGCAAAGTAGCTGCGAATTGCATCCAGCATGTCGAGCCTCCGGCGGCTGCCGTTACCTTCCCTGGTTGAACCCGGAAACAAAGAGGCCCCGCAGACGGGGCCTCTTCGCGACTTTCAGGCCACCGTCAGGGGCGCTGTTGTCCCGGTCGGGCACCGTAAACGACGATAGTCTTGCCGGACGCCGTAACCAGGCCCTGTTCCTCGAGCACTTTGAGGACCCGGCCGGCCATTTCCCGCGAACAACCGACGAGCCGGCTGAGTTCCTGGCGGCTGACTTTGATCTGCATGCCGTCGGGATGCGTCATCGCGTCGGGTTCGTTGCACAGATCCATTAACGCGTGCGCTATCCGCCCCGTCACGTCGACAAAGGCGAGGTCGCCGAGCTTGCGGTTGGTCCGGTTGAGCCGGCTGGCGAGCTGCGTTGCCAGCTCGAAAATGAGGCCGGGGCTTTCCGCGGCGATCTGGCGAAATCGCGGGTAGGTCATTTCAGCAATTTCGCACTCGGTGCGGGTGCGCACCCAGGCGCTGCGGGTCGGCTGTTCGTGAAACAGGCCCATTTCACCAAAAAACTCACCCTTGTTCAGGTAGGCCAGCACCATTTCATTGCCGTCCTCGTCTTCGATCATGACCTCGACGGAGCCCTCGACGATGTAGTAGAGGATATCCGGAAGATCGCCTGCGTGAATGACCACCGTCTTGCTCGGGACGGTGCGCATCCTGCAGTAACTCAGAAACCGGTTGATCGCCGGCACGTCGTTGAAACGTTTTGCAGTGTTATCCATAGGGGCCTCTTTTAGCATCGAAGGCATTTTAATCACTCGACTGTCGCTTACAAGTTCTACCAAGCCACCAGCATCCCTGCGGCGGCGCCAATTAAATCCAGTACGCCGTGCGTGTCATCACTTTGGAAACCACACCCATCAGCTGGGGCAAAGGTGCAGGCAGTGGCGTGCCGCCTGCCCGCGAGGCCTTGTCGCCGTGCTCGGCTTCGTCCTCGCGCATCTGTTCGAGTATCGCCCGGCTGCGTTCGTCGCGTTCCGGCAGCTCGGCGAGGTGACCATCGAGATGCCTGACCACCTGTTTTTCGGTCTCGGCAACGAAACCGAGACTCCAGCGGTCGCCGGCAAGCCCGGCAATGGCACCAATGGCAAACGATCCCGCATACCAGACGGGTCCCAGCAGGCTACGCTGGCCACCCAGTTCGTCCAGGCGCTGCTCACACCAGGCAAGGTGGTCGCATTCTTCCGCGGCCGAGTCCTCCATGCTGTCGCGGACATCGTCCAGCCGCGCTGTCAGGGCCTGTCCCTGGTAAAGGGCCTGGGCAGCGATCTCGCCAGCGTGGTTCACCCGCATCAGGCGCGCCGCATGACGGCGTTCGTCCGGCTGCAGGGGTTCGTCTGCCCGGTCAGCGCCCGGCCGGGACCGTCCGGCCATCGGGCTGCCGGCCACCGCGCGAAGCGCCTGGTCGGCCGCCGCGACGATACGGTCGGCGACGGAATGTTGCCGTTGTTCCCGATTATGTCGAACGCTCATGGAAGCCGATTATAGGTATCCCGATGCTATGAAACTGAGACCCGGGTCACGCCTTGAATGAGACAAATGTCACAAATCCGGTACCCCCGGGGAACCCTTGCGAAGCACCCGCGCCAGTACGCTGACCGGGTGACTGACCCGGTATTCTATCCCGGACTGGTTCAGTCCGGCCTGCAGGTGACGGGCACAGCCCACGTTAGACGTCACCACCTCGGTGGCACCGCTGTCGGCAATTTCCGTCAATTTCCCGGCACGTAAGGTGTCCGCGACGGCCGGGTGCGACACGACGCTGGCACCCGCAGCACCACAGCACCGCGAATTACCCGGCAAGGACCGCACGTCGGCCACCCCGGCAAGCAGCTGCAGCGTGGCGTCGTGCTGCCCGACGGCGTTCTTCATCGTGCAGGGAAGATGTACGGCAACCCGGTCGGGAGACGACGCCCGTGGCGGCCGCCAGCCGGTGCCGGCCAGGAAGTGACAAATGTCCTGCGCCTTCCCGGCGAAATCGGCGCCGGCCGGTTTGCCGTTCAGCCGGCCGTACTCGCGCAGCGTGGCGCCGCAGCCGCTGGCGGTAAAAATGACGGCATCGGCACCGGTGCCGCTGAACGCCCTGATATTCCGCGCCATGAGCCGCCGGGCTTCGTCCGGGTAACCGGCATGCAGTGCCAGGGCTCCGCAGCAGGCCTGGTCTTTCGGTACCTCGACGTCGAATCCGGCGGCATTGAGCACCGCGATGCTGTCGGCCAGTGCGCGTGGCTCGAGGAGAGGGCCGAGGCAGCCGGTGAACAACGCGACGTGGCCACGGGAACCGGTCGTGCGGTAGCGCCCGGCCAGTCGGGCCGGTGCCTGATCGGGCAGCAGCGCAGCGAGCCGGCGCAGCGAGGCGGGCAACAGGCGCTGGCCGAGTCGGGCCAGGCCGCTGATTTGTCCAGCCAGTCTCTGCAGGCGCCGGGAGCCGGCGAATCGCAGGAGTGCCCGCTCCAGGGTGGGCGCTTGACTGCCTTTGTAGCGCAGTTCGGCGCGGCCCTTGTCCATGAGCTCACCAAAACGAACGTTGGCCGGGCAGACCGATTCGCAGTTGCCGCAGGACAGGCACTGCTCCAGATGCCGGGTCAATGCGTCACCCGGCCGCAGCCGGTCCGCGGCCAGGCCCTGGATCAGGCCGACACGGCCCCGGGGCGATTCTGCCTCGACCCGGGCCAGGTCGAAAGTCGGGCAGTGGGGCAGGCACAGCCCACACTTCACGCAGCTGTCCGCCAGCTGTAACAAATCGTGTTGTTGCGGTGCCACTGCCGTTTGAGCGTTGCTATCATTGCGCGCCATTATTTTCATGATACGCAATCGGGAGCTCTTACATGAGAAATGGACTGATCACGCTGACGTTGTTCCTGCTGGCACATGCCTCGCAGGCAGCCGACGGGCCCTGGTCGGGCAAAGCCGCGCTGGGATTGCTGGCAACGACCGGAAACTCCGAGACAACCAACGTCAACCTGGGAGTGACGCTGAAGCATGACGCTGACCGCTGGCATCACGAGTTCGGAGTGTCGGCGTCTGGCGCCGATACCGACGGCACGACCACGGCGGAGCGCTACAAGGGCCGCTACAAGGCGAAGTACGACTTTTCCGAGTTCGACTATATCTTCGGGCTGCTCAGCTACGAAAAAGACAAGTTCAGCGGTTACGACCAGCAAATTACCGAGGCCATTGGCTATGGCCGCCGGATCCTCAACAACGACATCCACGTGTTGAACTTCGAAGCGGGCGCCGGTTTCAAGCAGAATGACCTGCGTGACGGGACCAGCGAGGACAGCGCAGTGTTTCGGGTTGGTGGCGATTACCTGTGGAACTTCAGCGAAACCGCACAGTTCACGCAGGAGGTGGCTGTCGAGCGGAGTTCCGAGAATACCTACCTGGAATCCATCAGCGCCATCAAGGCCAGGCTGCTGGAGGACCTTGGCCTGGTCTTGTCCTACACTGTTAAATCCAATTCGGAAGTGCCTGTCGGTAGCGAAAAGACCGACACGTTCACGGCTATTTCGCTGGAGTACGGGTTTTGACGGACGAGTCACACTACGAGCGCCACGTCTTTTTCTGCGTCAATCAGCGGGAGAAGGGCCGCCAGTGCTGTATGGATCACGACGCGATGACGCTGCGTAATTACGCCAAGAGTCGCAGCAAGGAACTGGGGCTGGCGGGCCAGGGCGGTGTCCGGGTCAACAGCGCCGGTTGTCTCGATCGCTGCTCGGAGGGGCCGGTCTGCGTGGTCTACCCGGAGGCGGTCTGGTACACCTATTCCGACGCAGCTGATATCGACGAGATCGTCGAGGAGCACCTGGTGAAAGGCAATATCGTCAATCGTCTGAAGATATAACCCTATGTTTTAGAGGACTATTTTTTCAGTGCCTCGGAGCGGCAGATGTTGCATTGGCCGGAGCCCTGCCGTATATTTGCCTGCTTCGCCCGGACCGGGTGGGAACAGAACAGCCATGAAAACCTATACCGCAACGAATGAAAACGTGCGACGCGACTGGTATGTCGTCGATGCGGCCGGCAAAACGCTGGGCCGCCTTGCGACCGAAGTGGCGCGTCGCCTGCGTGGCAAGCACAAGCCTGAATTCACGCCGCATGTCGATACCGGCGACTACATCATCGTGGTCAACGCCAACCAGGTGCGCGTGACGGGCAACAAGCTCGCCGACAAGATCTATTACCGGCACACCGGTTATATCGGCAACATGAAACAGGAGCCGCTGGGCGACCTGATGAAACGCAAGCCCGAGCTTGTCATCGAGCGCGCCGTCAAAGGCATGCTGCCGAAAAACCGACTGGGCCGGGCAATGTTCCGCAAGCTGAAGGTCTATGCCGGGCCGGAGCATCGCCACCAGTCGCAACAACCCAAAACGCTGGAAGTCTGAGTACCATGAGCGAAGTAAATTACGGCACCGGCCGTCGCAAAACCTCTACCGCACGCGTATTTCTGCGTCCCGGTTCGGGAGAAATCACGGTCAACCGCAAGCCGCTCGACAAGTTCTTCGGCCGCGAGACGGCCCGGATGATTGTCCGCCAGCCGCTGCAGGTAGCCGGTGCAGAGAATCGCTTCGACGTCACCGTTACCGTCGAAGGCGGCGGCACCACGGGGCAGGCCGGCGCAATCCGCCACGGGCTGACCCGGGCGCTGATGGACCACGACGAATCGCTGCGGAAGCCGCTGCGCGATGCCGGCTTTGTCACGCGTGACGCCCGCGAGGTCGAGCGCAAGAAAGTCGGTTTGCGCAAGGCGCGCCGGGCGACGCAGTACTCCAAGCGCTGATCGCAGCAGACTCTGTTCCCTATTGGGGGATCGTCTAGCGGTAGGACTGCGGACTCTGACTCCGCCAACCCAGGTTCGAATCCTGGTCCCCCAGCCAAAACCAGGAAGCCCGGCACTGCCGGGCTTTTTTTTTCCGCGCATAGCTTTCTTCGGTCAGGCGGAAGGTTCCGCGGGCAGTGGCTCCAGGTCGGGGGGCACGAAACCGGCGCGTGCAGCCGGCGATTCGAGAGCAGTCCGGGTGTAGTGGCGTGCCAGTACTGGTGGACTGCGGGCCAGGAGCGCAGGGTTGCGCTGGCAAAACTCGTCGAAGCTCTCGTCAGGCTTTCGGGCCGCGGCGACCAGGCGGGTGAAGGCGACAGTTACTGTCTCGTGATACTGGAGGCGCCGGTCGAGGACCACGGTATTGAACCGCAATATCCCGCGCCGGATCTTCGCCAGCGCGACGGCCGGAGGAGCTACGCTCAACCGCAACCAGGCCAGGTGAATATGGGCACGGTGGGTCCACCGGTCCGCCGGCAGCGTGCAGCGCTCGAAGTCTTCCAGGAACTCCAGCTCTTTCGGTGTCACCGGCGACTCAGCGTCTCCACGCCATCGTTGCCGCCGACCAGGAGGATATCGGCAGGTCTCGATGCGAACAGGCCCACAGTGACCACGCCGGCAATCTGGTTGATCCGGTTTTCCAGGGACACGGGGTCGGCAATCTCCAGGTTATGGACGTCGAGAATGGCGTTGCCGTTGTCGGTGACAAACCCCTCGCGCCATTCAGGCTGGCCGCCCAGCGCCACCAGGCGCCGGGCTACGTACGACCGGGCCATGGGAATCACTTCTACCGGGAGCGGGAAGGCGCCGAGCACGCCGACACTCTTTGACGAATCGACGATGCAGACAAACTGGCGGGATGCCGCTGCAATGATTTTTTCGCGGGTCAGCGCGCCACCGCCGCCCTTGATGAGCCGCAGGTGCCGGTCAGCTTCGTCGGCGCCGTCAATGTAAACCGACAGGTCCCCGGCGCTGTTCAGGTCGATTACGTCGATTCCGATTTCGTTCAGTCGCCGGGTTGTCGCCTCGGAGCTCGAGACGGCCGCCTCGATCCGCATTCGCCGATCAGCCATCGCATCGATCAGATGGTTGACCGTGGAACCGGTGCCCATGCCCAACACCGTGTCCTCCTCGATGTAGCGTAGCGCCGCTTCCGCGGCCAGCCGCTTTCCTTCTTCCTGCGTCATCGGTCTCCCCGGTTGAAACTGGCAACTGGACGTATGTTACGGCAAAACAGGCCGCCGTCGAGTGGGCGAAAAAAAACAGGCCCGCAAAAGCGGGCCTGTTCTCGTCCACGGAGCGCCAGGCCCCGGGATACGCGTCTTAGCGCTTCTTCGTACGACGTTTAGCGGTCTTACGCTTTTTCGTCTTACGTTTCTTCGCAGTCTTACGCTTCTTCGCAGTCTTGCGTTTCTTCGTAGTCTTGCGTTTCTTCGTAGTCTTGCGTTTCTTCGCAGTCTTACGCTTCTTCGTCTTACGTTTCTTCGTAGTCTTGCGTTTCTTCGCAGTCTTACGCTTCTTCG